>NZ_JABULX010000030.1 GCF_013328345.1 Marinifaba aquimaris
GTTCAATGACAGATGGTTATGACTGCTATCAAAATGCACTGGCTGAGAGAGTAAACGGTATTCTTAAAAACGAATACTTGTTAATGAAACCAAATAACCTAAATGAGGCAAGGGAAATGGTAAAACAATCAGTCGATTTATATAATCAACAAAGGCCACATTCGGCCTTAAAATACAAAACGCCCGATGAAATTCATCAGGCGTTTTAATCAAAAAAGTGTCAACCCATACTAGGATGGGTCATAATGATGTTTTTCATTCAGGATTTAGCTTTTAACTTGCAAGTTGCTTAATGATAAGTGATGCGAACTTATATTGAGTCCTTTTTTTAGATAAAGTTTGTGAGCCTCATGCCTTTGATGGCCCGTATCTAAATGCAAGGCATCGCAGCCTATTTCTTTAGCATGATTAATTAACCAATCCATTAAACATGAGGCATAGCCTTTTCCTCGGTAGGCGGTAAGCGTCGTTAAATCATCAATGTAGAGCGTTTTGCCCCAAGCGAGAAACTCATTGACTCTAAAACCTGCTGCACTGGCAACAATACCATTATCTTTAATCGCGATAATAGAATAGCCTTGTGAGATTTGTCGTTTTACTTGTTCTGTGAATGTATTTTTTGTTAGGTGGGGGCGAAGCGCAAAAAAGGCATCAAAGCACAACGCGATATCAGTTTCACTTTCCATAACAGTGACAGGCATTTATAACGTTTCCTTACTAAAGATTAAACATCAAATTAAACACTACCGATAACCGCGCTAGATTTAAAGTAAGATTGTTAAAAAGTTATTCGTCACAATAAAGTGATAAGTAATGTTTTAAGCTCAAATTAGGTTTTGTCTGATAACTATCGGTAAGGGTTTTAAGCAGGTTGATTCTATCTAACCTAAACATGCGATAAGCCGCTCGCTTTTCACACCAGGCAATTAAAGTCCATGTTCTGCCCCAATAAATCACCCCCAAAGGCCAAATAATGCGATTACTTTGCTGCCCGTCTTCTCGGGTATAAGCCAAATCACATTTGAGTTTGTTTTTAATGGCATCGGCGATTAAATCATTGTATTTCGAACTTCTACCTTCATCTAAATTAGGGACGATAAGCCATTCAGGCTTTTGCACATGTTTAAGGTGTAGGTTCTCTGGCAACACAGAATGAATTTTATTTAATGCTGACTCGGCGGCTTTTGCCATTGACTCTCCGCTCCAGCCTTGCACCATTCTTACGCCTAGCAGTAGCGCTTCGAGTTCTGTTTCATCGAACATTAAAGGCGGCACACTGTGTTTTGGTTTTAGTCTATAGCCGATACCAGCTTCTGAATCGATAGGCACGCCTGAGTAAATTAAATCTTGAATATCTCGATAGATAGTCCGTTCTGTCACCTCTAGCATATCGGCCAACTGCTTGGCGGTAACAACTGAGCGACGGCCGCGTAACATAGTTACGATTTGGAATAGTCGCTCAGCTTTTTTCATGATATTTCCTTAATTAATTCAGTCTATTACGCAGCTTTCTCACAAGCTTGAAGCTCTGATAATACGTTGTAGAGCGAAATTGTCACGTTTTCCATTTCCATGACCATTGCCAGTTTTTCTGCAATTGGGTGTGACTCAAATGCTGCACTGCCTTTTTGAGCGCAGTCTTCATCTGTCCAATAAATAAAGTCACTAAATAAATTATCATCTCGTTGAATCATTGAACGGTATTGGAAGCCATCTTGCTCAGCTAAAAATGCATTGAGCTGCTCAGAAATTGCCAAAATACTCTTCATATCAACGTTTGCTTTAAAACGATATTCAACTACTTCTATTACTGTTGTTGCCATTGTTTGTCTCCTTTATAAATGGGCTTATTTTCAACGAGAAAAACTATAATGGAGGCTAACTGACAATAAGTGTCAGTTGGTTAGAGCAGGGCAATAAAAATGTTCAGGTATTAAAAAGGAGCGATTTGCTCCTTTTTTTGTGCTTTATTTAGCGGCGTTAAAACTCACTTTTGCTTTACTCGGTCTTTTGCGGCGTTGACCGGAAGGTGAGTTATTGCCTGACTTGTTATCCGCTGACTTTCTAGGAGGTCGGTTATTGCTCGATTTAGGCTTATTTGTATTTTGGCCTGAACGTTTTTTTACTGGTGGTTTAGCTTGATGAGCTTCTGTTTGCTCACCTTCTACAGCTTGCTTCTTCTTCGGTTTTTTCGGCTTTTTCTTTTTCGGCGCACGTAACACGGATTCTGGCAGTTCATTAACCGGTTCAAAACCGGCAACCGTTTCACGAACAATCAGTTGTTGAATAAGCTGCTCGATATCTGACAGCAATTTAAACTCATCGGCGCAGACTAAAGAAATGGCGCGCCCTGAGCTACCCGCTCGACCTGTACGACCAATACGGTGCACATAATCTTCACTGACATGTGGTAGTTCGAAGTTGATCACTATTGGCAATAAGTCGATATCTATGCCTCGAGCTGCAATATCAGTCGCCACTAGGACACTGATCTCTCCTGCTTTTAAACCAGCAAGTGCCTTGGTGCGAGCACCTTGGCTTTTATTGCCGTGAATAGCAGCAGCTTTTACCCCTTTAGATTCTAGCTCACGGGTCAAACGATTAGCGCCGTGTTTCGTCTTACTGAACACCAGCACTTGTTGCCAACCATTTTCAACGATTAAATGATGCAGTAATTTGGCTTTGCGTCTTTTATCTACCGGAATAATCGTCTGATTGATTTTCTCGGCTGTGGTATTTTCAGGCGCTACTGAAATTTCAATTGGGTTATTGACTAACCCTTTTGCTAAATCACGAATTTCTTCTGAGAAGGTAGCGGAAAACAACAGGTTTTGTCTTTTTGGCGGCAATAATCGCAAGATGCGCTTGATGTCATTGATAAAGCCCATATCGAGCATGCGATCGGCTTCATCTAAAACCAACACCTCGAGGCTATCAAATTTAACGGCATTTTGTTGATGTAAATCGAGTAGACGGCCAGGCGTGGCAACTAAAATATCAACGCCTCGTCTTAATTTCATCATTTGTGGATTGATTTTAACCCCACCAAAAACCACTTGGTTACTCAATACTAAGTGTTTACTGTAAGCCGTAATATTCTCATCTATTTGCGCAGCTAGCTCACGCGTTGGCGCTAAAATTAAAGCACGAGCTTGGTTAGGCTTAGGTTTTCTACCTTCAGCAAGCCTTTCCAAAATAGGTAAGGTAAAGCCTGCTGTTTTACCCGTTCCCGTTTGGGCTGCAGCCATTACATCTTTGCCTTCTAAAATAGGCGGTATAGCTTTGGCCTGAATAGGTGATGGGGTTTTATAACCTTGTTCCGCCACAGCTTTTAAGATGGCTTCAGATAGGGGTAAATCAGCAAATAGCATACAGATACTCTTTCATTACTTAGTTAGCGTATTTGCTAACGTGTCGATAAGCGGCGCACCTTACCGTAGAGCTTAGCTAATTACCATTATTATTGCTTGTTGGCCCCAGAAAAGCGGCTTAATAGTGGCATTAAGCCAAAACTAATCAAAGGCACAATCACTGCAAGAGAAATAAGAGTGACAATCAAATGATTATCACTGATATTTTGTGCCACCCAAGGTGGAATGAAATAAACCAGTGGCACTAACATTAAATAATTGCTCAAACTGCTTTTTATTTTACTCATTTTACTTTGCCCTTAGTTCAAATTAATACTGATTAGTTTTGTGCATCATCGTGGTAAATAAAGATAATCATGGCGTCATCATCTTGTGCCTGATAATCAATACCGTTTTCTACTTTGATTAGGCTTTGTGCTTTAACCGCTTCTCCATTGATAATTGCATCCCCCTTTGGTAGATAAGCCATTAATTCCCCCGGTAAAGTGAAAGTATCGCCCTTGTTAGCTAACCCGACACTTAAAGCTGTTTGGCTATAGAATGTATCGTCTTGTGCTTTACTGCCGCCATAGATTTTAGTTAATTCGCCGTGCTTAAATTGATATGTTTTATAGCCTGCACGCTCACCTAATTGGTCTGGTAAAACCCAAATTTGAATTAATTGGTTAGGCCCTTCTTCGGGATTAATTTCATTATGCGCAAAACCTTCTGCACCGGCGCGTTGTACCTGAGCCATGTTGGCTTCAATATCTTTACCGTGCTCAAGCGATCCTTCATGCGAAACACGACCCGAACCCATTACAGAAATAACGTCAATTTCGCTATGACTGTGCATTTTTGTTTCACCAAAAGGCAAGTAACTCGCATCGGCTAAGTAAACAAAATTACCTAAACCATCGAATGCCTTTTCATGTGCGCGGCCCTGAAAAACGCGTCTATCCGTTACAAAACGCTTCTCTGTTAAACCGTTGAAACCGCCTTGTGGTAATTCGTTAAAGTGAAGTACTTGCATTGTCTTTTCCTATTTGTGTTCAATTGTTTGTTTAACTTGAATGCAAGTTTAGAGGCTTACCTGAATTGGATAAATACGCTAAAATGGGAGTGATTGTTCTATTTAGGGTAACAATAAGTGCTTAAGACTAAAATAACTGATATCAATGATTACTTGGTTTTTGTCCAAGTTGTTGAACAAGGCAACTTTACCAAGGCGGCTGATGTATTGGGGCTACCTAAATCTAACATTAGTCGCAAAATCAGCCGCTTAGAAAGTGAGTTAAAGGTACTTTTACTTGAAAGAACAACCCGAGCATTGCGTTTAACGGAAATGGGGCAGCTAGTTTATGAGCATGCTAAACGAGTTGAGGAGGAGCTTAATGCCAGCTTTGATTGCATTGATGCGTTATCGGAGGTACCACAAGGCAAGTTAAGATTTTGTACGTCCAATACCATAGGAATTGAGCTCATTGCCCCCATTGTTGCTAAGTTTCATCAGCAATACCCAAAAGTTGAGTTGTTGATGAAATTAGCGAATCGGCGAGTCGATCTGATTGAAGAAAATTACGACTTTGCTATTCGTGTCGGCTTAAATAATGATTCTAGCTTAATCGCTAAACCCATTTATCGAATTAAAATGAAGCTGTTTGCTAGTAAAGACTACTTAGCCCAATACCAAGCAATAACACACCCACAGCAGTTGGTTGAGCAACCGTGTCTATTTATGAATACCTTGTCTAACATTCCCAATTGGCAATTGTCAGAAAATAAAGATACAACAAAGCAAGATTATGCTATCAATGCTACTTTTACCTGTGATGATTTTATGGTCATCCGTCAAGCTTGTCTCGATTCAATGGGGATTGCCCTTTTACCGAGTTACATGGCCGATAAAGCGTTAGTTGATGGGATGCTTGAACTCGTATTACCCGATTGGACGGGGCCAGAGCTTGATTTGTCTGTCGTTTACCCCAGTCGCAAAGGGGCGACGCCTAAGCTGAAAGCCATGATTAATTATTTGTCAGCATATTTTGCCGAAAAAAGCTGATTAACCAGTGTTATACTTTTAATCAGTAACACACTAAATCGTATTAAAATTAGATCTTTACGGATAAACAATATCAATATGAAAAAAGCACTTCAGTCTTTAGCCATTGTGGCCTCAAGTTGCTTGTTTGTTGCCGCTTGTACCGAGCCAACAACTCAAAGCCAAGCTCAACAACAAATCCCTCAGCAAGTTTTACTAGAAGGTAAAACAATGGGGACGACTTACTCAGTTAAGTTTTACGCGGATAAATCCAAAATTCGTACCCAAAGCTTTTACAGTGATATCGAATCGATTTTAAAAACCGTTAACCAACAAATGTCGACCTATATAAAAGACTCAGAGTTAAGCCGTTTTAATCGCTACACAGAGCAAGAGAAGTTTGAAGTATCAAAAGATACGGCGTTTGTTGTTGGTAAAGCGATTGAAATTGGTCAACAAACTCAAGGCGCACTTGATGTGACCGTAGGACCGTTAATTAACTTATGGGGCTTTGGTGCACAGGGGCAAACCAATATCGTGCCTACTGAAGATGAATTAAAACTGGCAAAAAGCTTAACAGGTTTAGATAAGTTGGCCGTTACAGAAAATACACTTGCCAAAAGCCAGTCACAAATTTCAGTTGATTTATCAGCTATCGCCAAAGGTTTTGGCGTCGATAAAGTTGCCGAGTACTTAGAAGAGAAGGGGATTAGCAGCTACCTCGTTGAAATTGGTGGTGAGATGCGTGCTAAAGGTAAAAAGCCACAAGGCGGTTTATGGCGTGTAGCCATTGAAAAGCCAACCTCGGGGGAGCGCAGCGTGCAAAAAATTATCAACCTAGCTAATATCAGTATTGCCACCTCGGGTGACTACCGAAACTATTTTGAAAAAGACGGCAAGCGCTTTTCTCATACCATTGACCCAACGACAGCTAAACCTATTACCCATAACTTAGCATCGGTTACTGTGCTACATCCATCAGCGATGATGGCAGATGGTTTAGCAACTGCCATGAATGTAATGGGACCTGAAAAAGCACTCGAATTTGCCAAAGAGCAAGCCTTAGCCGTGTTTATTATTGTTAAATCGGCAGACGGTTTTGAAGTGCAGTACAGCCCTAAATTCAAACCTTATTTAAACTAATCGCTGAAAAAATAGAATTTGGCATGACTCAAAAGCTATAGAGATAATACTTAGTTGCTTATAGCTTATCTTCTTATAAAGGTACGTTTAATTAAACGTACTTTTTTTTGCTCGTCGATAATGACTTTTCGGAGGCTTATCAAGACATGTCATACTATTCATTGTATAAGAAACTGAACTATCTGAATTTGTTTAGGTTACCTCTTTAGCTTCTTCAAAAATACCTCAATTTGGATATACCTTCGCAGCTGAATCACTCATCACCAAAATACACACTACTTGGGCTTTTTTAGAAGGTGGAAAGCAAAAAGAAAATCAGTTTCTCGTTTTACCTAAAACCTTATGCAATAGATAAGTGTTATTTGTATTTTTCCCACTAAAACTTACTTTCCGCTTTGAGTGCAAAGATAAAAGCTAATTAAAACAATTGTTTAATTTGTTTTTACTGGTTTAGTTATCCTTTTGAATGTCACCTCATTAGCGCTTAAAAACAACCTGTTATGAGCCGTTAATATGTTTGTTTTTATCAATGGATATAGGTTAAGTGTTTGTTATGTAAGATTTTTATCTGTTCGTTCATGATGAGTTCAGATTGTTTTAACGTTGAATACTCATTTTCAGTAACGCTTCCTTACGGGCATGATTTCGCCTTAATGAATAAAAAACTTCATTTAAATCAGCTGTTTATCCTTTTCTTTCTATTAGTTGCTCTATGCTCAATGAGCACTATGTGGAGGGCCGTTTATCGATATTTTAAGTATATAGGTTTTTATTTAACTTATTGATATTAAATGTTTTTTATTGGCTTTTGGTGATTATCAGCCCAGGTGGTCTGTGCAGGGAAGATTTTGCTATTTATTCTGAAAAAACGCTTAAGGCGTATCCAAATAAATTATAAAAAGTGGACATTTAGATGAAAACAAAAACAAATTTAGTTGCTTTGGCAATCATGGGGGCAATTCAGTGTAATGCGAATGCTGCAACTGTAGGTTATATCTTTAACGAGACGATGGATCTAGATCTAGTATCGACAGAGTTTGGTACGATCCAAGCTGACATTAATAATCCCGAGCAGAATTTAAATTATGATTTTATCTGTACACAAGATAAAGTTAGCTTAGGTTTAGGTTGTGACGGTATTTTTCAGGGGGTGCCAACAAAAGACGATTTACCTAGTGGTAAACTGCCAAATGAACGTTTTCAATTTAATTATGCAGAATATTTCACAAAAAGTATGGTGTCTTTCCCACATGGCCACCCCACACCTCAGGGAACGTCTTACCAACCTTCCCCAATTAGTCAATTTACTTCATTAGCCGATTCAAAGGGCTGGGTTTATGAAACGAATTTCTTCGAAAAACTAGTAATTAAAGATGCATGTGCAGCAGAAGTATTTGCATCTAGTCCAGTTCAGTTAAAAGCGGCAAACTTTTCATTAGTGACCAGAGATGGCGCCGTTCATGATTACACTTCGCAAACGGCAGAATGTAGCTTAGCAATTAGCGGGATACCAACATCTGGATTACAGGCTTTTGTTGGCAGTCCATCTGAAGACTATTTTGGGGTTGCAACAATAACAAAAGATGGTCGCCTGCAAGTTTACCTAGCTAATGGCACTTTAAAATACGTCTCATCAAATAGTCCATTGCTTGTTGGCTCGTTAGTAGAAGGTCCGGGTAATACGGTTTTCGCTGTTGATGAAAATCATCAAATTGTTCAGTTTGAAGAAGTGGGTGGTGATTTCATTACTCATCAGCAAACACATACAAAAGTTAAGCCAGGCAACATCGCCGTTTCAAACAATGGTGACAGAGTTTATGCGATAAGCACTGCCGGTAAGTTAGTTTCATCTGAGCTAAGTGGTGATATTTTTGCTGATAGCTTTAAACTCGTTAGTTTTGCAACCTTTGCTCAGGGTAGTTTAGTTAATACCGATAAAGGGGTAGTAGTAGCCTCTAAAAGTGGCAGTCTGTTTAAAGTCGAAGGCACAAACTTAAGCCTCTTTTCTCAATTAAGTAATCAACAAGTTATTCCTAATACATTGACTTATGGTGGTAAAAATGATGGTAGAGAGGTGGTTTATGCCATTACTGAGCAGAGTAATCACTCCATTCATATGTGTTTTATCGATACCCTTGATTGTGTAAATGTTGGCCAATGGGGAGGACATGTTAGCCCTAACTCTCTAGTGGGTTGGGATGACCGTATTTTTGGTACTTTTGACGATGGTCGTATTTTCAATACTTACAATGCAGGTAACGGCCAAGTTGGTTTTGCAACGCTAACGACTACGTATAAACCTTCTGTTCCGGGCAGCTTAGCGACAAACAAAGACGGTGTATACAGTGTTGCGGATGATGGCACGTTATTATTTAGCTATTGGGCAGCAGGCCACGGTTGGTTGCAGACACAACACGACTATGGTGCAACACAAGATCCTAAAACATGGTTAGTGCCAGGTTCTTTAAAAGTTGACGACAATAAAATTGTTTATGGTATTAACCGCGCCGGTAAACAAATTCGCTACAACGCAGGTACTCAAAAATGCTACTCAGTTGATGGTTGGGATGGTATCACGGCTCAATTGACCGCAGTTAATTGTTATATTCAAAACATTACGGACCAGGTATGGACTCGCCGAGACCATGCATTTAACAAAGAAAATGTTGTTTTAAGATTTGATAAAATTGACCCGTACTTAGACGCCTTTGAAATTGATACTGGCCTTGAAATTACAGGGTGGGTTGATGATGTTCCTGTTGTTGAGCGCACAAATCTACAAAATCAGGCAAATGGTGAACTTAAAATCCAAATTGATACAGAAACACCTACTCAGATTGCTTTGAAACCTGGTTACAGAATACGAATTAGTCATCAACAAACTCATGGTTGTTTGTATAGTCCAAATGCGAGCAATGGTAGTAATATCAGAGCCTTTAATTGTTTTCCTTCATACGATCAGGTTTGGCAAATTAAAGGCACTGATGAATCTAAGTATATTAATTTGATGCATACAGGAACCAGTAAGGCCATGTATGTTAACTCTGGCACCATGGATGTTGACCATTGGGACTGGTGGTATGGTGATAAACACATGAAATTTGAATTGGTACCAAGAGGTGATGCTTGGCAAATTCGTCACAAAGAAACTAACTCATGTTTATATATCACTGAAAAGGCAACTAATACGGTTCATGCTGAAGCCTGTTCTACAGATAACCGTCAGTTATTCCACTTAAGTATTGTTAAGTAATAACAACTCACTCAAAGGCATGGTTTAAACCATGCCTTTCTATTTATCGCCGCCTGATCTCTCCCAAGAAACTTCGTTTAAATAAGTTAAGTTGTTAATTTAACTTTATTTTTTCATAAAAATTAAATATTTTTAGATGTTGAGTTTTTGTTTTTATTGTTATAAAAAAGCAATAAATGTTGGTTATGTGTTTATCTGGTGTTTACCAGTGGCCCATGCAACTGACGCTTGTATATGGAAATTTTGAAGTTTTGGTTGTTATCATGCGCTTGGTATTAGGTCTACTGTTCGTATTTTTAAGCTTTGTTGGTCAAGCAAAAGAGAAATGGGTAATTGGTTACTTTCATTTCTGGGTTATTTATAATTACAACTACCACATTCATGATGTAGAAGCGCAAAGGTTGACGCACCTGATCTACAAATGCATCAAACCGGGCAAGGGTGGAACGGTTGAAATGTGTGATGTACAAACGGATATCAAATTTAACTACCCAGACCACACCATTTCAGGCGATCGGCTAAATGGCAGTTATGGCCAAATGCTTAAGCTTAAGAAGCAACATCCTCATTTAAAAAATATCATTTCTTTGGGCGGCTGGGGTAACTCCACTTATTTTTCCGCAATTGCCGCTGATGCCACTGTAAGGCAGTACTTTATTAATAATTTAATTGAGCATATTGATAAATATCAGTTTGATGGAATTGAAGTTGACTGGCGCTACCCTGTTTATGGTGGTGATCCTGGTAACCCTAATCATCCTGACGATGCAAACAATCTTTCACTGCTTATTACAGAGTTAAGGCAAGCTTTAGATCAACTAGAAACAAAACGAAAAAAAAAGTATTGGTTGTCATTAGTATCTGCATTTGTTGAAGAGTATTCAGGTATCTGGCACCCCAAGCAAATTAGTGAACATCTTGATTTTGTTTCTATTACGTCATCTTTTATGTATGGCGCATGGAGTAAAGAGGCGCAACACCAAGCCCCTTTGGGCATTAATCCAAATTTACCAACACCCGAGAATACCATAGAGGCTGGGGTAGCTTGGTTAAAGCAAAAAGGCTTGCCGGCGGATAAAATCGTGATGTCTATTCCTAGCCATATTCACGCCTGGCAAGGGGTTGAATATGGTGAAAATAAAGGTTTATACCAACCATGGCAGTATTTGCCGGATTCCAGTCGCAACGACATAAATGGTAAACCTTCTGGTTTATTTAGTTATTCTCAAGTACTTGAATTATTAGAGCAAGAAGGCAGTGAGCTTATTTGGGATGAATACACTAAAGGTCACTATGTATATAACCATCAGCACAAACTTTTCGTTACTTTTGAATCTCATCAATCTGCACTTGCTAAACTTCATTATGCTGATCAACAAGGCTTTGCTGGCGTGGCATTATCGGAGTTGAGCAGTGATGTAAAATCGGCTGAATCGCTGCAGTTTTTATTATTTGAGCACTATTATCCGACTAAGGCATTTATCCTCGATTTAAAGAGTTTGTTGATTGAGTATCAAAAATTATTGCTAGGTATATTTGTTGGCATTTTGATCATCATTGTGGGGATGTTTTGGCGTTTAAATCAGCTTAAACAGCAGAAGCTAGCGGATGCAGAACTAGAAAAACATAGGGGAATTAAATCTGAACTTTTCAATCATTTGGCTATTGTCGGCTTAATTGCTGAACAGTTGTGTGTGCTATTTGAACGCTCTTCGCGCGCGATACTTCCCAAGCTTTATTATGATAGTCAGTTGAAATTACTAAAATTGCAGAATGATCAGCTCTTCTTATTGTCTTTATCACAAAATATCAATGCTGAAGAATTGACGACGACAGAAATGAAATTGAGAAATCGAAGTGTTTGTTTAAATGCTCTGGTCATGAGTTTAGATAAAGACTATTTATCAGCTTTACCCAGTGACAGCCTCGTTTTTGTCAAATCAGATATTCGGGCTCTGATTTTTTTATTACGCATAATGCTCAAACAAGGTGAATTTAAAGTTAAGTTAGCTGCCGATAAATGCCACCTTACGGCACTATGTTGTATGGATGCAATGTTACAACTAAGTAAAATTGCGCAAAAGTGGAAACAAGCTTTTCAGGTAAATGAGGGGTATTTCATACTTGAATTAACTTTAGAGCCTCAAAGTCAGCAAATTGTTTATCTAGAACATTTAGAATCTAAATTAAATGATCAAAAGCGATTAAGTATTTTGCAAAAGTTACAGCAGCAGGCGTTAGTGACAGGAGACATTGATTTAAAATTGGAGTCTGTACTTTCGCACCTTACCGATGACACCATCATTAAGTCGGTCAGTGAAGAGCCAAAAATCGTTAAAGAACCGAATTATTTGGTGCAGAATAACAACTTATCCCTGCAATTTGTTCTAAATGATGAACCAAGTGAACAAGATAAATCCTTCTTTGATTGTGTTGCAAACCTAATCGATATCAGCAGGCAATCTGTGATGCATCTAGCTCAGCAACCACAGGTATTATCTGAGCTATATGAAATAAGCAGCCGAAAGGAGCACATTTATTTTGTTAAAGCGGATGAAGGTTACAGCGGGATTTATTACAAAAAAACCGGTAATCCCAAATACATCATGATGAGATTGAAAACGATAAAAAACTACTTTGATGATGAGTCGTTAGTTCAAGTGCATCGCTCATGGCTAGTTAACCCAAATAAAGTTAAATCAGTGAGAAGACGACATAAACGAAGCTACTCGCTTGATTTAGGTATAGAAGAAATTCCAATTGGCCGCAGTTATGTTGATAGTTTAAGCAGCAGGTATCCAGAGTGGTTTGATTCGCTAAAACCTAATTTTTGATCTTTTGTTCGTTTAACGAAACCTGCTTAACTAAGGCTGCACAAATTATCGAATTTTGTGGTAAAATCCGCCACAGGTTTAGAAGTACAATACAGTCCTAAGTTTAAGCCTTATTAACAATAGGTTTAAAAAACAAGGCATTACAATAGTTGCGGAGAAGTAATGACAGTTTTTTTACTCGTTTTCGGGTTCTTTTTGGTGATCGTATTAGCCATGTCAGTTGGCTATTGGGTACAGAGAAAAACTATCAGCGGGAGCTGCGGTGGCATTGGTGCATTAGGTATCGACAAAGCATGTAATTGTGATGACCCTTGCGATAACCGCAAAGAGAAAATGGCAAAAGAAGAAGCCGAACGTGCTGAAAAAGAAAAGCAGTGGCAAAATAACCGAATCGTTTAACGCCGATAAATGACCTGATTAATAATTAAAAGCCCGAGTGAATACTCGGGCTTTTTGCTTTTTGGGCCATGGCAATACAAAGCATAGTTTTGATCAGATTTGTTAATTTGGGTAAAAGCAATTCACTTCAATTACTAACTGGTTAATATTTAAACCGAACAAACGATTGGAGGTGGTTATGTTATTTAATTTACCCTATGCCGGTTTATTTTCTTTTCTCTTTTTTACGCTGTTAATGGGCATTGCTTATCTCTCTTATAAGATGGGTTGGAGCAACTAACCCAATCATTTCAATAAGTTCATTTCAAACGTTTAAACTGTCAATGAGTGTGTTAAAGCTGTAATGATTGAGCTTTAACGCAGTTATTTCAGCAACTGTCTTATCCCTTGCTTTTAATATGGATAAATAAACAGTGCTATGTATAATTGTTAGTACTGTTTTTATTTACAGCTTTTGAGATGGCAAAGAAAATTATTCATGTAGACATGGATTGCTTTTACGCTGCGGTGGCGGTGAGGGATAATCCTGAATTGGCGGGTAAACCCGTGGCAGTTGGTGGCGCAAAAGACAGGCGCGGTGTTATCGCAACATGTAACTATGAAGCACGTGCTTATGGTGTGCGATCTGCAATGGCAACTGCGCAAGCTTTAAAATTATGTCCTCATCTTATTTTAGCTAAAGGTGATATGAACCTTTACAAATCCATCTCACAGCAAGTCAGAGCAATTTTTCAGCAGTACACAGATAAAATTGAACCTTTGTCGCTAGATGAAGCGTATTTAGATGTGTCTGACTGCCAAGCCTTTAATGGCTCTGCCACATTAATTGCCCAAGCCATACGAGAAGAAATCTACCAACAAACTCAATTAACCGCCTCAGCTGGGGTTGCGCCGAATAAATTTATTGCCAAAATTGCAAGTGATGAAAACAAACCCAATGGTATTTGTGTCGTTCCGCCTGACAAAGTCACCGACTTTGTAGCGGCTTTACCATTGCGTAAAATTCCCGGAGTGGGCAAAGTGACAGCTAAAAAGCTGGCAAATATGGGGCTAGAAACAACCGCTGATGTGAGAGTATTTTCACAAAAAGAATTAATCGATCGCTTTGGCAAGTTTGCTTATGCACTTATTGAGCGCAGTCATGGCATTGATGACAGAGAGCTGTGTTTGCACAGAGATCGAAAGTCAATTGGCGTAGAGCATACTTTGGCACAAGATATTTTTTCTGAGCGAGAAATACAGCAAGTTATCGAGCCACTTTTTGATGAACTTTGTAAGCGCATTGATGCAAAAAAACAGAGTAAGCACATCAAAAAGCAAGTTTTGAAGTTAAAGTTCAATGACTTTCAATCCACCACTATTGAGAAAACGGTCTCTGAGTTAAAAAAATCTCACTTTATGGCACTTTTGCAGGCTGTACTGTCTCGACAAAAAGGGCGAAGTATTCGTTTAGTCGGCTTAAGTGTTGGCCTGACTGATAGCGATATAACCGAGCAGCAGCTAAGTTTTAGTTTTTAATCGAGTAGTGCTCTAGTAAATTTTACCAATTTTGTGTAGTGTGAAACCTAACAATGCGTGCTCAATTCTTAGCTGTAGCACGCTAATAATGATAATGACAACTTACCCCGAGCCATATGTCTGATACTTTAGATATTAATCTTGAAAACGTAGAGCAACTGCCGCTGCGTAAATTTACCGAAGATGCCTATTTGAACTACTCCATGTACGTGATCATGGATAGGGCATTACCTCATATCTCTGATGGCTTAAAGCCTGTTCAGCGCCGTATTATTTACGCTATGTCTGAGTTGGGTTTATCCGCTTCTGCTAAATACAAAAAATCAGCCCGTACTGTGGGTGATGTTCTCGGTAAATTCCATCCACACGGCGACTCTGCATGTTATGAAGCCATGGTGCTAATGGCTCAGCCTTTTTCTTATCGCTACCCACTTGTTGACGGTCAGGGTAACTGGGGTGCCCCAGATGATCCTAAATCATTCGCAGCAATGCGTTATACCGAAGCTAAGTTATCTAAATTTGCTGAGGTTTTACTTTCTGAATTAGGCCAAGGTACTGTTAATTGGGGGCCGAACTTTGATGGTACGTTGAAAGAGCCATTACAGTTACCTTCGCGATTACCCCATATTTTGCTTAACGGCATTACAGGTATCGCTGTTGGTATGGCTACCGATATTCCACCGCACAATGTGCGTGAGACGGTTTCTGCTTGTAAGTTATTAATCGATAAGCCAAACGTTTCAATCGAAGATGTGATGGCTTTAGTCCCTGGACCTGATTACCCAACAGAAGCTGAGATCATCACCCCCGCTAAAGAAATCCAGAAAATTTACGAAACGGGTCGCGGTAGCATTAAATCTCGTGCCGTTTATGAAATTGAAGATGGTGAAGTGGTAATAACAGCAGTGCCACACCAAGTTTCAACAGGTAAGGTTTTAGAGCAAATTGCTGCGCAAATGCAGGCGAAAAAGCTCCCTATGGTGACCGATTTACGTGATGAATCTGACCATGAAAACCCTATTCGCTTAGTTGTCGTACCGCGCTCAAACCGCGTTGACACTGAACAATTAATGCAACACCTTTTTGCTACAACCGATTTAGAGAAAAATTTCCGCGTTAACTTGAATATGATTGGCTTAAATAGTCGACCTCAAGTTAAAGGCTTGATCACTATCTTAAAAGAGTGGATCGAGTATCGAAAAGATGTGGTTACACGTCGTTTGCAGTATCGCTTAGACAAAGTGCTTGCTCGTTTGCATATTTTAGAAGGTTTATTAATCGCCTTTTTAAATATCGATGAAGTGATTCATATCATTCGTACTGAAGATGAGCCTAAAGCAAAACTTATCGAGCGTTTCTCGTTAACAGACAAACAAGCTGAAGCAATACTAGAGCTCAAACTTCGTCACTTAGCGAAGTTGGAAGAAATGAAAATTCGCGGCGAGCAAGATGAATTAGAAGCTGAGCGCCAGGCGTTAGAGAAAATTTTAGGTTCTGATAAAGAGCTTAAAAAGCTAATCAAAAAAGAGCTAACTGAAGATGCTAAAAAATATGGTGATGACAGACGTTCACCTATTATTGAGCGTGTTGAAGCTAAAGCGTTAAGCGAAAAAGACTTAGTACCGACAGAAGCCGTCACAGTAGTGGTTTCTGAAAAAGGTTGGGGTCGTTGTGCTAAAGGCCATGATGTTGATGCACAGGCGCTAAATTACAAAGCAGGGGATGGATATTTAGCTTTTGCTCGAGGTCGCTCTAACCAACCATCTGTATTTGTTGATTCTGCAGGTCGTGCTTTTACCACTGAAACCCATACTTTACCATCTGCTAGAAGCCAAGGTGAGCCATTAACAGGCCGGTTTAATATTGGTGCGGGCGAGCGCATTGAGCACGTTATTTTAGCGCAAGATGATGATAAATACCTGATGGCATCCGATGCGGGTTATGGCTTTGTTACTCAGTTTAAAGACCTTGTTAGTAAAAACAAAAACGGTAAAGCGGTATTAACTTTACCCGCCAATGCAAAGGTATTACCGCCTGTTAAATTGTCTAATGTGGAGCAGTTTGTCGTGGGTGTATCGAACGAAGGGCGTATGTTGGTGTTCCCAATTGCTGATTTACCTTCACTTGCTAAAGGTAAGGGGAATAAGGTGATTAGTATCAGTGCTGAACGCGCGCGCAATAGAGAAGAGTACCTAAGACACATCCGTGTTGTGAGCGAACAAGATGGTATTGTTTTAGTTGCGGGTAAACGCAAAATGACACTCAAGCCGAAAGATTGGGAACATTACAAAGGCGAACGTGGTCGAAGAGGTAATAAGTTACCAAGAGGGTTACAACGCGTTGATGATGTGTTGATCGAATCTAACATACCCGATGAGGGTGTATCATCAGAGCTAGAGCCCAGTGATGGTTAGCTGAGAATAAATTAAAAAAAGCGACGTTAGGTCGCTTTTTTCTTGCCTAAAATCGCATCGAACATCAATTGAATCGATCCCTTGCTGACTTTTGTGCCAGATAAACATATACTTTGCGCCGTAATTTATAGGGGAGAGCCATTTTGTTAGCAGCGATTCGTATTCTTTTAATTGCTATCTATTTAATCATTGTTAGTTTAATCGGTGTTGTTTTTTGCGCCTTCAGACCTTTCAACCCCTCCAATGTAAAAGTATTTGCTGATCTATATGCCAAAGTAGCATGGATTATCGGCGTAAAAGTGATTTATCGCACCAATGAAGAAGCTGAGAAAACTCGCCCTGCCGTTATCATAGGTAATCACCAAAACAGTTATGATATTTTTACTATCTCTGGTGCCTTACCTAAACGCGGGGTTACCATTGGCAAGAAAAGCTTAAAGTGGATCCCGTTCTTTGGTTGGTTGTATTGGCTATCGGGCAATATTTTAATTAACCGAGAAAATCGAAAAGCTGCACATGGCACGTTATCAAAAGCAGCTGATGCCATTACTAAAAATGATGTAACCGTTTGGATGTTCCCTGAAGGTACACGCTCTTATGGTCGCGGCCTATTAAAGTTTAAACGCGGTGCCTTTCAGTTAGCTCAAGAAGCTGATGTACCTATTATCCCTATCGTGATGAATAACACTCACGAAAAAATTAAATTAAACCGTTGGAATAATGGATATTTAATTGTTGAAACCTTAGCGCCGCGAAAGTTAACAGCCGAGCAAAGCCAAGATTTAAGAAAAACAGCAAATGAATATCACACTTTAATGCTTGAAAAAATTGAAGCATTAGATGCCGAAGTGGCTGAATTAGAAAAGTCAGCCAAAGCTTAATTAACGAGGAGCGCATTGTGGAATTTCACGAAAACCCATTAGCCTTTAACAAAATGGTTGTTGAGTCATTACTTGAAGACGGTAGTGACCCTCATGCCACTTATGTAATTGAGCACCATTTTTCTTCTACTGACTTCAACAAATTAGAAAAAGCAGCTGTTGCCGCTTATAAGTACGGTTTTGAAGCAACAGATGCTGATGAGTATATTACCGACGATGGTGAAGAGATTTTGTCATTTGACGTGGTTGCACAGACCACATTGTCAGTAGAGGCCATCAATGAACAAACGAAAAAAATGGCTGAAATGGCAAAGGAGTTTGGCGTTGAGTATGACGGCTGGGGCACTGAGTTTATCGAGCCTGAGCTAGACGACTAAAAATAACAAAGCACTAAAATAAAAAACATAATAAGAATAATAAATGACAGCAGCGATTATCAGCCATTACAAATGCCGAATGCACAAAGTACCCGATTGGTATGCAGAGTGTCCGGCGCGACTTGATGTCATTAATAATCAACTTTTATCGACAGGTTTAGATTACTGTGTTGTGCACAAAGACGCGCCTTTAGTGACGCGCGAGCAACTTGAACGCGTGCACGATGCTGACTACCTAGACGAACTAGCCAGCCAAGTACCTGAAGAAGGTTTTAATATGCTAAGTGATGATTTACCACTTAGCCCTAAGACCTTATTGGCAGCGCAACACGCAGCGGGTGCTGGAGTGCTTGGTGTTGATCTGGTTATGGCTGGTGAGCATGATTCAGTATTTTGTAATGTTAGACCACCAGGCCATCATGCAGAACGCAAAAAAGCCATGGGGTTTTGTTTTTACAACAATGTAGCCGTTGCGGCCGCTCATGCACTTGAACACTACGGTTTAAAGCGCGTCGCAATTATTGATTTTGATGTTCATCACGGTAATGGCACGCAAGATATATTTATCGATGATAAGCGTGTTCTGTTTTTCTCATCGTTTCAATATCCGTTTTTTCCAGAAACGGATGTTGATGTCGAGCAACAGAACATTGTTAACATCAAGCTAGATTCAGCCGCGAAAAGTGATGAGTTCAAAGATGCGATTGAACAGGGTGTATTTGCCCCATTAGCCGCTTTTGAACCTGAGTTAATTTTAATTTCTGCCGGGTTTGATGCCCATATTGATGATGATATGTCTTCGGTTGGCTTAGTTGAAGATGACTATATTTGGATCACGCGTCAAATTCGTGCCATTGCTGATAATACGGACTGTTGTCGTGGTTTAGTTTCGACCCTTGAGGGTGGCTATAATTTACCCGCTTTAGCGCGCAGCGTAGTTGCACATATAAAAGCATTGGCTAAATTGTAACCATGCATCAAGCAAAGCGTTATGGAAGATTGTAATGTTAGTGTTTAAAAAATTTATCTCATGTATATCGGGTATCGCTATTTTATCGGCTTGTGCGCCGACGGTTGAAGAGCGTGAGATTATCGCCAAACGGTCAGATAAAACGATAGTAGCAGGTTCTCAACCCGTGGTTGAAGAACGAATTGCCTCTATTGCTGAGCTGCAAAAGGTATTTGAAAAGTTCGACTACGATGCAGAACAATGGCAGCAAGGTAGTCGGGGTGTACCGCGTATCGTTTTTCCCGGGGTCGGAGAAAGCTGGGCTGAGCGCTCTCAAAAAATGCCAGTCAGTATCAAAAAGGATGTCTTTTTTCGTTTGATGGCGCCGCTCATTTTAATCTCTAATGAACATATTTTGTTGGAAAGAGAACGCGTTCAAAATGATGATTTAACTTCACCGGAATTAAAAGCTTTAGCCGTTAAATACCGGATTATTAAAGACAGTGCTTCACCGTTAACTGAAGAGATGCGACAAGCACTTTTATTAAGAGTTGATATTTTACCGGTATCACTTGCCTTAGCTCAAGCTGCCGAAGAGAGTGGTTGGGGTACCTCCCGTTTTGCCAGAGAGGGCAATGCATTCTTTGGTCAGTGGGATTTTTCTGGTAAAGGCATGATCCCTAAGCAACAAAGAAAAGAGCTAGGTAATTATGGTTTGGCGCGATTCGATAGCCCTCTTGATTCAGTTAAAGGTTATATGCTGAATATAAACACGACGGGGGCTTATGAAAAGTTGCGTTCATTAAGAGCACAGCTACGAGCTGATGGCCAAGCAATATCTGGAATGGAGCTTGCCACAACATTAGATAAATACTCAGAACGCGGTCAAGCTTATATTGACGGCATTCAAGGGATGATTTCATACAACAAGTTAGAAACGTTCGATCAGGCTTATCTAATTGAGAACGACTTAGTTGAAATCATCAGTAAAAATCAAAATTAATTGTGCTCATCCGTGACACAAAACGCTTACTACTCGCTTGGAATATGACAAGACTGTCAAAAAGTCAGTAAAAAAAATGTCACCAATTATTCATTTATCTGGTCTTAAATGAATAAATGGTGACAGATACATTTCAATCGTGATTCTTTTCTTACGTTTGTGTTAAAAAATTTTGCCCTGTAACTTTTACGTAATATTTGGTTCATCAAAACGTCACTGAGCTGAAATACCCTTTCTCGCGTCAATTATAAAGTAACCGAGGAAGCTTAAATGAAGCTCTCAAACAGCCTAAAAATCTCTTTAATCGCGGCAGCGGTTAGCTTATCAGCTAACGTTAGCGCGAATGATATTGTAAAGCCTGTTGTTAAAGCAGGTGCCGAAATTAATAAATCAGCCGCTGAATCACAAAAAAGAATCGATAAAATCAGCGATGATATTCAAGAGCGTTTACAACAATTCAAAACAGTAAACAAAGAAATCGAAGGTTTAAACGTATACAACGGTCAATTGCAAAAGCAAGTTGATAATCAATTAGCCGAAATGGCTGAGTTAGATGCTTCAATTGACAAAGTAAGTGTAATTGAACGTCAAATCGTACCTTTAATGATCCGTATGGTTGATGGTTTAGAGCAGTTTGTTGCTTTAGATGTTCCTTTCTTAGCTGATGAGCGTGCAAAACGCATCGCTGATTTAAAAATCATGATGAGTGCAGCTGATGTTGCCACGTCTGAAAAATTCCGCCGTGTTTTAGAAGCTTACCAAGTTGAAGTTGACTACGGAAAAACAATCGAAGCTTACACTGGTTTATTAACAATCAATGGTGTAGAGCGCGATGTTGAGTTCTTACGCATAGGCCGTGTCGCACTTTATTATCAAACACGCGATGGTCAAGTGAACGGTAGCTGGGATAAAGACCAAGCTGGTTTTATCGAATTACCATCACAGTACCGCATTCAAATTTCTAAAGGTTTACGTATTGCTCGTAAGCAGTTAGCCCCTGATTTATTAATGTTGCCTTTAGCTGCAGCTCAGTAATACCGGCAGGATAAGAACATGAATATTAAAAATACTTTCAAAAAATTAACCGCTAAGCCGGCTGCAATTGCTTTAGCTTGTATGACGTTATCTGCACCAGCTGTGGCAGAAGGCCCGGCTAACTTAGATGAACTTTTATCTAAATTAGAGCAAGGTCAGTTATTCCAAAGCCAAGAAAATAAAGCACGCGAAGCTGATTTCATGGCGCGTAAAAACGAGCAAGTTAAGCTTTTACAAAATGCGATAAACACACGTGATAACGCTATCGCAACTAGTCAGCAGTTAGAGTCTGACTTTGAAAAGAACGAGTACACCCTTGCAGATAAAACCGATGCATTAAATAAGCGCATGGGTTCTTTAAAAGAGTTGTTCGGTGTTTTACAACAAGTTGCAGGTGATGCAAAAGGTAAATTCCAAAACTCTATTATCTCAACACAATATCCAAACCGTGACGTTTTCATGGATGAGTTAGCACAAAAGATGGGCAAAAGCTCAAAGCTAGCCAGTATCGAAGAAATTGAAACGGTATGGTTCGAGTTACAACGTGAGATGACTGAATCTGGCAAGATCACAACCTTCAAAGCACCGGTTATCACACAAACGGGTGATAAGGTTGAAAAAGAAATCGTTCGTGTTGGTGCATTCAACTTAGTTGCTGATGGTAAATACATCGAATACGTAAGCGAAACAGGCTCTTTAGCTGAGCTTGCTCGTCAACCTGCAGCGCGTTACACAGCAAGTGCCGATGCGATTCAAAATGGTTCAGGTATTGTTGAGTTTGCCCTTGACCCTACAGGCGGTTCAATTTTATCACTATTAGTTCAAGCACCTGATACTAAAGAGCGTGTTGAGCAAGGTGGTACAGTTGGTTACGTTATCTTAGCCGTTGGTTTAGTGGGCTTATTAATCGCGTTAGAGCGTTTCATCTCTTTAACATTAGTTGGCGGTAAAGTGCGTCGTCAATTAAAAGCGGATAAAGCGACATCTGATAATCCATTAGGCCGTGTGATGCAGGTTAAAGACAAGCATCCAGAAGCGGACACTGAAACGTTAGAGCTTAAATTATCTGAAGCGATTATGCGTGAAGTACCTAAGTTAACGCGCAACTTAACGTTTATTAAGATCATCTCTGTTGTTGCACCACTTATGGGTTTACTTGGTACGGTAACCGGTATGATCAATACCTTCCAAGCGATTACATTATTCGGTACAGGTGACCCTAAATTAATGGCCGGTGGTATCTCTCAAGCCCTAGTGACAACGGTTCTAGGCTTAGTGGTAGCTATACCAACTATCTTACTTTACACAGTTCTACACACGCGCTCTAAGAACTTAGTTTACATCTTACAAGAGCAAAGCGCGGGTATCATCGCTGAGCGTTCTGAAAAAGGAGCTTAAGGTGTTAGCACTAGCTGAAATGAGTGAAGCTATCCGAGGATTTATGGAAACAGGTGGTCAGGTATTAACCCTGATCGCCGGCCTCATCTTCGTCATGTGGATAGTGATATTCGAGCGCTTAGTGTTTGTATTTAAAGGTTTTCCTACAATCAAAAAGCGTATTAAACAAGAGTGGGAAGCGCGTACCGATAAAGGTTCATGGGACGCGGAGCAAATTCGTCAGGCACAAATATCACGTGCATCAATGGCAATTAATCAAAACTTAGCTTTATTAGCGTGTTTTGTCGCTCTTTGCCCATTCCTAGGCTTACTAGGCACAGTAACAGGCATGATTGAAGTATTCGATGTCATGGCTATTTCAGGAACAGGTAGCGCACGCTCAATGGCATCAGGTGTTTCTAAAGCCACTATCCCAACAATGGCGGGTATGGTTGGCGCATTATCAGGCGTATTTATCCTGACCTGGTTACAGCGTAATGCCAAAAAAGAAGTGGAGTTACTGGCAGACAAGCTAGTGATGGAACACTAAAAAGAGTTGAGAATTTTATTATGAGAAAGTCACCAATCAATGTAATGCAGGACGATGAAGAACAAAACATCGATATGACGCCAATGCTAGACGTTGTATTTATCATGCTTATCTTCTTCATTGTAACGGCTTCTTTTGTTAAAGAGGCGGGTATTGATGTTAACCGTCCTGATGCACCAACGGCCGTTAAAAAAGAACGCGCCAACATCTTAATTGCGATTAACGATGCAGGTGAGATTTGGATTGATAAGCGTCGTATTGATGTACGTGCTGTGCAAGCTAACATCGAGCGCTTAAAAGCCGAAAATCCACAAGGCTCTGTTGTTATTCAAGCAGACCGCAAAGCCAACGTAGAAACGTTAGTGAAGGTAATGGACGCATCACGCGCTGCAGGTGCATACGATGTATCAATTGCGGCCAATGAGTAATTAAAGGTTATAAGTCATGATCATCCGATACTTATTAGCCATCTTACTCGCAGGTGCTGTGACCTTTGCTTTGGTTTTTGGCATGCAATCTTTGATTGCAAGTGGTGAAGGCGCTATGACTGAGCCACCAAAAGGTAGTGTGCTTGATTTTGTACGCGTGAAAAAAGAATCTCAAGTTGAGAAAAAAGAGCGCAAACCACAAAAGCCACCTAAGCCAAAAACGCCACCACCTCCGATGGAGCAACCGCAAATGCAAGCAGCAAATCCTAATGTAGGTGCAGCAACGACTAACTTCAGTGCTGATGTTCAGGCGGATGTTGGTATTCAAGGTGGATTAAGCCTGCAATCAAGCGATGGTGAATACTTACCTATCGTTAAAGTTGCGCCGGTATATCCAAGACGTGCGGCACAACGTGGTATTGAAGGTTACGTGATTGTTGAATTTACCGTAACTAAACAAGGTTCAGTAAGAGACCCACAAGTGGTTAAAGCAGAGCCTCAAGGTATTTTCAACCAAGCAGCGCTTAATGCAGCACTGAAATTTAAATACAAGCCAAGAGTAATTAACGGTGAGCCAACGGAAGTTGCTGGTGTACAAAACCGCATTACTTTTGAGATGAGTAAATAATTTACTCAAAGTTATAGCTTGGCTTTGATCATGTTTTTGTAGTGATTAATGGGTTCAAAGTCAGGCTTTTTATTTAGAATAAACAAGAAGGGTAACAAAATGAACAAGCCATTATTGTCGTTATTGTTAGGCCTTGCAGTAGCGCTGGGCTCTGCTGGTCACGCAACAGCTGAGCAAGAGCCAACTGCACAAACTAAAAAAACAAAACGTGTTCCTGCATTGCGTTCTAAGGTTTATAGCCAATTAGCACATGCTCAAGGCTTAGCTGATAAAGGCAATGTAACAGAAGCACTTGAAGCGCTTGATAACGTAAAGCGTAAAAAGAATTCAATGAACAGTTATGAAATTGCCATGATGCACAATTTCTATGCGTTCATCTTGTACCAAGAAGAAGATTACAAGGGCGCTGCCGATAACTTCAAAGAAGTCATCGCACAAGATGTGATCCCTGAGTCATTACACATGGCCACTTTATATTCACTGGCACAATTGAGCATGATGCAAAACGATTACGTGCAAACTGTGGCTTATATCGATCAGTGGATGGCATTAAACAGCAAGCCAAACGAGCGTGCTTATGTATTAAAAGCACAAGCTTATTATCAATCTAAAGATTATAAAAACACCTTAGAAGCGATTTCAACGGCCATTAACTTAGCCGATGAAAAAGGCCAAGTACCGAATGAAAACTGGTTAGTTTTACAACGTGCCGCTTTTTATGAACTAAAACAGCCTGAAAAGGTGGTTCAAGTACTTGAGCGTATGGTGGCTTTATATGATAAGCCTGAGTATTGGATTCAATTATCAAATATGTATGGTGAAGTAGGCCGTGAAGAAGAGCAACTCGCCATTATGGAGACAGCATTTCAGCGTGGTTTTGTCACCAAGCACACTGACATTAAATCATTATCTCAACTTTATGTCTTTAACCAAGTCCCTTACAAAGGCGCTAAGTTATTAGAGCAGGGCATTAAAGACGGTAAAATCGATGAGAATGTCGATAATTTAAAATTTGTCGCACAAAGCTTAACGATGGCACGTGAAGATGAAAAGGCGATACCTGTATTAACTAAAGCTGCTGAGCTTGCCGAAAACGGTGACCTGTATGCACAGTTAGGTCAGACTTTGTTAAATCTAGATCGCAACAAAGAAGCAATTGCTGCAATTAAAAAAGCGCAGGCAAAAGGCGATTTGACTGACTTGGGTACAGCTAAATTAGTATTGGGTATGGCGCACTTTAACTTAAAAGAATACGTAGACTCTGAGCTGGCGTTCGAACAAGCAATCGATCACAAATCAAGTCGCCGCTTAGCCAACCAATGGGTTAAGTACGTAAAGTCTGAAAAGCAAAACGCACTTCAGCTAGCAAATATTGCCGCCCAATAATTGCTATAAATTTTAATGTTCTGTGTCAAAGCCCAGTTTTCACTGGGCTTTTTTTTGGATAGCTAAAACTAACCTTGTCCGTTATCTGGATAATAAAAAAGGGCTCAATAGCCCTTTTTTATTCATTTGGTTTGGCAATTAGCTTATTTACATTGAGCGGCGCCCACGTAATTCCAGCTATTTAAGCCATCTTGAATAGCTTGAGTGATTTGTTCAGGTGTTTTGTTATTACTGAATAAATCTTTTAAACCATCAACAATTAAGCTTCTATAACTCGGTGATTGCTTATTTAAATCGTAAGCGTTAAATAAGCTTACCGTATAAGCATTGCTTGATACTTTATCTGCCATTTGTTTTAACACTGGGTTTTCAATGTATAAACTGCCGCCGTAGGCAGGTAGCTCATTAACTTGTTGAGCAAATAATTCAGCAAATTGCTTAGTTGCGGTAAACGCTAATACCTGATTGGCCTCATCGACATTTTCAGAGTGTTTATTGACTTGATAAGAGCCATCACCCAGAGCGTAAACTTTACCTACCTTGCCTGGGATTGGCCAAAAATAGAATTCAAAATTAGGATCAACGCTATAAAAAGTGGAAGCAGGGTTGGTACGCCAGCCACCATCAATGGCCATAGCAGAGTTACCCAGTGCCACTGAGTTAGCCATACCACCATAGTTCTCGCTAGCGGCATTACTGTTGAGATAACCTTTTTGTTGCCAACGGGCTAGTAATTCTAATGTTTGCTGATATTCACTATCGGTAAAACACGCTTGACCCTTTACTAACCTATCAGCAAAGCCTTCATCAACTAAACCCGCTAATAACACTTCAGCGACTAATTGATTCAAATACCAGTTTTCATTACCAGCCAGATGCATCGGGGTTATCCCCTTGGCTTTTAATTCATCAAAGACTTGCTCTAATGCCGATAAAGAAGATGGCTCTGAGCTGATACCATTTTTATTGAGCAGTTTTTTGTTAACCAGTACGGATTGCAATTGCAGGGCAAAAGGGACACCGTAATATTGATTATCAGCTGCTAAAGAGGCCAGTAGGGCACTGGTATTAATGTCTGATAAATCCCCGGGAAAAGGCGAAATAAAATCATGCTTAATAAGGTTTTGCAAAGAGCTTGCCCCTGGTGCCCATTGAAATAAATCAGCTTGATTATTTTGTAAGTTCAATAGGACGTGATCGGTATACGATTCGTACTTTAAAACTTTTATATTTACCTTAACACCTGGAATGAGGTTGCGGTCATTAATTTGTTGCCACAAACCTGCTTCTTGGCTTCGCCATGTATAGAAATTAACTTCGGTGGCGGCTTGTAAAGCTGAACTAAATGTAGCGCTTAGAGCAAATACTGCTGCTGTCATTGTTTTCATAGTATCGCCACCTATACCTTGAACTTCTTGATGAGGTCTTCTAATTCATGTGCAGAAACAGATAAATCGTTAATGCATCGCTCGTTGTAGCTTGAGCCTTCGGCTGTTTGCTCTGATAAAGAGGCAATTTGTACTACATTGCGATTAATCTCTTCTGCGGTCGCACTTTGCTCTTCAGAAGCCGTTGCAATTTGAAGGTTGAGGTTTTTCGTTGTTGAGATAACATCAGCAATTAAATCGATAGACGATGAGACTTCTTTTGACATATCGACCGCTTGTTGGGTTTTGTCTTGTGATGCGTGGATGGCATCAACCGCCTTATTTGACCCTTCTAATAAGGTTTCGATATTTGCTTTAATTTCTTCTGTTGAATCTTGTGTGCGTTTTGCCAAGGTTCTCACTTCATCGGCAACAACCGCAAAGCCTCGACCGTGCTCACCGGCACGCGCAGCTTCAATAGCCGCATTAAGCGCAAGTAAGTTAGTTTGAGAAGCAATGGATTCAATAACCTGTAAAATCTCTTCAATCTTATTGACATCTTGGTCAAGCATACGAATAACTGATGCTGCATTTTCCATTTCTTCAGCGAGATGGAAGCTAATCTGATTATTTTGAGCAATTTTATCTTGGCTGTTTTGAACATGTTCAGAAGCCGTATTCATCTCACTGAAGGTCGTCTGTGCATTTTCAGCAACTTCCTTAATAGTTGTAGCCATTTCATGCATAGCGGTCACCACCATATCCGTTTGTTCTTTTTGATCGGATATATGAGTTTGCAGCTCGCGTGTAGTAGCACTGGTTTGATCGACTGAATTAGCTAGGTTATCGGCTTGAGTGCGAATTTGAGCCATCATTTCTTTTAAAGCCGTATTGAGCTGACTTGCCGACGCTTTTAAACGACCGAATTCATCGTTGCTATCGACAGTGATCGTTTGCGTTAAATCACCTGTCGCTATTTTAGAGAATAATTCGTTCATTTCATCAAGCGGGCTGCGAATATTTCTGATCGCAATCAGCGCTACTGCAATACCTAGTACAATGGCAATTACACTGAATATAATGATCATCACTTGGCTGTCATTAACCGACTCATTAGCATCTTTAGCAACTGCATCTGAATATTGGCTGGCAAAACCAGAGACGCCTTTTAATGCAGAATGTACCGACTCGAGCATATCTTGGTTGGCTGATAAATTCGCAGTCAGTGTGTTTTTAACCGATAAGAACTGATTAACCACATCGCTTAAACCTTTATCTCTTGCTACTAGATAAGCTAAATCGCCTACTGATAATGAAAAAGCATCTACGGAACGTTTGGTTTGACCAGAAAAAGGAATGGCTTTTAGTTTAAAGCCAATTTCTACATATTCTTTTAGCCATGCACCAAATTCAGCAGTCAGTTGCCGAGATTGTGAGTAGTTTTGAGTTGAGGCCATTTGTTTGGCGATGGATATACCACGAACAATCGATAGTTCGGCATTAATGAGTTCTTTTTTGGCCGCAGCAGATACGGGGGCTGCTCCTAATGATTCAAGGTGGTGGTCAAATTTAGCCTGCACGCTGTTGAGTTCTGCGGTAAAACTATCAAGCTGGCTGAAGTTTTTTAACGCGTCTTCCGATAAGGCCATTGTTTGGTCAATTTCATCGAAGGCTTCTTTTAAAGATTGGTTAGCGCTATCAAGTGCTTTAATTTGTGCACTGGCATTGGGTAAATTAGCTAACTGACTTTCAAGCTGATTTATTTCGCTGATTAGCTGCTTTTTATAATCTTGGTATTGGTTTTCAAGCGAGGTTAATTCGGCTTGTTCAGTGGCGTTGTAATGTTTGTACATGATGAGGTTAACCGCCGCAACGTCTTCTAATAGTGTTGCGATACGGTTTTTTACAGGTACAGCTTGAGCGTTAATTTTCTCTATACTGTTACTGATAGTACCTATGCTATTGATACCACTAAAACCCACAATTAGAAGGAAAGTTATAACAGTTGCGTAACCAAGCGTAATTTTATTTACTGCGGATAGTCTCATAAGGCTCCCAATAATTAGCGATTGTGTTAGCTTTCCAAAACATGCCTCCGTGGCATTGTTTTAATTCATTTTTTCATTGAATAGAAAACACGGTGTCACAATATTGTTACATTGCCAATTTGTATCGGCAATGTAAGCCTTAACTTAAATTCCAATTGAATTGTAAAAAAAATTAAATATTTTTACATTCTCAAATCTATTTAATCAATTCAATATCAGTTTTAGTCAAAAGAATTTTTTTCTGCTTGTATAGGCTACCAATCGCCATCTTGAATTCTCGTTTACTGCAGGCAAATAAACGACGAATCAGCTCCGGAGAGCTTTTATCTGATACGGCCATATGACCACCATTCTCCGCCAGCATTTTAAGGATTTTCTCAGCAAGTGGGCCCAGTGTTGTATAGCCTTGCTGTCTGGTACTTAAGTCAATTTTCCCGTCTGGACGAACGCGCTTGATGAAGCCTTTGATTTTATGACCGAAGGTAACGTCTTGATTGAACACCTCGTCAAAAAACAGAATACCCAAAGCACGATTTTCAATAACGCATTTGTAGCCTAAGTCTGTTTTAGGGCCCACTAATAGTTCCACTTCTTGGTTGTTAGTAAAACCTTTCGATTTTTCAGGGATAAACTTATCGAGTTTACTGCTGGCAATGATGCGACCATCAACCGGGTTTTCATAAACATAAACCAAATAGCGACTGTCCACTTCCATGGTTTTCCTTTGTTCGGCAAAAGGAACCATTAAATCTTTTGGTAAGCCCCAATCTAAAAATGCGCCAACATTGTTGGTATCGATACATCTCAGTGCAACAAAATCACCAACCTGAGCGTAGGCAGGCTTGTTAATCGCTGTGATTCGATCTTCCGAATCAAGGTAGATAAATACTTCAATACTATCGCCAATATTCATACTAGATTGACAATATTTATTGGGCAATAAGACTTCCTCTCCTTCATTACAGGTTAAGAAAAAACCAAAATCCACTTTTCTTTCGATCGTTAAGGTTTGGTATTTGCCGAGTTTGATCATGATATTGCCTTTACTGGGAATTAATTGGCGCGATTATACTTAAATTACAGACTTAAATCGTCTGCTTTTGTACAATCAGCCTATTAGATGTCGTTTATTCTAGGTAGTCGTATGCAAGAGCAGCCGAAAAACCCACTCCACGGGGTCACGTTAGAGATGATATTGACACAACTTTCTGAAAACTTAGGCTGGCAAGCCATGGCAGAACAAGTCGATATCAATTGTTTTAAAAAAGACCCAAGTATTAAATCTAGCTTAAAGTTTTTAAGGCGAACACCTTGGGCTAGAGCGAAAGTAGAGGCCATGTATATTGATTATAAAAGTGGCCCATGGGGAAAACACCTGTAATCATGATTAATCATTATACTTGCCCTGTTTGCCAACAAGAGTTTGCGGATCATTCTAGGCACATCAAAAAATTTCGGGATGAGAGACAAAACCTAGGTTGTCCACATTGTAAAACGTTTTTGCTTAAGTCAGTGGAGAGTATTTTTCCTACTTGGCTAAATTGGATTATTTACCTGTTGATTTGGGGCGGACTTTGGTTTTGCTTACATCTGACCATAGACCTAGATCAAAGCTATCGACATTATGTCCATTTTGGTTTTTGGCTAGTAGCAATTGGTTTAACTATCTATTTACGAGGTCATTATTTGGCAGTGGTTAAACTCACTCCTGTTGATGACAATAAGCAATAAATGAAATGTCAGACAGAAAAAAACCGAGCCATGCTCGGTTTTTTTATCACTTAATTTTTTATTTAATTGACTAACGGGTTGTTAGGAAAGTTGGTTTTTAACGTCGCCAGGGTGTTGGCTCTTAACGTATCTAGCTCTAACTCACCGTAGCTTTCAACCATGATTTCTAATGCGCGTTCAATTTGGTGCGTATCAGAGAAAGTTTCTAATACATATTTAGCTCGATTCGCCGCAGCAGCCCAAGCGCTTCGCTCAATGTAATACTCTGCTGCTGCTATTTCTGTTTTCGCCATAAAGTCTTTGAGGTAAACCATGCGTTGTTTAGCATCATTGGCGTACTTACTAGTTGGATGGTCAACGATAACGGTTTTAAAATCGTTGAAGGCTTCTCTTAATTTTGAAATATCACGGTCAAAGCGTTCAATACCAAATAACTCTTGGAAAGCATTTTGTGCCATTTGGTAATTCACTAATCCACGCATGTAATGTACGTAGGCAATATTTTGATGAGTTGGGTTTAGTCGAATAAAACGATCGATTGACGCAATCGCTTGAGCCGATTTGGCCATTTTGTAGTAAGCGTAAATTAAATCCAACTGAATTTGGTGAGAGTGAGGACCAAACGGATAACGAGAGTCGAGTTCTGCTAAAATTTCAGATGCTTGAAAGTAAGCGCCAGATTCAAGCAATTCTTTGGCACTTTCGTATTGCTCTTGAACGGTCGTTTTATTAGAAATCGTCACTTCTTCTGGGGCACTTGAACAGCCTATTAAAAGGCTCATCGATAAAATGCTGACGATAATTGATTTGTTAAGAGTCAAAATACGCTCCTTTGACTAAGCTTTTTTATTTTTCTCATTAGCGTAATACTGCCACATTCGTTGTAGAAAAGGCTAGCTAACCAAACGAATTTGCACGCTAAGTACCGCGTTATATACGATAAAGCTTGTAATGACTATCTCAAAAGTCGATTACAAGGTACAATTAAACCTAGTTTACCCCAGTGTTAACTATCTTGCACCGATTATCCTATAAACCAACCTTGAGATTCATATGAAAGAAACTGTTTCATTATCTGGCCATTTAACTGAATCAGCTATGGGCAAACGCCTTGATCAAGCTATCGCTGAACGCTTCTCTGAATATTCTCGTTCTCGATTAAAAGAGTGGTTACTCGATGGGTGTATTAAGGTAAACGGTCAAGTAGTGACCAAAGCACGTGAAAAGGTGTTAGGTAATGAGCTGGTTGAAATCGATGCAGAAATCGAAATTCAAGTTAGACATGAAGCGGAAGATATCGCCTTAGATATCGTTTATGAAGACGAAGATATTCTCGTCATTAATAAACCCGCTGGTTTAGTTGTCCATCCAGGTGCTGGTAATAAACAGGGAACATTACTGAATGCATTACTGCATCACTGTCCCGATCTAGAAAATGTGCCGCGTGCAGGTATTGTCCACCGTTTAGATAAAGATACAACAGGCTTAATGGTTGTTGCTAAAAACTTACCCGCACAAACTTCACTTGTGGCTCAGTTACAAGATAAAACCGTCACTCGTGAATACGAAGCTGTGGTCAATGGTACGCTTGCAGCTGGCGGTTTAGTTGATGCGCCTATTGCCAGACACCCAAGTAAACGCACGCTAATGGCTGTTGTTGAAGGTGGTAAAGATGCGGTTACTCATTACCGCGTTGCAGAGCGTTTTCGTGCACACACGCGTTTAAGATTAAGATTAGAAACGGGGCGTACTCACCAGATTCGCGTTCATATGTCTTCTTTAAAGTACCCACTAGTGGGGGATTGGGGCTATGGCGGTGTTGTTCGTCCACCAAAAGGTGCGAGCGAAACCTTGATTGAAGGCTTACGAGCTTTTCGTCGTCAGGCGTTACATGCAACTATACTTGAACTTGAACACCCTAGAACATCAGAGTGGATGCAGTTTCAAGCCGATATCCCAGAAGATATGCAAACACTAAATGCACTACTTCGTGAAGATGCTAATGAGCACGGTGTGGATAGCTATTAATGAACCATCCATCACCTTGGTTTGAGCCAAATTGGCCAAAAGTGGAGGGGGTAACAGCCCTCTCAACTTGTCGAGGTGATAAACAAAGTACTGGAAATAGCCAAGCGCCTTTTGAGTATTTCAATTTAGGGCTGCACGTTGGCGATGACCCTCAAGTGGTAATAAGCAACCGAGCTTTACTACCAACGCCTAATCAACCTTTCTGGCTTGAGCAAACTCACTCTAATATAGCGATAGATTTGGCATCTTACCCAGATATCAATCCTGATGCTGATGTAACTCAATTACCAAAAGCTGATGCCAGCTTTACTTGCCAGGCTCTAAAAGTTGCCTCTGTTATGACTGCTGATTGTTTACCTGTGTTAATGGCAGAAAAACGCGGTCGGGCTGTTGCTGCTATCCACTGTGGATGGCGTTCTCTAGCATCGAATATCATTGAAAATACACTTGTTCAACTAAATAACCAGCTACAGAGCCAATTCGGTGATTTTCAGGTTTGGTTAGGCCCTTGTATCGGCCCTAGTGCTTTTGAAGTGGGTGAAGATGTTAAGGCTGCTTTTACAGCGTTGGATAGTCGAAACGTCAAAGCTTTTGCTATCCATCAACATGCTGCTGAGCAAGGAAAGTATTTGGCTGATTTACAGCAATTAGCTTGTAACCAACTACTGGCTTTGGGAGTAACAGATATTTATCGAAATAGCGATTGCACCTATCAACTATCAAACCAATATTTTTCCTATCGACGAGATGGAAAAACGGGTCGAATGGCTTCTTTGATCTGGATCGAATAAAGATTATTTTTTCTTGCTCGCTGCTTGAAAAAAACCACGAACATCCCATTTACTTAGTAACAAGCATTATCAAATTAGGTTACTAAGATGAGACTCGACAGACTAACCAGTAAATTTCAGCTCGCTATTTCGGATGCTCAATCCTTGGCTTTAGGTCGTGATCACCAGTTCATTGAACCTATTCACTTAATGTACTCTTTACTTAATCAGGATAGCGGTGGCACACGTGCTTTACTTGATCTGGCTGATGTGAATGTCAACGGCCTGCGCTCGCAACTTGCTGAAGCGCTTGATCGCACTCCCAAAGTTGATGGAATTGGTGCAGATATCCAGTTATCTCACAACATGGTTAGCTTATTAAACATGTGTGACAAACTTTCTCAAAAACGCAAAGACAAATTCATCTCTAGTGAGCTATTTGTGCTGGCTGCAGTAGAAGATAAAGCAACGTTAGGTGATATTTTAAGAAAATCTGGTGGTAGCAAACAACGCATTGAACAGGCAATTGAGAAATTAAGAGATGGCCAACAGGTTGATGATCAAAATGCTGAAGAAAACCGCCAAGCGTTAGAAAAGTTCACCATAGATTTAACTGAGCGAGCGGAACAGGGCAAACTTGACCCTGTTATTGGCAGAGACAGCGAAATAAGAAGAACTATTCAAGTTTTACAACGCCGTACTAAGAACAACCCGGTATTAATAGGTGAGCCTGGTGTTGGTAAAACCGCAATTGCTGAAGGGTTAGCCCAACGTATTATCAATGGCGAAGTGCCTGAAGGCTTAAAGAGCAAACGCGTGTTATCTCTTGATTTAGGTGCCTTAGTCGCTGGTGCAAAATACCGTGGTGAATTTGAAGAAAGACTAAAATCGGTTCTCAATGAGTTATCCAAAGCTGAAGGCCAAGTGATTCTGTTTATTGATGAATTACATACGATGGTGGGTGCCGGTAAGACGGACGGTGCGATGGATGCTGGCAATATGCTCAAACCGGCATTAGCGCGTGGAGAATTACACTGTGTAGGTGCAACTACTTTAGATGAATATCGTCAGTATATTGAAAAAGATGCAGCGCTTGAGCGACGCTTTCAAAAAGTATTGGTCGATCAACCCAGTGTTGAAGATACCATTGCTATCTTACGTGGATTAAAAGAACGCTATGAGCTTCATCACTCTGTAGAAATTACTGATCCGGCCATTGTTGCCGCTGCTTCTTTATCTCATCGCTATATTTCGGATAGACAATTACCTGACAAAGCGATTGATCTGATCGATGAAGCCGCCTCTAGTATTCGTATGGAAATTGACTCTAAACCTGAAGAGTTAGATAAATTGGAGCGCCGTATTATTAAGCTCAAACTAGAGCAGCAAGCACTCGTTAAAGAGCAAGATGAAGCCAGTAAAAAGCGTTTATCTTCGTTAAATGAGGATTTAGCCAATACAGAGATGCGTTACAGCGAGTTAGATGAAGTATGGCATTCTGAAAAAGCTGCTTTGGCAGGCGCGCAAAATATTAAATCTGAATTAGAGCAGGCGAGATTAGATCTTGAATTAGCCTCTCGTGCGCAAGATTTAAATCGCATGTCTGAATTGCAGTACGGCAAAATTCCAGAGCTAGAAAGGCAACTCGATTTAGCCAGTCAGGCTGAAATGCAAGACATGAACTTGTTAAAACACCGAGTAACGGACAGTGAAATTGCTGATGTGTTATCAAGGTGGACAGGTATTCCTGTTTCTAAAATGCTTGAAGGTGAAAGAGATAAGTTACTGCGTTTAGAGCAAGAACTACACCGCCGCGTTGTTGGTCAAAACGAAGCTGTATCTGCCGTTGCGAATGCGATTAGACGTTCAAGAGCGGGTTTAGGCGACCCAAACAGACCAATTGGCTCTTTCCTATTTTTGGGGCCCACTGGGGTTGGTAAAACTGAAATATGTAAAGCGCTTGCAAACTTTATGTTTGATTCAGAAGATGCCATGATCCGTATTGATATGTCTGAGTTTATGGAAAAACATGCCGTTGCGCGTTTGTTAGGTGCACCTCCGGGTTATGTTGGTTACGAGGAAGGTGGATATTTAACTGAAGCGGTGAGAAGAAAGCCATATTCAGTCATCTTACTCGATGAAGTTGAAAAAGCTCACCCAGATGTATTTAACATCTTATTGCAGTTACTCGACGATGGGCGTTTAACCGATGGTCAGGGACGTACGGTTGATTTTAAGAATACCGTTATCATTATGACCTCTAATTTGGGCTCTGATGTCATCCAAGAAAAGTTCACGACAGGCCAAATTGACCAAATTCAAGATGCCGTCATGGATGTAGTTGGGCAACACTTCAGACCTGAGTTTATCAATCGTGTTGATGAATCTGTGGTATTTCATCCGCTTAATAATGAGCACATTAGTGCGATTGCTGAACTACAACTTACAGGCCTTAAAAAACGTTTAGAAGAACGCGAATTAGGTATAGAAATGAGTAAAGCGGCACTTGCTCATATTGCCCGAGCCGGCTTTGATCCAGTTTATGGCGCAAGACCGCTGAAAAGAGCTATTCAACAAGAAGTCGAAAACCTATTAGCACAAGCAATTCTTTCAGGAAAAGTGGTATCGGGTCAGACGATTGTGGTGGACGTTGTCGATGATAAGTTAACTTTTAAAGCCAGAAATGGCCTTAAACATTAACTATCGATTGGTGATTTGCTCTGTTTCAAGTAAACTGGCAGGGCAGTTATCAAAAAAATAAAGTGATAGGGCATTAATGACTGAACAACAAACTCAACCCAGACGCGGTGTGTACTTACTTCCTAACTTATTAACTACCGCAGGTTTATTTAGCGGCTTTTATGCTGTTATAGCGTCAATGAATAATCAATTTGAGAGCGCTGCGATAGCGATCTTTATTGCAATGATTTTTGATGCCCTTGATGGACGTGTTGCACGTGTCACAAACACGCAAAGTGCTTTTGGTGCTGAATATGACAGTATGGCTGATATGGTTTCATTTGGTATTGCACCAGCACTTGTATCTTACAACTGGGCATTAGCGGGCCTAGGTAAACCCGGTTGGCTGGCAGCATTTGTTTTCACTGCCGCAGCAGCGCTTCGTCTCGCTAGGTTTAACACAACGGTAGGTACGGCTGATAAGCGATATTTTCAAGGTTTAGCGAGTCCTGCTGCTGCTGCAATTGTTGCAGGTATGGTATGGCTAGGGGCAGACTATGATATTGAAGGTCAAACGTTCGCCATTTTTGCAGGTTTAATTACGGTTATTTCTGGCCTATTAATGGTGAGTAACTTTAAGTATTCATCTTTTAAAGAAGTCGACTGGAAAGGAAAAGTCCCATTTATCATGATTTTAGCCATGGTATTGGTATTTATTGTGGTGGCGACTGAGCCTGCACTCGTCCTGTTTATGATATTTTGTGGTTATGCGATTTCAGGTCCAATCATGACTTTTCGCTCAGAGAAAGATATTCGCTTAGAGCACATTGTTGGTGAGGCCGATGATCATCATGTCGAGCCTGGTGAAGAAAAGAAAAAATCGGATTAATCGATTCAAGTTTTATCTACACACATGAGTTATTTTAAATAACGTTGAAAAGCCCGCTTGTGAGCGGGCTTTTTTGTGGCCACTTAACTGAACTAAACAATATGCATAAGAGCTCACTATAAAGCTTGAACGAATGAAGTATTGCTGGTGATGGGTATCGAGCACTTGTTCTAACCTAGCGGTCAGTAGGTATTATCTTTACCTGTTTTTTAGCAAAACTCTTCTTTAACTATGGTTTATTAGCAAAGATATAACCTAATCAACTTGCACGGTAGCGGGTCGATAGATACCGGCTAATCCGGTTTGAATACACATAAAAAAACCAGCCATTAGGCTGGTTTTTATTAACTAAGTAAGATTAATTGATTTTAGAACTTGTGCTCAAAACCAAGTGAGAAATAGCTCTCATCTTCACCGTCGTCGTCATTATCGATTGATGTGCCCCAAAGGAATACTTTAGTCATTTTACCAAGTTTGTAATCTGCACCTAAAGTTGCTGATGTTTTTTCGAAATCAGCCACATCGTATTCAGCTGTTTGAACTTGAGCTTTCAACTTAAGTTTACCGATTGGGTATGATGCACTAACCATCACACCAGAAATCTCTTCATCGCCTTCAGCTTCTTCAGACTGTTGAACCATACCACCAAGGGTTAAGTTACCTAATTTACCTTGTAGTGACGCACGTACTGAGTCATAACCTTTAACATCGCTATCTGCTGCTACAGCAGCAAAAAACTTTGATTTTTTAAGCTTTTTGTCACCGTACATCGCAGCGATTGAAACACCATCTTGACCTCCTTCTTCACCTTCAGCGATATAGGTCGCTGACACTTTTAAACCGCCAAAAGAAGGCGTAGTGTAGTTCACACTATCCGTTAAACGATTTTCACCTTTCCAAAGGGCTTTAACATCGCCTTCGTAGTCTGAGAATAAATCAATTTTACCTTGAGCTAGTTTGAAAGGAGTATCGCTTCGACCTAAGAAAACAGAACCAAAACCACCTTTAAGACCAACAAATTGGTTACGAGCAGTGAGGTTATCTTCTTTGTCATCGATGTTAACCTGCATTTCGAATTTATAGAATGCAGTTAAACCATCTTCTAGTTTGTACTCACCTTTAACACCTAGGCGAGATGCATAGCTTTCTACGTCAGTGTAGCTGTCGTTTCCTTCATCGGAAACTTGGAATCCTACGTTGGCTTTACCATAGATAGTTAAAAGTTTATCTTGCTGCTGGGCAAAAGCCGAAGTTGACAATAATGCTGAAACAGCTAAAGCGATTGGGGTTAACTTTTTCATGGAACAAGTCCTATAAGTTGTAGTGATTAAATGTATTTATTAAACGAGTTTGTCTAGCGCACCCGTGTTACCAATTGACGGCTATTTTATGAAGGGTAGATGACACTTATATTACAGGTGACATATTTTTGTCTTTTTATTGTAATTATTCTGTAACTGAGCGCCTGGCTTGAAAATAAAACGCCACTGAACACCCCTACATAGCGCAAAGTATAGGTGTTCAGCGGCAAGTTAATGTTTTGAAATTGTAACTATTTTTTTGTTGCTAACGTCTTTTCAATTTCTTCTCTACTCGTATGGCGGATGTCCTTACCTTTAATTAAGTAGATAACGTGCTCACAAATGTTTTGGCAACGATCGCCAATGCGCTCTAATGAACGCGTCGCCCATAGCACTTCAATAACCTTAGGAATAGAACGTGGGTCTTCCATCATATATGTCATTAATTGACGTGTTACGGCTTCATATATTTTATCGACTTGCTTATCCAGTTTATAAACTTCGTAAGCAGCGTCTGCGTCCATGCGAGCAAATGCATCTAAAACTTGGTTAAGCATCGCGAGTACTTGCTTACCCATGTGTTCTAAATCAACTAGGAACTGAGTTTGATCTCCTGCAAACTTATCACGCGCCGCTTTAACAATACGGCAAGATTCATCACCTATACGCTCTAAATCGGCAATGATTTTTGCAATAGCCAGTACCAAGCGCAAATCTATTGCTGCCGGTTGGCGCTTTGCGATAATGCGCGTGCACTCTAAATCAATATTCATTTCATATTGATTCACTTTGTAGTCGTTAGCGATAACGGTGTCTGCAAGGTCACGATCAAAGCCGTTAAGTGCTTCCATAGATAGCCTTAACTGCTCTTCAACTAAACCACCCATATCAAGTACGTGACTGAGTACTTGTTCAAGTTCTTCGTTGAATTGACCCGAAATATGTTTATTTAAGTGTAATTCCATACTGTATGCCCTTGTGATGTTCTTTTTCTACTGTTGTTAGCGATTAACCGTAACGACCTGTGATGTAATCTTCCGTTTTTTTGGTCGAAGGAGCAGTAAATAATTGGTTTGTGTCAGAGTACTCGATTAACTCACCCATGAACATAAACGCGGCATAGTTTGAAACACGCGCTGCCTGTTGCATGTTGTGAGTAACGATAACTACAGTATAGGTCTCTTTTAACTCGTTGATTAACTCTTCGATTGTTAAAGTTGAAATTGGGTCAAGTGCAGACGTTGGTTCATCGAGTAAAAGTACTTTGGGTTCGATAGCAATTGCACGTGCAATAACAAGACGTTGTTGCTGACCACCAGATAAGCCAAACGCACTGTCGTTTAGGCGGTCTTTAACTTCATCCCATAACGCAGCCTTACGAAGTGATTTTTCAACCACTTCATCTAAATAACGCTTATCGTTAATACCTTGAATACGCAGACCATAAACTACATTCTCGTAAATTGATTTAGGGAATGGGTTAGGGCGCTGGAATACCATACCAACGTTTTGACGAAGTGATGCGACATCAACATCTTTATCAAAGATATTTTTACCTTCTAACTCAATTGAGCCATCAACACGACAAATATCAACTAAGTCATTCATGCGGTTGATACAACGTAATAAAGTTGATTTACCACAACCTGAAGGGCCGATAAATGCAGTTACTTTGCCTTTTGGGATCTTCATGTTGATATCAAATAAAGCCTGCTTGTTACCGTAAAACAAGTTTAGGTTTTTCATTTCTAGCGCTGTTTGCTCTGCAGTTAACTGGCTAGGGTCTGTCACTTGATTAGCACTAACTGATGATACTTCTGGGTTAACTGAAATCATTACAATACCTATAAAATTTTAAATTCTGTTCACTTAAAGTTGCTTGATCTATTAATGTTCAAGTGACTTAAACTTTTCACGTAAATGGTTACGGATACCGATAGCGGTAATGTTAAGCGCGACGATTACACTGACTAGTAAGAATGCTGTAGCGTAAACAAGTGGTCGAGCTGCTTCAACGTTAGGACTTTGGAAACCAACATCATAAATATGGAAACCTAAGTGCATAAATTTACGATCTAAATGTATGAATGGGAAATTACCGTCAAGAGGCAAGGTTGGTGCCATCTTAACTACACCGACTAACATCAGCGGAGCTACTTCACCTGCTGCACGAGCAACCGCTAAAATTAAACCTGTCATAATTGCAGGGCTTGCCATTGGAATAATGATTCGCCATAAGGTTTCTGCTTTTGTTGCACCTAATGCCAAACTACCTTGACGGATAGAAGATGGAATTCGTGATAAACCTTCTTCTGTTGAAACGATCACCACTGGTAAGGTTAAAATGGCTAATGTTAGAGCAGACCAAATAACACCTGGTGTACCAAATGTTGGGCTAGGCGATGCTTCTGGATAGAAAAGTTCATCAATACTGCCACCAAGCATGTAAACGAAGAAACCTAAACCAAATACACCATATACAATACTCGGTACACCGGCTAAGTTGATAACAGCAATACGAATAACCTTAGTTACTGCATTTTTCGCTGCATATTCGTGTAGGTAAATAGCTGCGATAACACCAAACGGCGTAACGATAACAGCCATTAACATAACCATGAATACCGTACCGAAAATAGCTGGGAATACGCCGCCTTCAGTGTTTGCTTCACGTGGGTCATCAGTAATGAACTTTGATACTTGAATTAAGAAGCGACCCGCTTTTGTGATAAACGACATATCATTCGGGAACGTTACATCTAACACTTGCGATAGTGGGATGCGAACTTGCTCACCACGCATATCTTTAACAATTACGAAGTCACGTTCTGCTAACTTTCTTAAATTGAATAATTCTTTTTCAAGTTCTAAGTAGTTTGCTTTTAACTCTTTGCGCTCTTGGTTAAACGCGGCTGAGTCTTCTGGCGTGAGCTTTTCTTTTAGCTCTAATGCTCTTTCTTCTAAACGGATGCGCTCTAAGCGGTAGTTGATTGAGCCGATAGGACCATTTTGTAAATCTAGCGCTTCTTCATTGAAGTTTACTGCACGCTCAATTAACTCTTCTAACTGTTCGTTACTAGGATTATCAATGGTTTTACCATCTTCGATAATCTGTGAAACGAAACCGTAGAAGTTACCGTTTTTAGAACGTTCAAACACGGCGACACCAGAAGGTTTTGTCTGTGTTTGAATGTCTGTGCGTAAGATCCAACGGAAGTCTAAGTCTACATACTCACGGTTACCCGTTTTGATCAGTAAACGTTCGATCTCTTCGCCTTTAAAGCCTTTTGTATCAACGCCTGCTTGGATTAAGCGGGTTGTTGGTACATATTCGCGATCGTAAACTTCACCGATAACAACCGCATTTTGACCATTTTGCTGAACATCAAATTGATGGATAGCTGATGGCCAGAAAAAGCTTAATCCGCGCCATGCAATCAGTAATAAAAGACCGATTACTGATATTAAACTGATACTCACCGCACCTGCAGTCATCCAGATCCAAGGAGAGCCTGATTTAAACCAACTTTTCATTTTTTAATCTCCTAAAACCTAAAGTGAGCTATATTTTTCACGTAGGCGCTGACGAACGAATTCGGCCACAGTGTTGAAAACAAAAGTGAATATAAACAGTACAAAGGCTGCTAAGAAGAGAATTCGATAGTGGCTTGAGCCCACTTCTGATTCTGGCATTTCTACCGCGATATTTGCCGCTAACGTACGCATACCTTGGAAAATTGACCAATCCATAATTGGCGTATTACCTGTGGCCATAAGTACGATCATTGTCTCACCAACTGCGCGGCCTAGACCCATCATCACAGCAGAGAAAATACCAGGACTTGCCGTTAATAACACAACGCGCACGAGTGTTTGCCATTGGCTTGCACCTAAGGCTAAAGAGCCTTGAGATAAGTGTTTTGGTACCGAGAATACTGCATCTTCAGTAATGGAGAAGATAGTAGGAATGACGGCAAAGCCCATCGCAATACCAACAACGAATGAGTTACGTTGGTCAAAGTCAATGCCTAAGCTATCCGTGATATATAAACGCATATCACCACCGAAGTAAGCTGATTCGATCACTGGACTGAACTCAAAGCTGAAGTAACCAACAGCTAAAATGACAGGGATAAGAATCAAGCAGTCATAACCTTCAGGTAAGCTATTTTTGATTTTGGCCGGTAAGCTATGCCATGCAAATGCTGTTAACAAGATAAACACTGGAACCGCTAGCATGAGCACAACGACACCAGGCAGGTTTTCTTCAATAATGGGTGCTAACCATAAACCTGCTAAGAAACCTAGGATAACAGTTGGCAGGGCTTCCATGACTTCAACGGTAGGCTTAACTACACTTCGAACAGAAGATGGCATGAAGTAAGCGGTGTAAATAGCGGCAGCTAAACCAATTGGAATAGAGAATAGCATTGCATAAGCTGCTGCTTTGATCGTACCGAAACTAATTGGCACTAAGCTAAATTTAGATTCGAAATCATCACTGGCTGAAGTTGATTGCCAAATATAGTCAGGCTCAGGGTAACCTTCGTACCAAACTTCTTGCCATAAACCAGACCAAGTCACTTCAGGGTGCTTGTTCTTGATTCGGATTAATTCAAAGCCTTTATCCGTTTCAAGTAGTGCTGCATTTGAGCGAGGTGCAATGGCGAAGTTGTTTACTGCATTTTCTGTCACGACTTCATCAAAAAGGTAAGCTTCACTGGTTGTGTGGTATACACCTAAACGACCGTTCTGCGATGTTGCAAAAAACGTTTTTCTGTAGAACTCTGAGAATAAGCCATTGATTTGCTTGTTATCTGTAACAAACTCTCTTGCTTTAATTAACTCAGGTCCTTTTTCACCATTGATTTCAAACCATTGGCTCATGATACCTTGGTCATTAGCAAGCATGATTGAGTTAGCACCAGATAATAATGTCGAAGCGACAACTTTTTCATCAGCCTTAGCAACTGATACTTGATACTTAACTTCAACTTCTTCTATATCGCGAATATCAATGATATTTAATTGCTTAGATTGAACGACAAACGCTCTAGATAAATCAGGAGAGATATGAAGTGCTTGAATGTCTGAGCCTAAACCATCTAATTCAACGGTTTCTGATTGCCATTCAATTTCATCTGTCATGAAGTTTTCTTCAGCGACCCAATATTGATACTTAACGCCTGAAGCCGTGCTGAATAAAAAGCCCGCACCTTCTTCTGAAACTGAGAAAGCTAAGTGTTCAATCGCTTCACCCGCTTCATCTAATGTGATGGTTTCTTCACCAAGTGGGTAAGTAATTCTAGGTTCAGTAAATCGCTTATCATTGGGGAATGATATTTTGAATTTAGGCTGAACTACAAACGCTTCACCATTACTTAAACCATAAGCAAATAAACCTTGGTGAGGTGATGATTTAGCGAAAGTACTGACACTATCCAACTTATCAAATGTTTTATTGAGAATGGTTTGACCTAATTTACCCTCAACTAAGCTGAAATATTCCAAGCTAGGTTGGTCAGTAAAACGGTAACCAATTTCAACGTGTTCATCGAGGCCTAGTGCGTAATTGTGCTGTTGACCAGCTACACTTATTTTCGATTCGTGGCTTACTTCTACATCTTCAAAAATAGGGTAGACGACATAAAGTAAGTAGAAAAAGATCATTAATAGAGCAGCTAAAACCATTAAACCACCGGCTGAAACACCGTATTTGGCTACTTGGTCTTTAACCTTTCTGATCCTGTCATTTTTGTTTGGGAGTGTAAGGTGCTGAGACATCTTAAACCTTGAGCTAATTATAATCGCGTTCAGTATATGATGTTTTTATGACAGTAATGTTACACGTGGTTAAAAGTGCTGAACTTTAATAAGGCGGGGTGATTTGGTTTAGTTATTGTTTTATAAATGATTTTTCGTATAAAAGTCAAGTTTTAATCGAAAAGGGCAGGAAATAAAAAAGGCCAGACAATCTGGCCTTTCTGTAATCTTTCTGTCAACTAACTGTAGCTTTACAGTAGCGCTGCTGATAACGCGAAGTAAGCGAGGATTGAAAGACCTGCACCAATAGGTAGTGTAACAACCCAAGATACGACGATGTTTCGTACTACGCCTAAGTTAAGTGCCGCGATACCGCGAGCTAAACCTACACCCAAAACTGCACCAACTAAAGTTTGTGTAGTAGAGATAGGTAAGCCTGTACCTGATGCAATAACCACTGTCGAAGCTGCGGCTAACTCTGCAGCAAAGCCACGACTAGGTGTTAAGTGAGTAATACCTTTACCAATTGTTGCCATAACGCGGTGTCCGAAAAGGGCAAGACCTGCAACAATACCAAAACCACCAAGTGGTAATATCCACCATGCTAGCTCGGCTTTTGCACCGATTTGACCATCGTTTTCTACCACGCTTACTACAGCTGCTAATGGACCGATAGCGTTAGCAACATCGTTTGAACCGTGCGCAAATGCCATACAACAAGCCGTTACAACCATTAAGATTGCGAAGATTTTTTCAACGTTGTTGAACTGCATTTCTTTATCTGCTTCTGGATCAATTTTAACTTTGCTAACAAAATAACTACCTAGAAGGCCGATAAATACGGCGATACACACCGCCCACATGTAACCTTCAAATGTTGATAATTGAATATCAGAAACGTGTTTTAAGCCTTTTTTGATTGTTACAAGCGATAATACAAAGCCTGCAAATGCCATGTATAAAGGTACATAACGTTTCGCATTTTTGATTGGGTTGTCAGTGTTGAATATAAATTTCTGCGCACTCATGAAGATGATATATGCCAAAACACCCGATAGTAATGGCGTAACAATCCAGCTACCAACAATACCTGTTACTTTGCCCCAGTTAACTGCATCGGCACCTGCGCTGATTACAGCAAAACCGATAATAGCACCGATAATTGAGTGAGTTGTTGATACTGGCCAGCCCATGTAAGATGCAACGGCTAACCATGTACCCGCAGCGACAAGTGCTGAAATCATACCTATAACAAAGACTTCCGGCATATTTATAAATGGTGCAGAGTCTATGATACCTTTACGTATAGTAGATGTAACTTCACCACCTGCTAAATAAGCACCAGCGAATTCGAAAATCATTGCGATGATAATCGCTTGTTTGATTGTTAAGGCTTTTGAACCAACTGATGTACCCATGGCATTGGCAACGTCGTTTGCACCAATACCCCAAGCCATAAAAAAGCCTACAATAGCGGCAAATGCTATCAGCATTACGCCATAGGTTGATAAAATATCCATAGCAAAAAAAACTCTTGTTTTAACGAGCTAATAATAACTCTAATCGACTACCTACTGATTCAGCTTTGTCAGCTAATTCACCTACCCATTCGATTACGCTGTATAGGAAGATCGCATCAATTGGGTTTAGTTCGTGCTCTATTTGATGAAGTTGTTTACGAATTGTGATTTGTAATCTATCCGTATCTTCTTCGATTGCGGCAAGTTGATGAATGATTTTTTCTACAAAATCAACTTCGCGACCTCGGAAGCCAGTTTCAAGCAGTTCATCTAACTCGTGAATTGCTTTAGCTGCATGTTTAACTGCGTCAATAGAACGTGTGACGTAGGCGGTAAAATCCTGTTGAAGTGAAGAAGGGATGTTTAGTTCACGACCAATAATGCGTCCTGCAATATCTTTGGCTTTATTAGCGATCTTATCTTGTTGTGTTAAGAGCTCTAATAAATCGGTTCGCTCAATAGGCAAGAATAAGCCTTTGGGAAGATTAATGCGAATGCTTTGCTTTTGCTTGTCAGCCTCTCGCTCCGTATCAGAAATTTGTTGTCTTAATTGTTCAGCCTTTTCCCAATTCTTTTGGTAAACAGCCTCAAAAAAAGGTAACAACAATTCGCTGGCCTTGAGAACAGTATCAATATGTTGCTCAAGAGGTTTAAATGGTGATTTAGCAAAAACACCCAGTATTGAATTACTAGACATAAAACAGCCTATTTTCTCGTTAGTTATTTTGCAGCGCGGATTCTACACGAATGAAACCACAGGTCTACATGCATATTAGAATAAAAAACGAACTTTACGACTAAAGGATATAAAACCTGCTAAAAAAGGCCCTATGTTGCTCCTAATGTCGTTAAAATTTGCGAAGTTTGCTGTTTAGTTGTAAAGCTTATCTGAGAAGCCTTTAACTGAGTTTCTTTTGCAAGTTCAATGGCTTGTTGAATCGATTTATCAAAATCACCTAGGTGCTGAACTTGGTGTTTCGCATTATGTACACTTTGCGTCGCAGCACTGGCCGAACTTTGTGCTTTTATACGCACTGACTCTGCATTTTGTGATAATTCAACCGCAACTTGCTCTTGTGAGTAGGATAAGCGCTTAATATTTTCAACTTGATTGTTCAAATCAGAAGAGCTCGATTTTAAACCTTCTAAAATTGAACTAATGTCGGTAAGTGACGCCTGCGTACTTTGTGAAAGGTTCCTCACTTCATCTGCGACCACCGCAAAACCTCGACCATGTTCGCCTGCTCGCGCCGCTTCAATTGCGGCATTTAATGCCAGTAAATTCGTCTGGCCGGCAATACTACCAATGGTTTCTACTATCGTTGTGGCATTTTCAACAGAGGATAATAATTCTTCTATAGCGACTTGACTGGCATCGATACTTTTTACAATGTCTTGAGTTTGCGATAACACGTCATTAATCTTTTGATTGGTATCTAATATTGATGTTTCAGTCTGTTCTGCATTTGTCTGCACACTGTCAGATCCGCTGTAGACTTCATCTGCTAGCTGAGTGAGCATTTTGGTTGTATCTGCTGTGCCTTCAAATTCAGACAAAATAGAATGGGTCGCATCTTCTATTGACTCTATCTCTTTCACTAAACCGCCTAAAGACGAAGACGCGACAGAGATTTTTTGATTTTTTTGCTCTTGTTCGTTTGATAATTTATCGACAAGTTGGTTAAAGAGTCTAAATACATCGTTGATCTCAGATTTATCACTGCTCAACTTTACTTTCGTTAATACGCCAGTATTGACGAGCTCTTTAAAGCGACTCTGCAACTTAGCAATTCTTTTAACGACGAGTTGGTACTGAAAGTAAAAAATACCCACCCCAATAATTGTCAGCGATAGAGCTGCTGCGTATAAAAATTGACTAGTCGTTGATGAAACGCGATCAACATCAGCTTTTAAGTTTTGTTCTATATCAATAAAACTTTGCTGAAATTCATTAACTTGTTTACTGAGCTGATTAGCCGTGCGCAAGGTGGATTGTATGCCAGCAATGGTATTATTTATTTCCTTGTTGTATCGATTAACCAGGCTCAGTAACTCATCTACGATGATTTGACCTTTCTCTTCTGCTTCAGCTTCGTCGTCGAAAAACAATTCATCTTCGTCCTCGTCTGTTTGTTCAAGTATGCCAAATCTATCCATAGCAGCGAGCTGATGAGTACTTTGCGTTAGCTCGTCTATTTTCTGGTTAAGTAATGTTGAATCTTGCTCGCCTTGAGAAAGTTTTATAAAAAAACGTTCCCGCTGATTACTGAGCTCATTTAAACCACTAGATATGGACTGTAAAGCTTGAGAATGTTGGTAAATAACCTCAATCGATTTATTTAAATTCTGAGCTTCATATAAGTAGGCTGCATATTGCTCAATGCTGGCCTGAATATTAGATTCATTATTTTGAATCAGTGCCTGCGCATTTTTGCCGAGCTTATTGCCAGAGGTTAATATAAGAGAAAGAAGTTGGTTTAAGTTATCAAGCTGTCTAATCGAATCGGCAAATATTAGGTTTTCATCTTGAGCTTCAAGCGAGCGTTTAATTTCTAAAAGCGTTTTACTGGCTTGGTTCAGTGATAAAGTATCACCCGTCTGAAAGTAAGTGTTGACTGATTTGACAAAACCTTGGGATATTTGGTTTTTACTGATTTGGTATTGGTGGAACTGCTCTTGTGTTGAAGTTTGCTTTTCACTTGACCAAGAAACAATGATAAATAGGAGTATTGCGAGTACACATATGACGCCAGAAGATAAAAAAGAGAAGTTTGAAATTTTCATATATGCTGCAACTACAAGCCTGAAATTTCGCCCAAACTAACCCTGGTATGTTGCAAATTTATTGCAAAAATAAATGCTTTATTAATATATGTAATAAAAGCGTAATTTGTTAGATTCTTATGCATATTGATAGTCATTGCCACTTAGATTTCAACTGCTTTGATGAGCAGCGTGAACATGTCATAACCAATGCTCGAAAATTAAATATCACCGATTTTGTTGTACCTGGCACACGATTTAGCACCTGGAATAATGTGCTTAAGTTATCTTTGCAGTATCCGAGTATTCATATTGCACTGGGTTTACATCCTTATTTCGTTAATGAACATACCGAAGAGCAAGCAGAACAAGTATCAACTTATATTGCCACTTATCAAAAGGCTGTAGCTGTGGGTGAGATTGGTTTGGACTACAGCCTTTGTGAATCAACCTGGCTTAAACAAAAAAAACTGTTTGATATTCAATTATCTCAAGCAAAAAAATGTAAGTTACCTGTGATCCTTCATCATCGAAAAACACTCGATACCATGGCAAAACATATAAGAATGGCTAACTTTCTACATGGTGGGGTTGTTCATGCATTCTCTGGCAGTTATCAGCAAGCTAAACAATATTTAGACTTAGGTTTTAAGATTGGGGTAGGGGGAACAATAACTTACCCCAGAGCGCAAAAAACAAGAAAGGTGATTGCGAATTTACCGCTTGACTGCTTAGTTTTAGAAACAGACTCACCTGATATGCCTGTTATGGGAAAACAAGGTGAAATCAATACACCTATAAATTTGCTTAAGGTATTTGAGTCACTATCTGAGATAAGAAAAGAGCCTGCAATTGAAATAGAGCAAGCTTGTTATCAGAACACTAAGCAAGTATTCAATTTAGCTTGAGCCTAATATTTGTTATCACTCGACTAACTCTTTTAAATTTATTAGGCTTTTTTCAAAGGTTGGACCTAACATACCATCCATCATCATTGCTACGTATGGACCAATAACAGGTGTCGTCACTTGACCAGACATTTGCCAAGAAACAATGGTAGCTTGATCAGCGAGTGAATAGTGAATACCTGCTTTTGCGGTAGTACTACTATCGAATACAAGATCGTAATCGACGCCATAAAAATCGTCTGTTCGAGTAAATGTTAAACTACCAGTACCACTTTTACTGCTCCATCTCTGCTCTGCACCCACACCTTCAGATTTTAGAACGTTAATCTGCATATCTGGTTCTAGGTCTTGCCAGATTGTCCATTTATGCCATCTATCTAAGTTCCCTACATATATATGTATTTCATCTGCAGGCGCATTAATCTTAATTTGTCTTTCTACTTTATAGTCATCGGGTAAATACAAGCCAAAGGCTACAAAAAAAAGAACAGCACCAGAAACTAAATAAGAAAGGTATTTAATAATTGTCATGTAAAAAGGTGAAAATTGAATTAACGTTTAACGTCGAAGTCTATCGATAAATAATGAAAAAAAACAGCATTAACGCAAAAAGGCGATTCAGATGAGTAAAGTATTAGTGGATTTAGTTAAAACGGTTAATGACCTATATATATGTAGGATCAGACTTAATGCCCCAAATAAACTCAATGCACAAGATACTGAAATGGTAGATCTGATAAGTTCTGCATTAGTAAATGCCGAGAACGATGACGACGTTGTTTGCGTATATTTAACTTCAACATTAGATAAGTCATTTTGTGCGGGCGGCGATGTGAGCACCTTAGCAAAAGCACAAACTATTCAAAACAACATCGAAGCAAATGTTGTTTGTGAAGAAGCAATAGCGTTTTTTAGCCATGAATATGCACTAATGGCTCAGATGAAGCATTTTACCAAGCCAATCGTCACTTTTGCTCATGGTATCTGTATGGGAGGAGGGCTTGGGCTCGTCAATGCATCGAGTCACCGCATTGTCAGCAGAAACAGTAAAATGGCGATGCCTGAAATAAGTATTGGTTTGATTCCAGATGTGGGTGCGACGAAATTTCTTAACGAGATGCCATCAATTAGCGGGCTTATTTTTGCGTTAACGGCTTATCAAGCTAATGCATCTGAAGCTATTTATTTGAATCTTGCCGACTACTATATACCCGATATTGATGCTGAGCAGTTGTTGGATCGATTAAAAATGATTAAATGGCATGCCATTGAGGATTGTAAAACGATACTTGATAACACGCTTAGTGAACTATCAATGCAATGTGATGACTACCTTAATAGTAAGCTCTATCAATATGCTGAAGAAGGTAAAGATATTGATTTTAAGCAAATGGCTTACAAAGAATTAACAGATAAGCTAAAACCTTATCTAGAGACAAATGAAGCATATATCTACGGCAGTAAATTAAGTGCAGGTTTGATTATAAAACAACTGACACATTTTACCGGTGAAATAAGTATTGAAGATGCTTTAACGCTTGAGAAGAATTTAGTAAACCGAATCCTGATGAAAGGAGATTTTACAGAAGGCGTCAGAGCGTTATTAATTGATAAAGACAAAGCACCTGACTGGCAGTACAAATCAATAGAAGATGTCAAAGAATCAGGACTCGCTTCATATTTTAAAGATTAATATGCAAAAGTAAGTAAATGTAATACTAGGTTAATGGCTGTAGGTCATTAAGTCAGTGCTTTGTATGGTTTTTAGTCAAAAATCAAAAAGATCATATTTTTATTAAAAAACTTCAAAAAAAGCGTTGACGGGTGAAGTTAGATCTCTATAATGCGCCCCCA
>NZ_JABULX010000031.1 GCF_013328345.1 Marinifaba aquimaris
TCAGAAGTGAAACCTAATAGCGGCGATGGTAGTGTGGGAGGTCCCATGTGAGAGTAGCACACTGCCAGACTCCTATTGAAGAAAAGCCCGTTACGAAAGTAACGGGCTTTTTGCTTTTCTGCATTTGAATATTTCCCTTTCTGATTTACATAGCTGCTCAAAGTAACCGCTAAGAATCATTCTGTCAGATTAAGTAATGATAGTGATCTTTTATACTTTTGATACTTTATAAATACTGGCGCAGTGGTAGAATCTGCCGCAGATGATTAGCATTTGTAGCAACAAATAAAATAATAGCTCAGGTATTAAGGCCATATCGAAGTGGATGTGATTTGGTGAGTCTAATTGTTTATGCCATCTGATCCTAATAATAATAGAACCCGCCATGATGAGGTTTAATATGACAGATATGCCCAAATATGTTCAATCAGGGGATTGGATTTTTGAGGTAAAAGCAGTCCGCGCCATCAAAGTTTCTGAGTATGGTCTACCGTACGATGCTATTGCTAATATAAGTGTGCAAGGCGATGTTGCTTATATAGATGGTCTTATGACAAAGACCGAAGATGACTTTACTAAAAAAGATCAGTACACAATAAGACAGTTTTGCCAAGGCTTAGGTATCAGGCAAGTGAGTTTTGATCGTTTCAAAGATGGAGAGTTAATTAACTACCACTTTGATATCTCTCCTGAGTTTGAACTCAAATTAGTTAAGTAGTTAATATAAAAAAGCCCGCGTTTAGCGGGCTTTTTTATTCTTTTACTAAGTTAGAACTTAGCCACTACTCTGACGTTGTCAGGTACTTTATCTACAGGTACATAGGTGATCACGGATGGATTCTTTGAAACTAAAAGAATTAGCTTATCTATGTTGTCTGTTGATTTAGGTGGCGTACCTTGAGCGGTGAAGATTTGTTTAGCCCAATATGATTTAAGCTGAGCATCAGACTTTTTCAAAACAACTTCTTGGAATTTAGCTCTAGCTGGGTTGCCCTCTCCAAGGTCAACTGCAAGTGCTGGAGCGCCTGAAGGGAAGTTGTTTGTTTTCCCTAAGAAAATGCGAGATATTGCATTTTCATCTAAGGTTTCAGTCATTTCAGTATTAGCAATTACTGCAATACTTTCTGCGTTAGAAAGAGTTGAAGCTAATGTTAACGATATTGTGATAATTGTTTTTGAGATAAAGTTTTTCATTATGCTAACCCTCAATTAGAAGCTTAATTGAGCGCCAACAAAATAGCGGCGACCATTACTGTAATATGAATAAGGACGAGATTTAACTTCGGAGTACTTGTATATCTCTTCATCAGTTAAGTTAAGCCCTTGCAGCACTAATGAAATATTCTCTGTAAGGTTGTAAGAAATACTACCGTCCATTTGACCAAAGCCATCTGTCATTAATTCACTGCCGCGATCGTATCCTTCGAAATATTCAGTGCGGTAGTTATAAGAAACACGTGCACTCAGACTTTCATTTTCAAAATAAAGAGTCGCATTGTAAGTGTGTTCAGAGTTGCCAGGAATTAGAGAGCCATCATCAGCTTCAGCATCTGAGTATGTATAGTTTGCTAGTAGACCCCAGCCTTGCCATAGGTCTTGTTGATAACCAATTTCTAAACCTTGGTTTGTTCCACCTTGACCGTTGGTAGGGAGTAGAATTTCGAAATCTTCAATCTTACCGCTGATTTCATTGTAGTGCTGTTCAATGGTTGTTTCTTCTACGATGTAAGATTCAATATCTTTGTAAAATATTGCCGCTGAGAATAAACCTGTGTCCGCAAAATACCACTCATAGCTAACATCGAATTGGTTGGCTTTAAATGGGTCTAGTTGAGTGTTACCACCACTACCAGTACTTGTTGAGTGATTTAAACTGCGTGCACCGGTAATTTGGATGTACTCTGGACGTGACATCACTTTTGATGCTGCAAAGCGCACTAACATTTCTTCGTTTAAATCATAATTAATGTTAAAGCTTGGTAAGACTTCTGAGTAGTCATTCGTTTCTGAATCAAGAAATTCATCTCCAGCGAGGTTCCAGAATGTGCTTGTCATATCTGTTTGAACATAACGCACACCAACGTTACCTCTGAAGTATTCACCTTCAAAGTTACTCATCGCATAAACGGCTGTAATCTCTTCGTTAATCTCAAAGAAGTCTAGTTTACTTTCCGTTGTTGAGTATAGGTCACGATTAGCGTAGGCCGCTCGTTCAAATGCATCCATGTCAACCAATGGATAGCTAGTGATAGAACCTGACTCTGCTATACCATCCATAAAGTCGCTTGGCAGAGTACCTGCAGGGAATTGGTCTGCTGATAAACCTAAACCAGGAATGTCTGAGCCATTATTGAAGCGTGTAGCCATTTTTGACTGCTCTTTAGTGTGATCACGAAACTTTAAACCAACCTTGATTGTTGTGAACAAGTCATGGTCTAAATAGTATTTGTAATCAACTTGACCGTAAGTTTCATCGTCTTTTTGTGGCTTACTGTCAATTTGAGTCCAGTCTAGCTGGTCGTAAACTGAAGCATTATTAACATCAATGTCAGGGAAACTGACTTGAGGTGCTTTACGTGTAATATCATAGGACTGCCTAGTTTCCGCAACAAACTCTGCAAAGGTATCTTTGGTTGTACCACCTTCAGCTTCTGTGTAACCAAATTGGAAATGCAATTGGTAACTACCTGGGTCATACATGATGTCTAGATCAAATGAGCTTGTCTCACTGTATGAAGTACGCTCGGCGATATCTAATACTGCACCTGTTCTATCTTCTGCGCCGTAATCCCAAGAAACTAGGGTGCCATCTTTAATTACACCGTTACTGGTATCGGCACCATCTGGGTTACGATCAGGGTTAAATTCCCACGTTGGTACTGTTAATAGGTTGTGGTTGGTATTATCAGCATCTAACTTTGAATGTAACGCGTTAAACGTTAATAATAGTGTATCAACCGGCTTGAACTGCGCACTGAACATAAAGCCATTTCTTTCACGTTCCTGCTCAAAGTAAGGTGAACCAATTAAATCGGGTACGTAAGCTTGTGTTCCATTGATATCTCGTTCTGTATAGCCCAATACCTCAAAACCATCACGACGTAGTGTTCTATTTTGCGTAACGATTGAAATCAGGGCTCCGAATGTTTTGTTATCATTGTGCCAAGAGTAGAAACCCGATAATTGAGGATCCCACTCTTCAGACTTTTCTGTATAGGCCATTTGAGCTGAACCTACCATGGTTCCGCTTTCTACAGATAAAGGACGGCGAGTTTTTAGCACTACCGTACCACCGATACTACCTTCATCAATATCAGCTTGAGGGCTTTTGTATACTTCTAACGAAGAAACCATTTCTGAAGCTAGTAGACTGTAGTTGAAGCTTCGTGTTGGGTTATCCAATACAAACCAATCGGCTGTTGCTACATTCTGACCATTTAAAAGTGTGCGGTTAAGACCGGGTGCTGTACCACGGATACTGATCTTTTCACCTTCACCAAAGTCACGTGTAATTGATACACCAGTAACACGCTGTAGTGAGTCAGCGATGTTCTTGTCTGGAAATTTACCTATATCTTCTGCGCTGATACCATCAAGTACCGATTCGCTGTAACGCTTTTGATCTAAGTTAGCCTTTAGTCGAGAGCGAAAGCCTGTTACCTGAATTGTTTCGATTTCTTCCTCTGCAAATAAATCATCGAATAATTCATCGCCTTCCGTTTGGGCTAAGCCCGAGGTGCTCAGTAGTGCGAGCGGTAAAATTACTGCAGTTTTTGACAGCATATTACTCATTTTTCTATCTCTTTTGGAATGTAAAAAAACGCAAACCTATCTTAGTTATGAAGATGGGTTGACCTTATGTTTTTATTTAGTGCTTGTAGTCTGCGCTACTTAATAGCTTGATATTAGTTTAGAAATATTAAAATGCGTCGATATAGCTTCTGGAGGCTGTCGGTTTTTGTGTAACGCGATTTAATTAGCAGAAGTTTACAGTGATAAAACGTGTATGAGTTGGTGGTTTTGTAAAAGTTATTTACTGCTGAAACAATCGTTTACTGATTAGTTCAGCGTTCGAGCGTTTAAACTGCTAATTTATATAGGCAATCTTATTAAATTTTAAAATGAGCCTGAACAATTTATGAATTGGTTTAAAAACTTAAATTTGTTTTCGAAAATTCTAGCCATTATTGGCTTGTCTGTTGCCCTTTTTGTCATCAATATTATTATCAACATCAATGCTATTAATGCCACGCAAAATGAACTTGAAAAACTAGAAACACGCATTTATAGCCTAGTACAAGTTGCTACGGTAAATGATGTACTACTAAAGCGTGCAGATGAACTACTCAGTCAATCGGTTTCCTTTGCTGATGAAGATTTAAAAGTACAGGCAATTGAAGAACTGAATTTACTCAAAGCTAATATTAAAAAAGCAATTAGCTTAGACAGTGAAAATAAGGCTCGCCTTGAAAAAGAACTTAAAATTATTGAGAAATACAAAGCGCTATCAATTGAAATTGTTGATGGCATGTTATCAGGTGATATCGACTTTTCCACTTTGCCAGAACTCGCGAAGAAAAAGTCAGATCTTTTAAAACAAGCAAATGAAGACATTGAGCAGTACCAAAAGCAAGTTCAGGAATTATTTTTGGCAACAATCGAAAATGCCAATGAAAATGGTGATCAGGCCATTATTTTTTCGCTGCAATCTGGTGTGATAATGTTGAGTGCATTAGTCGTTATGGCGCTATACGTTGCTAGAACAATCAGCTTTACTGCCAATAAAGTCGGTGATTCACTCCAACACTTAGGTGATGGAGATGGTAACTTAAATGATAGAATTGAAGTTCAAAGTAACGACGAGTTTGGCAAAATGGCGCTCAACTTTAACCGCTTTATGGATTTACTTTTAAGGTCGGTACAGGGCGTAATGTCTGTTTCTCAGCCTTTGTTAGATACTTCTACACGTCTTATTACCAATACCGACAAGGCAAGAGTGTTAACTGAACAACAGGCTGAATTTGCAGAACAAGCTCAGCAATCAATGACGGATTTACAAACTTCTATAACAGATATTACGGATGCTGCTAATCAGGCAAATCAGGCCGTTACTGAAGCGGAGTCTGAAGCTGATACTGGTCTTGGAGTTGTTGAAAAAACCATTGCTAACTCTCAAACGTTAAATGACCAAATAGAAAATACGTCCAAATCAGTATATCAATTAGCTCAAGATACCGAGAACGTTGCATCAATTGTAGATGTGATCACTTCAATTGCAGAGCAAACTAATTTACTTGCACTTAACGCTGCCATTGAAGCCGCACGGGCAGGTGAGCAAGGTAGAGGCTTTGCTGTTGTTGCTGATGAAGTGAGAACGCTTGCATCAAGAACGGGTGAAGCGACAACTGAGATCAGAGATGTACTCGATAAGCTTAAACTTGCAGCAGGTCAAAGTGTGGATATGATGAAGGAGTCTGAGCTTTTATCTTCAACTAACGAAGAGTTTGCACTTAACACGGGGGGGGCTTTAAAGCTGGTTAAAGAGAAAGTGGCAGCGATGGCACAAATGAATAATCAAATCGCAACAGCTTCAAACGATCAAACTAATTTAGCTGCAAATGTAGTTGAAATCATCAATGACATGTATGAAGCAGAAAAACAAATTCAAACGTCATTTGGCTCACTTGATGAAGTATCAAGGCAGTTACATCAAGCTTCTGATGACTTAATGGAAGCAACGAGTCAATTTAGGTTATAAAACAATAATGGCGGTTTATACCGCCATTTTACTTTCGAGTTAAGTTACCAATTAACTAGCTTTCGCGATTGGGGTTACTTTATCTTCCTTTATTTCTGCTTCTTCGTTCTTTTGCGTTAGACACTCCAAGTCATCTAACTTACCTTTGAAAGCATTGGTAAATTGCTCTTTATTTTCAGCAACTAAACGACCTATGTTTTCTAGCTGGCCTTCGTTTAAACCTTCAACATTGCTACCTATTACATCAGAAACTAACTCTGCAAGTTCTAACATTTTGTCGTATAAATCGGCTTCTTTTTTACTGGTAAACATTTTGCCATCTCGATCGCATTGCCATAAAGCTCTAACACCCATAATTTCACCTAGATAAAGTTAATTTATAATTTACTGTATTTTTATACAGTAAATTATAAATGGCAATTTATCAAGAAAGTATGAAAAAAATTTAGCCTTTAGCTAAATTGAGTTAAAATTTGAAGACTTTTGGGTGGAAATTTTGTTAAATACGCGCTCTGAAATTTTTACCTGTATTCAGGCAAGCTAAAACCAATAAATCTGTAAATACTGTGACTTCTCAAAATAACAAACATGCTACGGCAAATACTGAATCAATGCTTAGGATCTTTACTGTACCTGAAGCGCCTGATTCGACTTTAGGACGCATCGAAAAAGAGATCTCACAGAATTTGAATGGTTTTTTAAATGAGCACATTGTTGCACAAGAAAAGCCGCTTGCAGAAATTGAACAGGACTTTAATGATGCACAAGTGCCTGAAGAGCCTGTTTTTGTTTCTCAACACACGCATTTCTTACTCGATAAACTCGTAGCTCAGTCTGTTCATACCTCTTCTCCTAGGTTTATTGGTCACATGACTTCGGCCTTACCTTATTTTATGTTGCCGTTATCAAAGATAATGATCGCACTGAATCAAAACTTGGTAAAAATTGAAACGTCTAAAGCTTTCACGCCATTGGAACGACAAACGATTGGCATGATGCATAACTTGGTTTATGACGATAAAGAGCAGTTTTATTTAGAGTATATGCATTCTGAACAGCACTCTTTAGGCGCTTTTTGTTCTGGCGGTACGATTGCCAACTTAACTGCTCTATGGGTTGCTAGAAACAACTTATTTAAACCAACTACAGATTTTTCTGGTATCGCTAAAGCGGGTTTATATCGTGCTCTTATGCATTACGGCTACCAAGGAATAGCAATTTTGGTGTCTGAGCGCGGTCATTACTCTTTAAGTAAATCAGCTGATGTTTTAGGGCTTGGTCGAGATGACCTTATTTCTATCCCAACAGATGATTATAACCGTGTAGATGTAAATGCGATGCGCGAAAAAGCGTATCACCTGAAAGAGCAGGGCATTGCAGTATTGGCCATTGTCGGTGTTGCTGGAACTACAGAAACAGGTAACATCGATCCACTTGATGAGATGGCTGATCTTGCTAATGAAATTAACTGTCACTTCCATGTTGATGCGGCTTGGGGGGGGGCGACGCTTTTCTCAAGACGCCATAAAGCATTATTAAAAGGCATTGAAAGAGCTGATTCAGTCACTATAGATGCACACAAACAAATGTATGTTCCTATGGGGGCGGGGTTAGTACTGTTTAAAGAGCCTTCTCTGGCATCTGAAATTGAACATCATGCTGAATATGTACTGCGTCGAGGTTCAAAAGATTTAGGTAGTCATACTCTTGAAGGTTCTCGTCCAGGTATGGCTTTATTGGTTTATGCCAGTATGAACATATTAGGGCGTCAGGGTTTTGAACTATTGATTAATCAGAGTATTTCTCAGGCTCAATATTTTGCTGAGTTAATCTCTGAACAAGCTGATTTTGAGCTGGTCTCTAAACCTGAGTTGTGTTTACTAACTTATCGTTTCGTGCCACCTGAAATCAAAGCCATTCTGCCCACGTTATCGATTGAACTGCGCGAGCAAATTAATGAAATGCTTAATGAACTGACTCGCTTTATTCAAAAGCGTCAGCGTGAGTCTGGTCAATCATTTGTATCGCGTACTCGTATTAATCCAAATGAATACGGTGGGCAAAACATCACGGTATTTCGAGTGGTGTTAGCTAATCCGTTGACGACTAAAGCCATATTAAAAGATGTGTTAGCTGAACAACGCGAATTAGCTAAAGCGAGTACCAAGATAGTGCCCGCTTTGCTTAAGCTTATCGCGAAAGCGAGTTAGCGCGTTTTTTGATACTCTTTTTGGTGTAGCTTTCTGAGATTCACCATATAGTTTGATTCATCCGGTACTTCTAAATTTGGCAAGACTTCTGTAACAAAGTGATCCGGTGCAGGGAGGTCCATTGCCCAGGGTAAGCTGATACTAAACTTCACAAACTTATCCTTTTGGGTAAAAAGGTAAGTGTAAGATTGGTAAGGCGTACCTGATTTCAAGATAATTTTAGTTTGTGCTCTGAGCCCTTCATACAGCTCGCCTTGTCTGAAAAAGCTAAAATCTTCTACTTCGCGGCCAATTCTTTGCTGATAGAGCCCTTGATCGATTGCACTATCGATATCATCCAAGGCGTTATTCATTTCACCCGCCAGAATATTATAAAGATTATCCTGCCAGACATAACTGCGAATGGGGTAGGCAAAAACCAAGATGTTGTCTTTTTCGTAGTACTTATTTGCATAACGCACGCTTGAACCGTACAGAGGCTCATCGTAAATCTTCTGCTCAACAAGTACTAAATTCTTAGTTGTTTTGGGATAAGAGAAGTCAGTCTCATAATTGCTAGGGTCCATCTTAGTGGCTGACTTTTCATCGGTGCTCGCACAGGCACTGAGTAAAATACTCAGACATAGAGCCGTCGCTTTATTTCGCATTTTCCAAACTCCTTTTGGAAATGTTAATTTATTGTTATTTTGCATAAAAATTATCTTAGGTTTAATTTTTAATCACAGCAAGCCGCTTTTATCGTAAGTTTAATTAATTTTATCTATATCTCAGTTATTTAATTCTTTAATTAGCGCTTTTCGCTATAATCATGATAAGAGAACACTATTCCTAATTATTCAAGTTGTTGCTAAATAATGGCTCATTCTAAACCGCTCGCTCCACCTCAATACCACCCTCTACTGGCTGAAAAAATTGCAAAATTTGTTGCCGAACAAGCATTCCCTGTCAGTTATCAAACTCTTTGCTCTAAGTTTGATATTGCTGGACTCTCAGCCCAACAAGAACTTAATGCTTGTTTAGCTGCTCTGGAATCAGAGGGGAGAGTGATGAAGTCTAAGGATGGTTTAGATTATGCGACTGCCGAGCAAATCGGTTTACTGGTTGGAACGGTAATAGGCCACCGGGAAGGTTTTGGCTTTTTCCATCAATCAGGTAAGCGCAATGACTTATTCATTCCTCATCACCAAATGAGCAGTTTGGTGCACGGTGACTTTATTCTTGCTAAACCGGGTAATGTTGATAAAAAAGGCCGACAAGAGGTTAAGCTCGTTAGAGTATTAAAAAGCCGTGAAGAACTCGTTGTTGGGCGCTTCTTTGTCGAACATGGTTTAGCTTTTGTAGTACCAGACGATGGACGCATTGGCCAAGAATTCGTGATTGACGAAGGTAAGCGTCTGGGTGCTCGACATGGGCAGATGGTTGTCATCAAAATGGTCAAACGACCGACAAAACGCTTTGGCCCACAAGCGCATGTTGTTGAAGTACTCGGTGAGCATATGGCCCCAGGTATGGAAATTGACATCGCGCTTCGAAAGTATGATATCCCCCATCAATGGCCAAAAAGGGTGGACAAAGAGTTAACTAAAATCGCTGACGAAGTCCCTGAAGAGGCTAAAGAAGGCCGTGTTGATTTAAGAAAGCTTCCTCTGGTGACCATTGACGGTGAAGATGCTCGAGACTTTGACGATGCCGTTTATTGTGAACGTAAAAAGTCGGGGGGATGGCGCCTTTGGGTCGCTATTGCTGATGTCAGTTACTATGTGCGCAATAATACCGCACTGGATACTGAAGCTGAAAATCGCGCTACTTCTGTCTATTTCCCTGAGCAAGTAATCCCCATGTTGCCAGAGAAACTATCTAACGGTTTGTGTTCACTTAACCCGCATGTCGATCGCCTGTGTATGGTTTGTGAAATGACCGTTAGTGAGGCGGGTAAGTTATCGGGCTATCAATTTTATCCTGCCGTGATGAACTCTCATTGCCGCTTTACCTACACGCAAGTAGGGCGCATTTTAGATGGTGATGACGCGCTAAGAGATAAATACCAAGCTTTTGTGCCAGATCTAGAAAACCTCCATCAAATGTATCAAGCACTAAAAGTGACTCGTGCTGAACGTGGTGCCATTGAATTTGAAACACCTGAGCCAAGGTTTATTTTCAATGCAGAGCGAAAAATTGACAGTATCGAATTAGTGGTACGAAATGATGCGCACAAGCTAATTGAAGAAAGTATGATCTTAGCGAATGTTGCCGCAGCACGTTTTATTGAAAAACACAAAGCTCAAGCTTTATTCCGCGTGCATGAGTCACCTAGTGGTGAGAAGCTCAATCAGTTCATTGGTTTTCTTGCTGAGCTTGGCTTAACAGTCAGTGTTGGCCAAGATATAGAGCCTAAACACTACAAAGCTATTGTTGAACTTATCCAAGGTCGACCTGATCAAGAGTTAATACAAACCATGCTACTTAGGTCGATGAAGCAAGCCGTTTACACTGGTGAAAATGAAGGGCACTTCGGCTTGGCGTTAAATGCTTACTCGCATTTCACGTCACCTATTAGGCGATATCCAGATTTAATATTACACCGCGCTATCAAGTCGATACTTGTTCATCAAAAAGTATGCGATGCTGATATTGGTGAACTTGCTTATCACGCTGATCAAATTGAGCAATTAGGTGAGCATACGTCCATGGCTGAACGTCGTGCTGATGAGGCAACTCGCGACGTGGCAAATTGGCTCAAATGCGAATTTATGCAAGACCATATCGACGCGGTTTACTCTGGTGTTATCTCTGCCGTCACAAACTTTGGCTTCTTTGTTCGCTTAGATGATTTGCATATTGAAGGTTTGGTGCACGTCGCTAATTTAGGAAAAGATTTTTATGTTTATGATGCAGGTAAACAAAGACTGATTGGTGAACGCACACGCAAAGTATTTAAACTAGGTGACGCCTTGGTAATAAAAGTTATGGCCGTTAATCTAGAAGAAAAGAAAATTGATTTTATGCTTGCCGCTGAAGGTGAGTCACCGCAAAGCCCTGTTAGTCGCGCTGAGGTGACGTATACAAAAGACGCTCAGCAAAAAGATAAAACAATCAGTAAGACACAACGTTTGATGGAACAAGAAGGCCAGGCAAAGCCTAAACGTTCCGGAAAATCAAATAGTAAAGATGAAGGCAAAGGAAAGGGGAAATACCAAGGTAAGCGCCGTGGTAAATCCAGTAAGCCTGGTAAGAAAAAAGCGTTAGATAAACAAAAGCGTTCAGATAAATCAGCTCCGAAAGGAAAAGTGAAGCCAAGTAGCAAAAAGCGCAAGCAAAAACGCAGATAACAGAAAACAGTTTTAGAGATTATTGAATGAGTAAAACAGACATTATTTATGGCTTACATGCAACGGAAGCCTTAATTAGTAAAGCGCCAGAACGTTTTATTGAAATCTTTGCTTTGAAAGGGCGAGAGGATGAGCGTATTAATCAAATTATTAATATTGCTCGTCAGCAAGGTATTACCGTTCAGTTTGCTAACCGCAAAGCGTTGGACGATAAGTCTAAAGGCGAGCAACACCAAGGGGTTGTCGCTCGAGTGACAGCTGCTCCGCAACTGAACGAAAAAGATCTGGATGCGATTTTAGAAAGAACGGATAAAGCGCCATTTCTTTTAGTTTTGGACGGTGTCACTGACCCGCATAATATTGGCGCATGTTTGCGTACTGCTGATGCTGCGGGTGTTGATGCGCTGATTGTACCAAAAGACAAATCTGGCTCGTTAACAGGTACAGCGAAAAAGGTAGCATGTGGCGCAGCTGAAACTGTTCCTTTTATCCAAGTAACTAATTTGGCTAGAACGCTAAGAGAGATACAAGAAAAAGGGGTTTGGTTAATTGGCACTGCAGGTGAAGCAACTCAAACATTACACCAAGCTAAATTAACCGGACCAATTGCCTTAGTCATGGGAGCTGAAGGCAAGGGTATGCGTCGGTTAACACGTGAGACATGTGATGAGCTGATTTCTATTCCTATGGCTGGTAGTGTATCTAGCTTGAATGTTTCGGTTGCAACAGGTGTTTGCTTATTTGAGATTGTCCGTCAACGCGGTTAACCAATCATTATTGCGCTTATTGATATACAGAAATAAGCGCAAATAACTTCCTTTTTAGTCATTTCTTTCGTTAATCCGTCATCAAACGATCACTCATTTTTAGTCTCTATCAGTTCCACTCAATTTTCTGGCATGGTGCTATTTATCACCTATAGTTACAGATAGAAGACAAAAAAATAACAGCAAAATGTCTTCTGATGTCGATATCGTTCTTTATACAAAGGAAATACAGATGACAATCACTGCGAAATCTTCCTGTTCTGCCATTGCTTTAATGTGCGTTGCAGCCAATGCTCAGGCTGTAGATATTTACAAAGATGACAAAAACTTAGCTACGTTAACGGGTCATTACCAAGTTCAGTATGTTTCCTCAGACAGTTCGAACGAGATTGTCGATAGTAATTCACGAATCGCATTTGGCTTTAATAAGCACATCCCCAAAGAATGGACTGCGGTTGGATATTTAGAGTTAGGCGTTGAGCTAGCTGAAAACAATAATAGCCTTGTTGTTCAAGGTAATGGTATCAAAGGTTCTTCATCAAAAGATGACAGTGTTTGGCTTAGACAAGGTTATGTCGGTGCGAAACACGAGGATTACGGCAGTATTACCATAGGTAAACAATGGGGTAGTATTTATACTGTTTCTGGCCAAGCTGATATTTGGCATTACCTAGGTGGTGATGCCGCAGGTATATATAACTTAGGTAGTGACGGTGGTTTCTCGGGGACAGGTCGTGCTGAACAAGCGATTCAATACAACAATAAATTTGGCGATTTAGCGCTAAGTCTTCAGTATCAAGCTACTGAAGAAGATATCAGCGTCTACAACCAATTTGGTGAAGAGATCGACGGGGTGAGTGCTTTATATGATGATAGCTTTGGCTTCGGATTAAAGTACAGTTTACCTTGGAATATTACATTGGGCGCAGGTTACAACGAAGCTTACCTTGAATTTGAAGACAGTAATGCTAATCAAACATTTGATGTTGATGATACGTTAACCGCTTTTTCGATTAGTTATGGCTCTGGTAAATCAGACAAGGTTTATGTAGTAGCTATCTTTACTGAAGCAGAGTTTCATGAAATTAACGACCAAAATGGTTTAATGGAAGAGTCTACCGGTCTTGAAGTGTGGGCTAGTTACCGCTTTATGGATGATAAGTTCATGAGTTATGGCGGTTACAATGCTCTCGAAGATGATTCTAGTGGTGAAGATAATAGCTATAAGCGCAGCCATTATCTGTTAGGTCTTGCTTATTATTACGACCCATCATTTTATGTTTTCACCGAAGCGCAGCTCGAAGACGATTCTAAATTTGCTGACGGAAGTACCAATGATCGCGACGATATTTTCGCTTTAGGTATTCGTTACCAATTCTAAATTACCCCAGTTGTAAAACGCCCGCTTGCAGCGGGCGTTTTTTGTTCTGCCTCATCATTGCATATTTTTTGTCAGTCCTGTAAAATCCGCGCCCTTATCAGCTATTCATAGTTCCTTGCCTCCATAGACAGTTTAGCTGAGCTGTTCTCGGGGCTAATTAACCGTAAGGAGCACGTAAATGCGTCATTACGAAATCGTATTTATGGTTCACCCTGATCAGAGTGAACAAGTACCAGGCATGATTGAGCGTTATACTGACGTTATCAAAAATGCAGGTGGCCAAATTCACCGTCTAGAAGACTGGGGCCGTCGTCAACTAGCTTACCCAATCGAGAAGTTACACAAAGCGCACTACGTTTTATTAAACGTTGAAGCGCCTTCTGAAGCTATCGATGAGTTAGAAACTGCTTTCCGTTTCAACGATGCTGTATTACGTAACTTAGTTGTTCGTAACAAAGCCGCTGTAACTGAGCCATCACCAATGGCTAAGAAAGAAGAAGAGCGTTCAGCTCGTCCAGCTCGTCGTGAAGAGTCAGCTCCAAAAGCTGAAGCTAAAGCGGAAGAAGCTGCTGAATAATTAAGTGTTTGATAACACTTTAGTGCTTGCAGGTGTTTTATCTAAGGCGCCCCAACGCACAGTTAGCCCTTCGGGGATACCACATTGTCAGTTTGTACTTGAGCATCGCTCGCAACAAATTGAAGCTAATATGCCTAGACAGGCATGGTGCAGAATCAAAGTGGTAGCCAGTGGAGAAGAGCTAAAACAGCAGACAGATTATTTACAGTTAGGCAGTCAAATTAGAGTGAGCGGGTTTATCTCTCGTGTCGAAAGCCGAAACGGCGTTTCACAACTCGTTTTACATGCCCAACAAATTGACAGAATTGATTAGGAGAAGCCAATGGCTCGTTATTTCAGACGTCGCAAGTTCTGCCGTTTCTCGGCAGAAGGTGTTAGCGAAATCGATTACAAAGATATCGCAACTTTAAAAAACTACGTAACAGAAAGCGGTAAGATTGTTCCTAGCCGTATCACTGGTACAAGTGCTAAGTATCAACGTCAATTAGCTCGCGCTATCAAGCGTGCTCGCTACTTGTCATTGCTACCTTACACTGACTTACACGCCTAATTTTAGGTCCACAATTAGTTTTTTAAGGGTAGTCAAAAATGAATATTATTCTTTTAGACAAAATCGCAAACTTAGGTGGCTTAGGCGATCAAGTTAGCGTTAAAGCAGGTTACGCACGTAACTTTTTATTCCCTCAAAGTAAAGCTGTTCCAGCAACTAAAGAGAACATTGCTCACTTTGAAGCTCAACGCGCAGAATTAGAAGCTAAATTAGCTGAAACTTTAGCTGCTGCTGAAGCACGCGCTGAGAAATTAGCTGCATTAGAAAATGTTACAATCGCATCTAAAGCTGGTGATGAAGGTAAATTATTCGGTTCTATCGGTACTCGCGATATTGCTGATGCCGTTACAGCAGCTGGTGTTGAGTTAGCTAAATCAGAGGTTCGTTTACCTAACGGTGCACTCCGTGAAACAGGTGAATTCGACATCACTGTACAGTTACACACAGATGTAAAAGCAACAATCAAATTAGAAGTTATCGCTGAAGCTTAATATTTGATATTGCGAACCCGATTCAAGACAGAAACCCCGCTTTATGCGGGGTTTTTGTTTTTAAGGCTTTTTATTTCTGAGTTTCCCTTAATTGAGTTTAATTATCGCTATCATTGACTATAATAGATTCTGCTAGTTATTGGTTAAGCAACTGAAATTATTAAAATAAAAGCAGTATTTTTATCTCAGAGACGATTAGACAGGTATGTTAAATTTCTTCAAGCCCACTTCATTCCGACTTCGTATTATCAAAGTCGTGTTACTTGCATGCTTGGCGGCTCTTGTCTTACTGGTTGTCAGTATCAATGCAATTCAAAGTAATCTAACAAAAGATAAGCTGGTCAAAGAGTTAAAAGTTGTTGGTCAGATTATGGGAAACCGTTCGATTGCTGCTTTGATTTTCTTTGATAACCAGGCCGCTTCCATCAACCTAAGAACAGCGCGTTTCCATGACTCTATTGAAGGTCTGTGTTTATACGATACAGATGGCAATTACTTCAGTAGTTACCTAAAACAAAGTAATAAATCTTTGTGTAATGATACCGAAAACACAGTCAGCCAAGCTCAGCTGCAAATGGACGAAGGGTCCATCCATTGGCAGTTACCCATCTATGATGCAGGTGAATACATTGGCCATATTAGTGTTTTTGCCAACACCGACTACTTAAAACAAAGTCAGACTTCACAGTTAATTGCCGCAGGTTTAACCCTTGCAATTGCAATGCTGATTGCTTATTTGTTTGCTGTACGCATGTTATCCACCACGCTTCGACCGCTTGAAGATTTACATGAAACAGCACTCGCTGTGGCAGATGACAGCTTTTCGAAAAAAAGGGCAGAGAAGCACAGTGAAGATGAAATCGGTCACCTAGTTGATAGTTTCAACCTCATGCTTGATAACCTGTCATACGAAAACCAAGCATTGCTTGAATCTGAATCGCGTTTTCGCACGCTTGCTGAGAATGCGCCAATTGGTATTTATATGAAAACCAATGAGCATCAAAAGCTCTATGTAAATAAACGCTGGCGCGAAATAACAGGTCTATCCTCAACTTGCTCAGAAGATAAATATGTTCGCAATATTGAGCTGGAACACCGAGATATTTTTACTAATGCGTGTCGCCGTGTTATCCGAACCGTTTCTCCACAAGTGATTGAATATCAGTTCAACAAAGAAAAAGATAAACAACTTACGCTGATGGAGTATATGGCGCCGTTGGTCGATAATGAAACCAATGACATCAATGGTTATATTGGCTCAATTGTTGATATGACAGAACTTAAAAGTGCGCAAATTGAGCTTGAAAAGCTTGCTTACTATGACCCGCTAACTAACTTACCTAACCGCAGGTTTTTCCGAGATCACCTGCACTTTATGCTACAAGCTGTTAGGAAAAACGATTCTGGCTTGGCGGTGATGATGTTGGATTTAGATCACTTCAAAAAAGTGAACGATTCCCTTGGTCATGATGCTGGTGATGAGTTGCTGATCCAAATTGCAAAATGTATTCGCAATTCAGTATTTGAAGAAGATGTCGTTTCTCGAATGGGCGGTGATGAGTTTATGTTGCTTCTAAACAATAACGATGGTGGTAAAACAGTTGAGGCGATAGCCGAGCGCATTTTAGCTGCTATTAAACAACCCATCTCATTGTTTGATCACGACTTGCAAGTATCTGCATCTATAGGTATCGCGACTTTTCCTGAAGATGCATCATCGGTGGAAGGTTTAATTAAAAATGCCGATATGGCGTTATACAAAGCCAAAGCATCTGGCCGTAACCAGTTTGCCTTTTTCTCTAGTGAATTAGACAGCGCGCTAAAAGAAGCAGTGCGAATTGAGAATAAACTCAAAAATGCGCTGATGAAAAATCAATTCCAAATTTACATTCAACCGCAAATTGCGTTGGCTGATAAATCCGTATTTTGGGGTGAGGCGCTTATCCGCTGGATTGATAAAGATGATGGCTTTATTCCTCCTGATAAGTTTATCCCTGTTGCTGAAGAATCTAATCTCATTGTCGCTATTGGTAATTGGGTGATTAATGAAGTGTGTGAGATTATCTCTACGCACCAAGCTGATTTAAGAGAAATCGGTATTCAAGGTATCGCTATTAACTTATCGGCTAAGCAGTTCTTCTCTAACACCTTAGTCGCGGACATTCACAATATTTTTGATATTCATAATATCGACCCTAGCATGATTGAGTTTGAAATCACTGAGTCGCTGGTCATGGAAGATGCACCTAAAGCTGTTGAGATCATGCGTCAAATTCGAACTTTGGGTTGTCGCTTATCCATTGATGATTTTGGTACTGGTTATTCCTCTTTGGCTTATTTGAAAAAATTCCCAATCAATAGTGTTAAAATCGATCGCAGTTTTATTACCGGTATTCCCGCAGATAAAAATGACGTTGAAATATCTTCTGCTATTTTGGCGATGGCCCACAATCTTGGATTAGAGATTGTTGCTGAAGGCGTAGAAACGACAGAGCACGTCGACTTTTTAGCAAAACACCGATGTGAATATGCTCAAGGTTATTTATTTGCCAAGCCAATGCCTGTGAAAGAATTACTGAAGATTGAATGCGATTTGTATGAAGTCGCTATGAATCAAGAACCCGCTTAGTATTTGAAAGTGAAAAGCTAATATGATCATCCAAAATGAAACTCATGACATCCAAACTGCAACGGGTACCATGAGAACTTACGTTTACCGCCCTGTTGCTGAGGGTAAATATCCTGCCATTATTTTTTACTCTGAAATCTTTCAGCAAACTGCTCCTATAGCAAGAACAGCTGCCATTATGGCTGGTCATGGTTTTGTGGTATTAGTTCCGGAAGTCTTCCACGAATTAAACCCAATAGGCACAGTACTTGCCTACGACGATGCGGGAAAAGACAAAGGAAACCAAGACAAGTGGACTAAACCACTTGAAGATCACGATACTGATACACAGGCAATGGCGGATTTCCTAAAAACACAAAGCTATTACTCAGGTGCTTTGGGTGCAATGGGCGTCTGTATTGGTGGTCACTTGGCGTATCGCGCAGCACTTAACCCGGAAGTAAAGGCTGCTTGTTGTTTATATGCAACAGATATCCACTCTGATACTTTACCTGCTAAAGAAGGTAATAACAGTTTTGCGCGCACCAAAGATATCAAAGCTGAATTAATGATGATTTGGGGCAAGCAAGACCCACATGTACCAGATGAAGGGCGATTTAAGATCCACCACAATCTCATCGACTGTGACGTTAACTTCACTTGGCATGAGTTTAATGCGCAACATGCATTTATGCGTGACGAAGGGGACAGATATGACCCTGCATTAGCATTAGAAGTTTATCGAATGTCGGTTGATTTATTCCATAGAACATTAAGTTAATTATAAAAAAAGGGCCTAAAGGCCCTTTTTTTATAACTGCATTAATTGGCTGTTCGCATCAATACACTGGTTTTTGCCATTGTTCTTAGCTTGATATAACGCCATATCAGCAGCGTTCATCCACTGGCTGTAATCTGCCATTTGTGGGTGGATTGTTGAAATACCTACACTGACACTCAAAGGAGAAGGGCATAAATCGATCAAGTCTATTCTCTCCACAGCTCGGCGTAACTTGTTTGCCAGTTTTAATGTGCATTCAGGTGTAGTGTCTGTTAGCAAAATACCAAATTCTTCTCCACCATATCGGCCTAAAAAGTCGCTCCGGCGAATATTGTCTTTAATTGTACTGGCTACTAACTGCAGGGCTTTATCACCAACTAAGTGGCCGTATTTGTCGTTAATCAGCTTAAAATCATCAAGGTCTAACATGAGAATACTTGAGCAGAGCTTAGCGCGATTGGCCCTTAAAAACTCGGCTTGTACAAGTGATTCCCAGTGTCTGCGATTAAACGTTTGAGTTAAACCGTCAGTCACACTTAAGTGTTTTAGTTTGCGGTTTTGATCCGAAAGTCGAGTAGATAATGAGTGTGTTAAGTACCCCAAAAACAAAGGGTAGACAATGAGCATAGGCAAACACGCATAGATTTGTAACTGGCTAGTGGTATCTGTGATGTTAAAGCCGTAAAGGCCAATACCAAGTGCAATACCACAGGCTTGTGCCACTAAGCCTTTGGAAAAAAGCTTAGGACCGCCAGACGCCAAGTTATCGAAGCTCAACATAGCGACAATAATTGCACTGGGTAGTATGTTAAAGCTGATCACGGGTAGCCACATGGCACCAAAAAAAGAGTCAATAAGAAAGTTATCTAGTTCAGCTTGCCTGGGTTTGGGATGCTTTTGTACACGAAAGTAAGCCAGGTGTGGCCAAATAAAAGCGACGAAAAAGAGTACTGCCCACCAGCTAAAGCTGGCTTGTTGTTCATACAAAGATGAGGCGACACAAATGGAGCCTAAGCCTAAACCTGCGACTCTTGGTAAATACAAGCGCTTTGAAAAGTTGAGCCCTTTTAATCGTTTACTCTCAGGTGAGTTGGGATCGAGAACAGATGAGTGTGGCAAAATAAATAATCCTTTATTATTCTTCCATGGTGCATATTAGACTGATTTAGTGGGTAATATAAAGCACTTAATAGGCAAAAACTTGAACCTAGTTGGCAAAATTAGCTCTATTCAAGATCAAGTTGAAGATTTCATACTATCCTAATCAAGTCGATTTCTTTAGAATAGAAAGTGATTAAACTTATTATTCACCAATCAAAAGGTAATGAATAAAATGAAAGTGTCTTTTGAAGTCGTTCCAAGAACAGAAGAGGCGACTCAGGAACAAATCGATTTTATTAATAAAGCACTCCCTCAGGTCAATACTATTAATATTCCTGATTTACTGCGTTTACCCATTCGCAGCTGGGAAGGTAATCGCTTTATTGATCGTTCAAAGTTTGACTTTATTCCGCACATTCGCGCAATTGATTTCAACCGACCGGAAAAACGTTTACAAAAGCTAATTCACGCGTATGAGTTAGATAAGGTGTTAATTGTGTCGGGCGATCCACCACCGGATATGTCGCACCGAGTTTACGATACTGATGTGATTGACCTAATTAGAGACATCAGAAACGATTTCCCTGATATTGATATTTACTGTGGATTTGACCCATATCGAAGCAGCGTTAAACAAGAAAAAGAATACATCTTTAAAAAGTTTGATGCTGGCTGTGATTATGTACTCTCTCAACCTTTCTTTGATTTGCGTTTGTTAGAAGTTTACTCTGACTTTTTACCACCAGAAAAAACCTTCTGGGGTGTTTCACCTGTAGTGACAGAAAAATCTCAAGCGTATTGGGAAAGAATGAATCACGTTGTTTTTCCAGAAAGCTTTGATTGTTCATATCAATGGAACATCGATTTTACGACACAAGTATTAAAGCACTGTGCTAAAACCGGGTCTCACGTATATTTCATGCCAATTCGCATCGATTTAGAACGCTATTTTGGTCCTGTTTCTAAAGTAATGAGTGATATCATTGTTTAATTAACAGCACTCAACCTCTATCATAAAAAAGCACCTTTACGGGTGCTTTTTTGCTTTTTAAACGCCCGTTATTTTGGGCTGTTAACTTACCATCCTCACTTTTAGCTGCAGTCAAATCATCTAAAGTTCGCATTCAGATAAACGGATAAGTTCAATACTAGGTGTAAACTCAAACATTAAATAAGCAGTTTAGTTACGAAAACTTTACAGCTGTTTGCCAACTTATCCGCTTTTGTTTAAAACATTTTCCACTTTTTATTGTCTAGATTCTGTGTCAATCGTGCATTTTAAATTCACTCAAGTATAATCCGCGGCAAATTATGCCTACTTATTCTTTAAATAGAGCAAGTAATCAGCCGCACAATCATCCTTCATAAAATAAGGCTAACTATGACAAAGCAAACAAACTTACATGCTAAGCACTTAGAAGCTGGCGCTAAAATGGTCGATTTCTTTGGTTGGGATATGCCAATTCGTTATGGCTCTCAAATTGATGAACATAATGCTGTTCGTACCGATGCAGGTATGTTTGATGTTTCTCATATGACAATCGTAGATGCGAAGGGCGAACAAGCTCAAGCGTATTTACGTCATTTATTAGCTAATGATGTGGCTAAATTAACGGTAAAGGGTAAAGCGCTTTATTCAGGCATGCTGAATGAAGAAGGTGGCGTTATTGATGATTTAATCGTTTATTACTTCGCACAAGATGATTACCGTTTAGTTGTAAACTCAGCTACTCGCGAAAAAGACGTAGCTTGGTTAAACAAACAAGCAGAAGGTTTTGACGTTGAATTGACGGTTCGCGATGACTTATCAATGATCGCAGTGCAAGGTCCAAATGCACAAGCAAAAGTACAATCGCTTTTAAACGATAATCAAAAAGCCATCATTGCTGATATGAAACCTTTCTTTGGTCATCAAGCAGAAGAGTTATTCATTGCTACGACTGGCTACACAGGTGAAGCGGGTTACGAAATTATCGTTAGCAACGAACAAGCTGCTGATTTATGGCAACAATTATTAAATATTGACGTACTACCATGTGGCTTAGGTGCACGTGATACTTTACGTCTAGAAGCCGGTATGAACTTATACGGTCAAGATATGGATGAAACGATTCACCCATTAGCGGCAAACATGGGCTGGACAGTTGCATGGGAACCAGCTGATCGTAACTTCGTTGGCCGTCAGGCGTTAGAAGCGATTCGTGAAACTAACGATATGAAACTAGTCGGTTTAGTGATGGAAGCTAAAGGCGTATTGCGTTCTGGCTTAAAAGTAACGTGCGACGCGGGTGAAGGTGTGATCACATCTGGTACTTTCTCACCAACATTAGGTTTCAGTATTGCAATGGCACGTGTTCCAAAAGCGATTGGTGATACTGCTGTTGTTGAAATGCGCAAAAAAGGTGTGGAAGTAAAAGTCGTTAAGCCTAACTTTGTTCGCAACGGTAAATCTGTACTATAGTTTTTGGCAAACCCATTATTAAGCTAGGCTTTTAACTAGAGCCTAGCTTTTTGATTTAATTAGATAAAATTGTTGTTTTTCAAAAAAATTGAGAGTTGTTTCACATTATTACAACCCAATGAATGGCAACATAAGCATTATGTAACTTGAATCACATGGTTTAAAATAAAAGCAGCCATGTTTAAGTATTCGAAATCAGTTGAAAGGATCTGATAATGAGCAATATTCCTGCAGAATTAAAATATACAAGCACACACGAATGGATCCGTCACGAGGGTGATGGCGTAGTAACTATCGGTATTACCGAGCACGCTCAAGATTTATTAGGCGACTTAGTACATGTCGACTTACCTGATGAAGGTGATACATTCGCAACAGGTGACGATGTAGCTGTAGTTGAATCAGTAAAAGCAGCATCTGATGTATATGCACCCGTTTCAGGTGAAGTAATCGAAATCAATGAAGATTTAGAAGACTCACCAGAATTAATCAACTCTGACGCTTTTGGCGACGGTTGGTTATTCAAATTAAAATTAGAAGACGTCAGCGAACTAGAGTCACTTCTAGACGCTGAAGGTTACGAAGGTGCAATTGACGAAGAATAATCGTCAAAGCACATAGCGCTTAGCGCTAATTGATTGACTAAGCCCCGAGGCATGCGCTTCGGGGTTTTTGTTTTACTGGTAAGACACTTTAACTATCTTAACAAAGTGTTTTTTCAGTGATTTGAGGAAAAATTTAAATGACTGATAATTTGTCTTTGCAGCAATTAGAAAACAATGACGCGTTTGTACAGCGTCACATTGGCCCTGATGAAGCTGAACAACAACACATGTTAGCCACATTAGGTGCAACGTCTTTAGATGAACTTATCGCACAAACTGTGCCTGAGAACATCTTACTTGAAAAGCCAATGCAAATTGGCGACGCACAAACCGAAGAATCTGTTTTAGGTTACTTAAAACAAGTTGCTAGCCAAAACAAATTATACAAGTCATACATTGGTATGGGTTATAGCGATACGCTAGTACCAAACGTTATCTTGCGTAACGTTATGGAAAACCCAGGTTGGTACACTGCGTACACACCTTACCAACCAGAAATCGCTCAAGGTCGCTTACAGTCTTTACTTAACTACCAACAAATGGTTGTTGATTTAACAGGCTTAGAAATGGCTAACGCTTCTCTATTAGACGAAGGTACAGCCGCCGCAGAAGCGATGGCACTTTCTAAACGCGTCAGTAAAAACAAAAAATCGAACGTGTATTTCATTGCTGACGATGTACATCCTCAAACAATCAATGTGGTTAAAACACGTGCTGAAATGTTTGGTTTTGAGGTACTAGTTGCGCCTGCAAAAGATGCAGCAGATGCCGATGTATTTGGCGCTTTATTCCAATACCCAAGCACAACGGGTGAAATCACTGACTTAACTGATTTAATTGCCGCTGTACAAGCAAAGAAAGGCATTGCATCAGTTGCCGCTGATATCCTTTCTCTTACGCTTTTAAAAGCGCCAGGTGAGTTAGGGGCAGACGTTGTATTAGGATCATCACAGCGTTTTGGTGTGCCATTAGGTTACGGTGGTCCACATGCAGCATTTTTTGCAACACGTGATAAATTCAAACGTTCATTGCCAGGTCGTATTATCGGTGTTTCTCAAGATACACGCGGTAACCAAGCACTGCGCATGGCATTGCAAACACGTGAGCAACATATTCGCCGTGAAAAAGCGAACTCAAACATCTGTACAGCGCAAGTATTACTAGCCAATATGGCGGTGTTTTACGCTATTTACCACGGTCCTGAAGGCTTAAAGCAAATTGCTCAACGCGTTAATCGTTTAACAACTATCTTAGCAACGGGCTTACAAGCAAAAGGTTTTGAATTAGCACACGACACTTGGTTTGATACCATTACGCTTAATGTTGGTGATAAAAAATCAGCGTTAGTTGAAAAAGCGCTAGCGAATGAAATTAACTTCCGTACTGACTTAGACGGTCAAATCGGTATCTCAGTTGACGAAACAACATCAGCTAGCGATATCGCTCAATTATTCGATGTATTAATCGGTGAAGGTCACGGTTTAGATATCGATGCCATCGATGCACAAATTACCTCTGAGTCAATTAGCTCAATTCCTGCTGAATTAGTACGTCAGTCAGACTTCTTAACCAACGAAGTCTTTAATACTCACCATTCAGAAACTGAAATGCTTCGTTATATCAAGCATTTAGAAAGCAAAGATTTAGCACTTAATCATTCAATGATCTCTTTAGGTTCATGTACGATGAAGCTAAATGCAACGGCTGAGATGATTCCTGTCACTTGGCCTGAATTTGCTAGTTTGCACCCATTTGTACCTGTTGACCAAGCTAAAGGTTATCAACAAATGATCACTGAGCTTTCTGACTGGTTAGTGGAAGCAACAGGTTATGATGCTTTATCTATGCAACCTAACTCAGGTGCACAAGGCGAGTACGCAGGTTTATTAGCTATTCAAAAATACCATGAGAGCCGCGGCGATACGCACAGAAATGTTTGTTTGATCCCAAGCTCAGCCCACGGTACCAACCCAGCTTCTGCGCAAATGGCGAGTATGAAAGTGGTGGTTGTTAAGTGTGACGCTAAAGGCAACGTTGATATGGATGACTTGCGCGAAAAAGCCGAGCAAGTATCTGAAAACTTATCTTGTATCATGATCACTTACCCATCAACACACGGTGTTTACGAAGAAACTATTCGTGAAATCTGTGATCTTGTGCATGCTCATGGTGGTCAAGTGTATATGGATGGTGCAAACATGAACGCACAAGTGGGTGTAACATCACCTGGCTTTATCGGTTCAGACGTTTCTCACTTAAACTTACACAAAACATTCTGTATTCCACACGGTGGTGGTGGTCCAGGTATGGGCCCAATTGGTGTGAAATCACACTTAGCACCTTTCTTACCTGATCACCCTGTGATTAATGTTGATCAAACAACATCAGGTAATGGTGCGGTTTCTGCAGCGCCTTGGGGCAGTGCAGGTATCTTACCTATTTCTTGGGTTTACATCGCTTTAATGGGCGGTCAAGGTTTACGCAAAGCCACACAGGTTGCTATTTTAAGTGCTAACTACATGGCGAAGCGTTTAGAAGAGCACTTCCCAATCTTATATACAGGTCGAAACGATAAAGTTGCACACGAGTGTATTATCGACTTACGTCCGTTAAAAGAAGCATCTGGCATCACAGAAATGGACGTGGCAAAGCGTTTAATGGACTATGGTTTCCACGCACCAACAATGTCATTCCCAGTAGCGGGTACATTAATGGTTGAGCCAACTGAATCAGAGCCATTATCTGAAATCGACCGTTTTGTTGATGCACTTATTGCTATTCGCAAAGAGATCGCACAAGTAGAAAGCGGTGAATGGACACTTGAAGATAACCCACTTCACAATGCACCACACACTATGGCTGATTTAGTGGATGCTAACTGGTCACGCAATTACTCGCGTGAGTTAGCGGTCTTCCCAACGGCACAAGCTGCTACCAACAAGTTCTGGCCAACAGTTAATCGCATCGATGACGTATATGGTGATAGAAACTTAGTATGTACTTGCCCAAGTACAGAAAGTTACGCTGAAGAGTGAGTCTTGCTGGTGATTAACAATAAAGTTTGTGACCATTTTAATGAAGTTTGTGGCTTTAATTAAGATTGTGACTGGCTGTTAAAAACTAAGTAAAAGGCGAGCTATTTAGCTCGCTTTTTTATTTTAGATAGTTGATCTTCCCCTGAATAACTAGACATCTTTTATTTTGAAATTGAAGTAAGATAGAAGGTGTTATGAGAAATAAATTTCCCCAAGAATTTAAAGACGAAGCGGTTCGTCAGGTTATCGATAACGGTTACTCAATTTAGGATGTCGCCAATAGACTAGGTATTACTGATATCACGTATATCAAAGCGTATGAAGGTTGGTTGTATCTCGCTGTCGTTGTCGATTTGTTTTCTCGCAAAGTGATTGGTTGGTCAATGCAACCAACGATGAAACGAGAAATTGTCATCAAAGCGATATTAATGGCAGTTTGGCGCAGACAGCCTAAATCCAATGTCATCATACACAGTGACCAAGGTAGTCAATATAACAGCGACGACTATCAAGCCTTTTTAAAGGCTAATAACTTGACCAGCAGTATGAATCGGCGTGGACACTGTTTGGATAATGCGGTTGCGGAGAGTTTCTTCCATTCTCTTAAAACAGAACGAGTGAAGCGAAAAATATACGCTACTAGGGATGAGGCCAGAGCAGACTTGTTTAATTATATAGAAGTCTTCTACAATCGAGTTCGATTGCATAGCCATCTTGGCCATCAGTCCCCTGAAAAGTTTGAAGTCCGATACAAACCGGAAAGCTAGGTGTCTACGAATTCAGGGGAAGATCACACTGTATTTAGACTTTCGCATAGAAAACTCCTTACTTTTAGTTTATAGAATCTTCTACTAATAAGTGCTGTTAAATATAGGGGGGATTACAATTGCCTGAGATAGATACTTTAAGCCTCAGATAACGAGCTAAATACCAACTAATTTGAGCTTGCCCAAATGATATTTTTTACGCAAGTATAAGATTTTTTCTTCGTTGATTGGGTAAACACGAATAGTTGGATTTTCAGGGTGCAGCATAGAGTTGATTAACTCTGCTTCACCTTCAGCGCACAATCTTTTTCCCATCGAAAAAGGTATCTCTGGATGTCGCAATACCTAAAAGTTTTACTGACATTTCTGGTTTCTATTGCGTGATTCAATATCTTAAGCTTACGCCTGACTTCTTGTTCTTCTTTTCTATTCATCTAATACCTCAACTAACACATTGCAAATATAAACAATGTGTCAGCCGAGGCCTAAATATTCAAACTCATAAGTTTTGTTTGTATGTTTTATCATTAAATAGCTCAATAATTGGGTGATATTCCATTATGAAAGTGCCTTGTCTGATTAAAGCAAATTAAAGTAATCAAAATAACAGTTATTCCCAATGATGAATTTCGGAAACCCGTTAACGTAAATGTAAGAGCAACCTTCAGCATAGGCAGAAATGGCTAATCAGTTTTTTCCAGTATTTAGCTGGATTTTGTAAGTGCGATTGCAGAAGACATACTGTGCTGTTTTGTAGATTTTATTAAAATTAGTAATAATATAAACACAATCGTCATAAAGTGGGGTTCTGAAACCTCAACTGTGCGTAAATTGAACTCTGTGGCAACACCACTAATATCAATCGGAGCAGTGTCTTCTATATGTCTAATGTAGCCAACAACTATTGAGCTTAGCGGAATAAGATGCCACTCATCAAAAGGCTCTGTGAAATCAGTTACATCAGCTTCATTAGCCTCAAACGTATGGAGTAGATTAATACTTTCTCCATAAATGTAGTTCCCCATTGAGTCTGGAATATCAAACCATGAAGCAACAAAGGTGTCAAATCGGCCAGAGTTGTCGTCGTAATCATAATACAGACTTAAGCTTTTATGATCATAAGCCAGCCATTCACTACTGCTTAAAAGCGGTATATCAATAAACAAATAGTCGAGGACAAAGTTTGCCGTCATACCAAGATAGTTTGCTTGTCCACTATAACTGTAACTCAATGAACCTTCGAAAATGTCACCTATTTCCGCTGGTTGAGGGTAATCACTTCTCATATTGGTTACTTCAAATTTAAAGTCCCAATTAATAATGGCTGCTTCGCTGGTATCTGAAATCGTAAATATCAAAACAGCTATCGCAAAAAGTAATTGTTTCATGATTAGCTCCAAAATATGAGTAGTTGAAAACAGCGTTGTGTTTGTCAAACCCGATCGAGAAGAGCAAACTACAGACGCAATAAGCAAACTATCTTTGCATAATTCATTCCGATATTAACTTTTAAACTTCTTTTAGTTCCCGTTGTGGCTATTAGGTTGGACGAAACTTCTGGCTACTATCAACCAGAAGTAGATTGGCCACTCGATACCCGCCTTTAGGTTCCTAATTTAATCTCTATTTCATTTAGCATTTTGCATTTTGCATTTTGCATTTTGCATTTTGCATTTAGCATTTAGCATTTAGCATTTAGCATTTAGCATTTAGCATTTAGCATTTAGCATTTAGCATTTAGCATTTAGCATTTTAGGCGATTGAATCGACTAAATTCTTTTAGTCATTAAAAAACTTTAAACTTTGTGCTCGGTGCAATGCGATTGTGCCCTTTTGCTTTACCATTTCTATTTTGCACCCTTTGATGGCTAAGTTTTTCCTGAGCGGTTCAATTAATATCGACGCTTTGGTGCTGCTGCGAACAAAAATTGCAGACAAAGAATTGGAGAGCAGCGTTTAGTTTACCCCCTATTTACACAATTCAAAGTTGAATAATATTAGAGCTGCATTTCCTAATTCATCTGCCACTTAACTAAATCTTCCAGTGGCATGGGTTTAGCATAGAAATACCCTTGAATGGTATATACACCTCGCTCTGCCAAATAGGCAACTTGCTCTTCATTCTCAACACCTTCTGCAACTGTTTTTAAACCTGAAGACACAGAGAATGCAACAATAGCGTCTAGTACAGACAGTTTTAAGTCATCACTATTGATGGTGTCTACGAACATTTTGTCAATCTTTAGCGTGTCAATGCCTAACTCTTGAACATAAGAGAAGCCTCCATAACCCGTGCCTGCATCATCTAATTTTAAGTTAATACCAAGAGAATAAAATTTTTCAAGCTCTTTCCTAGCTTGAATTAAATCGGGAATTTGTTTCCTTTCGGTGATCTCTAAACTTATGCACTTGGGACTGATATTCTCTTGCTCCAAAAGCGTTGAAATTTGTTCGAAAAGGTCGGCGTTATCCAAGTGTTCTGCGACAATATTAATGCTGGTAAATTTTTTAGACTTATCCCAACCCAACACTTTAATGTCTTTGATAACTTTATCGACAAGTTGCCGTGTGATATCTATGATCAAGCCACTCTCTTCGGCATAAGGTATGAATTGGTATGGAGGAATGACAGTACCATCCTTTTTTTGCCATCGAACCAAAACTTCAGCACCTAAAAGGTCTCCATTTCGACTGTCGACAATTGGTTGGTAAAAGGGTACAAACTCAGAATACTTAATACCGTCTTTGATAATGCGGGAGAGAGATTGACGCACTGTTAACAATTTATGAGCAGAGAATGTTAAAAACGAGCTAACGAGCAATGCGAAAGTAATTGAAGTTATTAAACTAACTTCTTTGTAGTATTCAAAGAAGTCTCTGGTTGCTTCTAGGCGTAATTCTATATCGAGAACCCCCTCTTTTCTGTATGAATTCAATTCCATATGAGGTGCTTGCATAAGTTTTTTTCCTGAAAAAAGAACATCAGGCTCCCCTTTAATCTTAATCAGATAAGCCAAACAATCTCTGCATGCCTCTTCTGCTAAGTGATTAATTAAAAATGGGGTTAAGTTAGCAAAGTATCTTAAGTTTCCAACATTGCGAATCAAAAGGAGGTCCCTATGTTTATCTCCGTGACTGCCCATGCCAAGCGTGTATTCACCGCCAAGTCGATGAGTACTGTTAGGTTCCAGTGTTTCTCGAATACCAGCACTACTGCAAAATATGTCCCCATCTTTCCAGACACCAAGCAGTCTAATGGCTGGTTGCTCGAAAACAGTGCGTTCTAGTTGCCCCTTAAGTTTATCGCTACATTGGTCATTAGACATTATTTGAAGTTGCTCTAGCACGTTATGAGCGGTGATTAATGTATCATGGAATTCGTATAATATTTGTTCAGTATCACGCTCTAAAGCACCTTTGGCGTAAAAATTATTGAAGCTGCTAACACTGGCCATGCATATAATGAAGACGAATAAAAATATCATTGGCAGTATTTTATTCATATTTTTCACCCTTTGGTATCACATCAATAGCACAACATTAATTTCTTAATTTAGTGCATAATAACCTAATGGACAAACTGCAGTAAGTAAGCATACTTAAGGTTATTAAAAGTAAATATTAAGAGGCTTTTTAAATGGCAAAAATGATAATATTATTGCTGTTGGGCAGCTCAGTGATAGGTTGCTCAAGTGTTTATGCGCCAATTCCCCACCAAGTTATCATTCAAGAAGACTCCACCTTGGCGACAACTGCAGTTATTAATCATACCTTCGTGCGGTCTAAATCAAATAATTACATCGTTTGCTCACAAACGTCTGCTGATGCAGCGTTTGATCAAGGTTCTAACGATGGGGTAAGTGGGACATTTACGAGCGGTGCAAGCGAAACTATCCGAAACCAAAACTCAGCGAATGATGTCGAAATGTCAGGCAGAACCCCTGTTTTGTTGATGACCAGAGAGTTGATGTATCGGACGTGTGAGTTCACAGCAAATTTCAATCTAACCAAAGTTGAAGCGCAAGCACTGTACGAAAAGACCTTGACACTTGTTGGAAATGTATGGACGACTGAAGCTGGTAATACCACTATAAAGATCACCGATGCGTTAGACACAAGTTCAGGAGCCACGGTTCAGACGAATGAAAATATAAAAAGCGACGATAGTGACGCCTCATCAGAAGACGATTAGTTGAAGTTGTGAAAAATCGATAGAAAAAGAGGGAAATATTATGTTCAGGTCAGTATTAAAATATTTTTTCATCTTACTACTTTTCAATAACATGACGGCTTTAGCTGACAGTGTTGATGTAAAATCAGGCTTGAAAGAAGCTGGTGTTTCAACACTCCCTGTATTTCTTGATGCTACAACAAATAATATTACTTTAAAAATGCCTAAGGCAATGGGAGGTAAAAAGCTAACTTTTGGTGGTAGCGTTGACGCTGATGCCCTGCAAGATAAGACATTCGTCTTTATTACAAACGAAGATACACCTCTGAACTGGGATCGAGCATTTGGTTTGAGCTTCCTCAACCTTGAGAATGTAACACTAAACCTGAAAATTGCAGCTGGTGAATTTGACGTCAGCCTTGAAGGCCAACTAGGCGGCGTACTTAAGAAAAAAAACAAACCAATTTATGTATCTGTTGCTCTGACGGTTGAAGAAAAAAAAATTACCGATTTTAGTTTTTCCTTGCCTGATTCAAAACTGTCACTTGGCAGAATTAGTGAGTTTAAGCACATCCAAGGCATCAACAAAATAACTTTAGCAAAACCGACCTTCACACTTAACAGCCTTGCTGGCGAAATTAATTTTCTTGATGAAACGACCAATGGTGAAATTTCACGTGACCAGGAAGCTGATGAGTGGCAAATGAGTCTGGAGTTTGCCAATGCGATAACGCTAGGTAAATTGACCGGGCACAAACACAGTTTCCTCAAAGACATAGCGTTGCCTAGTGCACAGCTAACGTTAACAAAATCTGAAGTTACTATATCCGCAACCTTTGACCCTGAATCGACCTCTAAAAAGGTTAAATCTGCACTGTATTCTCTTGGTTTAGCAAACGATAGCCTCGAGATAGATGGCGATATTAAAAATATGTTTAGTGCTGATACAGAACTCAAGATGGCTGTCACCATTGACACACCAAGCAATCACGGCTTCAGTCCGTTGAAGATCGATAATGCTCACGTAGAATTTTTCATTGAATTATCAAAAGAGCAAGCAGGGCTCGGTTTTAGAACGGCAGTATTGCTGTCTCAGGGAAAAGGTAAAGACAAGTTAGCATTCGATGTCGACTTTGAACTAAAAGAATCAGACACCAATATTGAAGTGCAAGTAGCGGGTGCAATGAGTGGTGACTGGAAAAATGCAGCGGGCATTAGAGGATTAACCCTTGAGAACCCATTTTTGTCTATGGGGATTAATGAATCTGGTAGTTTCGATACGCTCATTGACGGTACAGTAATGATTGGCAGCGAAAAAATACGTGGGGCCATTGATCTGGTTCTATCTCCGGAGGCACTCGGGCTGCCTTCAGCTTTCGCTATAGCTGGAGAAGTGAACAAAGTTGATTTCAACAACATAACAAATTTTGCCAATAAACATGCTAAACAAAAAAAACGTTTCCCTCATATGGATGTTGAGTTTCAAGATGTTGCTTTTGCATTTATGACTCCGGGTTCCACTTTACCCTCGGATTTGGAGAATGAGCTGAATATCGAAGGCTCAGGATTAGCGCTAAAAGGTACATTATTGGTAAAAGGAAAATCAGTGGCCAGTGCGAGCGGCTATGCTTCGACCAAAGGGTTGTCCGTGAATGGTGAGGTTTCGCCCTTTAAGGTAGGTCCGATGAGATTAAAAGATGCTTCTTTGGCAATACAAGCAGGTCCAAATGTCGAACCTAAATTTGCCTTTAGTGGTGATATGAGCCTATTTAAAAATGTAGAAGAAGACTACAGTATCGACATAGAACCTCACAAATTTTCGCTATATTCAGACCTCAAATTTGGCAAGAGCTTTGAGGCTGAAATAAGCGTTGAATCAGAAGGTTTAGATTTTCAATCAGGCGACGACTTGTCCTTTGATGGCACTTTAGCTGCTAACTACACCAAAATTTTCCATAAAGCTGTTTCTTCGGCAGTTAAGGGACTTAAGTCAGCTAACAAGAAGTTAACGGACGCACAGCATGACTTGACTAAAAAACAACATAGCGTTGATTCACTTAACACGCAGTTAGCGAAAGCGAAAAAGGATGCAAAATCTGCGCTTGATCATGCCACGAAAAAAATTAATAGTGCAAAAAATAAAGTAGACAAACTTAAAAAAACTATCGCTTACAACAAAAAGAAGGAACATGACCTAGACAAGAAAGCAAGAAAAGATGCCAAGCATCTTCGATTGGGAAAATCAGCTAAAGACGGTACAAAAGAGGCGGCAGTTAAAACAGCTGTTGCTGCAGAAGAGGCCTCATTAAAAACAGCTAATTGGGCGTTGGAACAAGCCAAGAAAACGGTAAAAATTGTCCCTGTTGATTCAGCACCCAAAGTAGTGTCCTTAACAGCTGAGCTAAAAACAGCAAAACTTGCGTTAACAGCAGCAAAAGGGTTTTTACAAGGGATAAAGGACGCCGACAACGGTGTGGCTAGCGCCCTGAAAAAACTTGATGACCCATCAGTTCTAACAATTAACAAGATAGAAGTTTCTGGCTCACTTAAAGGTATAACAACATTGGGCAAAGAAGGCGATGATACGATCTTAACCATTGATGTGACTGTTCACAAAAGACATCACGTTTATCACGTTACCGTGAGCAACTTTGAAAAGAACTTTGAAAAAATCGTCGCATCCGCAGCTAAAAAGGTTGCTCAAGATATTGTTAACGTGTTCAAGTGACGATTATTTTACGCTGTTTTAATTGCATTTTAGATGCTCAGCTTTTAACAAAGACATACCTTAAGATGGTTTTTTCGCTATTTTTTAGGTTTCATATGAGCAAAAAAAGAAAAAGAAGTTAGCGTAAGCTTAAGGTATTAAAACAAGTAAAAGAAACCAGAAACGTCAGTAAAGCCTATCGTTGCTAAAGGATATCCAGAGATACCTTTTATCTATGGAAAAAAGATTATGCGGCTAAACGTTAAGCTGGTCTGATTAACTCCGAGCCATGCCCTTAAATACCAGCTACTCGTGTTGACCCAATCATCGAAGAAAAAATATTATATATGCGTAAAAGCTACCATTTGCGTAAACTAGAGTTAGTCGGTATCTAGGATGCCATCTAATCTACCTTCGAATTGGATGGCTAATTGCGACAATGTAAGATTCCAATTGTGAATTGGCATTGTCCATTTCTTCGAAGCATTCAATATGTTCGCATATAATAACTTCATCAAGCTATTTTCATTTGGTAATGCGGCTTTAGTTTTGGTTAATGTCATAAATTGATAATTCACAGCTTCAATAGCATTGGTTGTATGGATGGCTTTTCGCAGGTAATCAGGGTATTTACAGTAAACCGATAGGTTAGTCCATTTGCGACGCCAGGAATTGATAACGATGGGATATAACTTGGCTCTTTTATCTTCTAACTCATCTAATGCTGCTTCGGCTACATCTTTGGTAACTGCACGATAAACAGGTTTTAAATCAGCTATATACTTTTTGATGTTTAGAGGTTACGTATTTCATTGAATTACTATTTGGTGAATAACACACTGCTGAACTTCCGTTTCAGGCTAGAAGGGCCAATAGCTTCAGGGAAGTCTTTAAGCCCCTCAATATGGGCAATCAAAAATATCACATACACCACGATTGTGTAAATCAGTTAACAAAGATAGCCAGTAATTAGCGCCTTCGCTTTCTGATACATATAGACAAAGTCATTCCTTGCTACTTTCGATATTAATTCCAAGTACTGTATAAACAGCCTTGCTAACGTATTGGCCACTTTCTTTGATTTTATAATGAATAGCTTCAAGCCAGATAAATGGGCAAAGCTTATTTAGGCTGCTTGATTGCCACACCTTATGCTCAGGTATTAGCTGGTCTGTTACGCTCTTAATTGTAGCTTCTGAGGTTTCAATGCCATACATTTCCTGAACGTGGATTCGAATATCTCGATAACTCATATCGAGCGCAAACATGGATAAGGTTTTCTGGTCGATTTCAGCATTTAGCTTGGTTTGATTTTTTCTTAAAGAGCTGAAGCCCGAATGAACCCGTTCTATCTCTTGGTATTTTAAGTTCAAACTGAACTACGGATGATTTAACCGTTTTCTTACTTATACTATTCTTACAGTTAGGTTGTTGATTTGAATCTAGATGTTGCTCTAGTTCTGCTTTAGATGCGGCTATGATTAATTGTTTAATCAGCGGCGTTAAAACACCATCTTCACCGATTAACCCTTTACCAGATTGAAGTTCAGCTAATGCTTTCTTGAAGTCGAAATATTGAGTCATGTATCATCCCTGTTTTCTTAATATTACTGAAATGACACTGGTTTCTTAACATTAATTGTTTTTTATTTCTCCTCCTCGTGGCACATTCACCTAAAGTCTAAAATTCCCAATTTATCGCTGATAAATCAAATAAAACTAGTTAAGTAGCCGGCTTTATTTTGGTTGTTAGTTTCGTTTTGTTGTGTTGATTTCTATTTGTTCTCTTTGTCTCAATAGTACTTATAAAAAAGCTACAACTTGTGATTTAAAACGTCATCCACCGTGAATAAATGGCGTATTTGACACTATAGAGTGACAAAAAACCTACTGCGCTATAGACAGAACACATCACACCTCATGTTTGTGTAATACATTTTTACGATTTACTGCATTGTCTTTTTCTTACTTTAATCTTTACTGATAAATAGCAGAGCCCCAGCTAAAAAACGATTCACGTAATAACAATACGTGTATAACCAATCACATTAATTGAGGGATATTTATGCAAACATCACAATTTAAAACCACGATGTTATGTATTTTGATGTTATTTTCATTAAAAGTATTTGCCACTGATATTAATTTTAGTGGCTATGGTTCTATTAGAGGAGGAATTGAAACGGATGATGATTCGGCCTCTCCAAGTTTTGGCTATGATGATAACGTAGACTTTAAAAATGAGTCATTATTTGCCATTCAAGCTAAAGCTAACTTAAATGATTTTTGGTCTGCTACCTTAGTAATGAGAGCAGCAGGGGATGAAGATTACGACATAGAAGCTCGTTGGGCCTACTTGAATTACCAAATTCAACCAGAAACAGTGATCACATTTGGTCGATTTGCTTTGCCTTATTTTAGACACTCTGATACCCAAGACATAGGTTACAGTCACAATTATACTCGAATGCCGATCTCCATATATGCAGGTCAAGAATTCGATATTATTGAAGGGATCCGCGTTGCACATTCTACTTTTTTAGGCGATGGCGATTTAACCCTGAAAGGCTCGTTGGGGGCATTTGATGGTGAAGTAGCAGTATTAGGCCAACAACGAGACATCGATATTAATAATATTATTCAATTTTCAGCTGAGTATAGTTATGAATGGTTTTCTGCTTATGCTGGGGTGGTATCGGCTGAAACAACATTAGATATTAACTCAGCACTAGGTCAGCAGTTAATTTATACGTTGACAGGTTATCGCGTTGATGGCGATCAAGTGTTTTCACCAGTGACAAATTCTTACGTTTACAACATGCAAGATGCATATGTAGATGAAGATGATTCTTTGTATTATTCAGCCGGTATAACCGCTGAATATGAAAGCTGGATATTTAATTTAGAATATGCCGCTTATGATATTGATGATTCACTATTTGAAGAAAATGAGGCGTATTACGCTGCTGTTTCTTATAACTTCGGCGATATTACACTCTCTTTTGTTCATGAGGATGTTAGTTACTCATTTGATTATGAGCATGCCAATTCAACTGACCCAAATGTAAATGCATTTCTAATTGGCTCTACTGACGCATTATTTAAAGATGATGAGTATGATGCTCAGGGAATACACCTTAGATATGAAGCTCATCTGGGGATAGCATATAAGCTCGAATATACTCAAACTAACCACGATCTATCTGGCGATGACAATAGTGTTGTTGTTGCCGGTATTGATTTTGTTTTTTAAAGGAGAGTGCTATGTATTTATACAAAACAGCTGTATTTGTAATTTTTCTGGTATTTTCCCACTTTGCTGCTGCTGAGGTAGCAGTGATTGTCAATAAAGGTAATAGCAGTGAACTCAACAAGGCGACTATTAAAAGGATGTATTTGAATAAAATTAAAGCATTTCCTTCAGGCGTTAGTTTAAAAACTGCCGGTTTAACAGCAACAGACCCTATTACTGGTGAGTTTTATAAACAAGTATTGGGAAAAAGCGCTGCACAACTAAAAGCATACTGGTCTAAAGCTTTATTCACTGGCGTTGGGGTGCCACCTAAAGAGCTGGAGTCAAGTGAGGCTGTGATTGAGTTAGTCAAATCAGATGAAAGTGTTATTGCGTTCATTGACTCAGCTAAAGTAACCGAAGACGTTAGAGTTGTCGCTACGTTTTAGTATTGATGAGTTACAGGTTATTTTGAAGTTAATTTAAAGACAAAGATAAAAAGGCAAGCTTAGGCTTGCCTTTTTTATTGGTTTAGTTTGTTGTTTTAGCGCGTTCAATAAAGTCGTTAAGGTAGTCCACCTGGCTATCGTCTTTCCTGATACCAATGAATATCTGTTTGCTGATCCCTTTTTCGCCAAAGCGAACGCTTTTTATCGGCATGGTTTTCGAGTATTCATCTACCAGCCAACCGGGCAGGGCACAAACGCCACGACCAGCTGCGACCATTTGTAGCATAATCTCAGTTGTTTCGATGATCTTGTGTTGTTTAACCGAGCATTTAGCTGGGTTTAGAAACTGGCTAAAAATATCCAGTCGTTGAGGCTCTACTGGGTAACTAAACAGAACCTGATCTGCAAGTTGCTCTGGTAGTACGTATTCTTTTTTGGCTAGGTCGTGTTCGCTCGATACCACGAGTCTGTGCTCATAATCAAAAACGGGGATGTATTCTATTTTGGGTTTGTAGAGTGGGTCTGGGGTGATAAGTACATCAATTTCATAACTTAAAAGTGCACCGAGTGCGCCAAACTGAAACTCTTGTTTTACATCAATATCAATATCAGGCCACTTTTCTAAGTATGATTGCACCACTTTGAGTAACCATTGATAACAAGGGTGGCATTCCATACCTATTCTTAGCGATCCCATTTCACCTTTTGCTATTTGATTGAGCAATAACTCCGCATGCAAAAACTGAGGTAGTACTCGGTTAGCTAATGTTTGGATTCGCTCTCCCGCTGCGGTTAGACGCAAATTACGCCCATCTTTCTTCCAAATACTGGTGCCAACTAAACTCTCTAACTTTTTAATACTATGGCTCAGAGCCGATTGCGATAAATGCAGTGAATCTGCCGCTTTGGTTAGGGTTCCGTGTTCTTTAATTGCAGTGAGTATTTCTAAGTGAATCCTCTCTAACATCAGATACCTCCTGTCTTTTGCTTTAATGATGAGATTTATTCATTGAACAATGAAATTATATCACTTTTATTCATCAAACAAGTGGCGTTACAATCGCCGCCGATAACTAAAATACGAAAAAACCGATCTAACGTTAACGGCTTAGTAAATGCGCTAGCAACTTCAGTTAACAAGAACAATTAGAAGTGATCATTAATGAACATCATTGAATTTATAACGAATAATTTGCCGACTTTCTTAGCTTTAGTTGGCACTGGGATATTTGCTGGTATCTTGGCTGGTTTACTAGGTGTAGGTGGCGGTATCGTTATCGTGCCTGTTTTATTTTTCTTATTCCAAAGTTTTGGCGTATCGCCAGAATCAGCCATGTTAGTTGCCACGGCAACATCGCTTGCGACAATTATCCCTACCTCTATTAGCTCAATTCGATCTCACAACAAAAAAGGTAATGTCGACTTTGATTTACTCAAGCGTTGGTCGTTGTTTATCTTAATTGGCGTGTTAGCTGGTAGCTGGTTAGTCACCCGAGTAGATGGCACGTTGTTAACCATTTTATTTGGCGTGATTGCCACGTTATCTGCGCTTAACATGCTATTTAGAACAGGTAAGTCGGCATTATTTGAACAACTACCTGGTAAGGGCGGACAAGGTGTGATGGGCTCTTCGGTTGGCTTTTTTAGCGCTATGGTTGGCATCGGCGGCGGTACGCTTTCTGTGCCATTGCTGACAGCCTACAACTACCCAGCACACAAAGCGGTGGGTACCGCTGCTGCAATTGGCTTGATCATCTCTTTACCAGGGGCTTTAACCATGCTGGCTTTAGGTAGTACGCCTGCTGATGCACCTGCGGGTACACTCGGTCTTGTTAACTTTGTAGGCTTTATTTGTATTGTACCGCTGACGGTGTTATTTGCTCCTGTTGGTGCTTCTATTGCGGCTAAGTTAGATGCGGCTAAATTAAAGAAAGTTTTTGCTGTCGTTTTACTTATCACTGGTTTACGTATGTTGGCCCAACTGTTTTTATCGTAATCCTGTTAACAAAAAGCCCCTGTATTGAACCAATACAGGGGCTTTTTTAATGCGTTTAACTCAGACAATAATATCGCTTTATCCAATTGACTATCATCAGGTCAGAGATAACCAATCGTTCAGCATTTACTAGTCTTTTTTATAGCTGTCGTGGCATGAACCACAGCTTTGACCAATCTTCCCCATGGCTTTTAACACATCTTTTTTAGGTGCGGTTAAAGCAATTTGGCTTACTTTTTCAGAAGCGGTAACCAACGCATCAATCTTTTGCTGGTAATCTGCTTTATCTGTCCAGATATTGGCAAGTGCTTCTGTTTTTACTTTAAATTTAGAGGTATCTACTCTCGAAGTATCAGCAATCATTTTTGCTAATTCATTGATACGTGTTGCTTTGTCTTTTACAACTTGTGCGTCGAACTCAACTTTACCTTTTAGCATGCCACCAATAGGGCCCATGTTGTGACCTAATAAAGTGAAGTTAGCTTGGCGAACTTTAGTCGCCCAGTTTGCGTGTTTTTCATTTGCTGCAGGTTTTGCAAAAGCCGTGGCTGAAGTAACAAGTCCAGCGAGTAATAACGAAGTAACAGTAAGTTTCATAATACTTCCTATCTTGTTTTAGTAATAATAATAGTCTTCGATAACTGGTGCGTTTATCACGACCAGCCAATATACAAAGACGGCAACAATAATCGCTAGCACGATTGCAGTAACGAGCTTAGAACTATTGATGGCATCTTCTTTTTTTACATCCGCAGATGACTTTTTACCCGTAAACATCGCCTGCACTAAGCTTTTCTTTTTGGTAAATTTATAAAACGCCAGAGCGACTAAATGCAGAGCAATACAAGCCTGTATCAAGGTAAAACATATGTCGTGAAGGCGGTTGAAAAGCGTTTCCAGGTCACCACCTACACTGCCATAATAAGGGCCTGATGAAAAAACATCATCAGTAATAAAGAGTCCACTAACTGCTTGAGTAAACAGTAGTAAGATCATCGCAAATACCATCATAGCGCCTAGAGGGTTATGGCCCGCAGGCTCGCGCTTAGCGATATTTTCGCTGGGTTTTAAATACGCTTTCAACCTTGCAGGTGTTGGGAAAAAGCTTAAGAACTGAGCGTGCTTTGTGCCCGCAATTCCCCAAACGACTCTGAACGTTAATAAAAACAGCATAAAGTACCCAGCATACATGTGGTATTGCATGTATTCACTGCCCATTTCTGCACTTGCCCACAGTGCAATGAATGTTAATACCAACAGCCAATGAAACAGCCGTAACGGTAAATCCCAAATTAAGTGTTGCGATTTCATTTTAAGAGTTACTCATACCTTGTTGATATTCAAAAATACTAAGGGCGATAAAATAGCATCATCCCCCAAGACGAAACAAACCTAACCATCCTAAAGTTAGGTTAATTGGGCACTTAACAGTGTCAGATAAAAACTACACCTGATAAACAAAGCGGCCGTCAGTCGTATTATATAGACGATTTAGTACGCGCTTTTGAGAAAGTTTTTTCCATTCAATACGGTCTAGTTAATGAGTCTAGTGATTGGTCTAGCACGGTGCATATTCATTGTGCTTGTTGATCTCGCTCATTGCGCTGATATTACCTAATCAAAACATAGAGATATCGCGATATTTCATTTTTAGTTAAGAGTTCAAATAATGAAAAAAACAACATACTTTATATTTTTTGCCCTTTTTTCTTTGTGGTCTTTATCGGCTCATGCCGGCAAAGAAGCATTTACAGAGGTGTTATTTAATAAATACCAAGCGGACAATGAATTGGTGTTAATTGATGTGTATGCCACTTGGTGTCCAACGTGTAAAAAGCAGGGAAAAATACTCGATAAGTATTTTCAGCAATATCCAACTAGTCAGTTAAAAGTGCTAAAAGTTAACTTTGATGACCAAAAAGATTGGGTAACGCATTTTAGAGCGCCAAGACAATCGACTTTAGTCTTGTATCAGGGTACAGAAAAGCTCTGGTTTTCGGTTGCAGAAACGAACAAAAATAAAATCTTTAAAAAGCTTCGCCAGGCGGAACAGCAAAAGTAATGGGGTTTACCGCTATACCGCTGGCCTTGATGGCTGGCATTTTAAGTTTAATATCACCTTGTGTTCTGCCTATGATACCGGCTGTATCGGCATCAGCGATGCAATCATCTAAATGGGGATTAGTCACCTTAGCGTTAGGAATAAGCCTTGCGTTTGCACTTGCCGGAACAGTACTGACATTTGTGCTACTTAATTCAGGTATTTCTACTGAATGGTTGCGCCATTTCTCTGTTGCGCTTTTGCTCTTTATGGGACTGAGTTTAGTGATCCCTAAATTATCCGATTGGTTAGCCTTTCAATTATCTAAACTCACCAGTAAAGCGGGGAATGTCCAAGTTGAGGGCAGTTCTGCAGGGATGCAATTTGTCATTGGTACTTCGCTAGGGCTAGTGTGGTTACCATGTGTAGGACCGACATTAGGAACGGCCATAGCTTTGGCTTCAACGGGTGAAAGCATGGCAATGGCTTTTGTCGTGATGATGGCTTTTGGAATTGGTACTGCCATCCCTCTTGTTTTAATTGGCTATTATTCAGGGAAACGGCTCGCAACGATTCGAAATGTCGGACAATTTGGCAAGTACATCTTAGGGGGCACGCTGATTTTATTGGCTTTAGTGATTATCACGGGCCTTGATAGAGTTCTTGAAACTTGGGCACTGGAAATTCTACCTGATTGGGTAACATCTATTTAAGCTGCTCTATCTTTGATGTTTCGATGATTCAATGAGATAAAAGCCAACTTTGTGTTGGCTTTTTTTATATTTCTTAAGCCTTTCTAAGACCTTTTCTCAAAATTTTCTTTATAGATGGGATGTTTTATCGCCCTGAATTATCAAACTGCCGTATATCCATCGTTTTTATCGCTTTAATTGGTACAAATATGATCGTTACCTGGGCGTTACTTGGTACAACCCACAAGACAAATGAAAAGGACAGAGAATGGATAGTTTGACCCAATTTGCACTCGGAGCTGCCGTTGGTGAAGCTGTACTGGGTAAAAAACTTGGTAATAAAGCGATGTTGTGGGGCGGTATTTGCGGTACTATCCCTGACCTAGATGTATTTATCCCTATGGGAAATGCGGTGGCCGATTTCACTTATCATCGCTCTTTTAGTCATTCACTTTTCGTTTTGGCACTTTTGACTCCGCTCGTTGCTTGGTTGGGTATGAAAATACACAAACAACCTGACTCACTGAAACGGCGCTGGTGGATGATGGTCTATTTAGTATTTGCAACACATGTACTGCTTGATAGCTTCACCGCCTATGGCACGCAGATTTTCTGGCCCTTCTTCTCAACACCGATGACGTGGTCGAGCCTATTTATTATCGACCCTCTTTATACGGTACCGCTTTTAGTCGGCCTCATTGCCATTCTGATCAAGCGCAGCACTGGTACAGAAAAGTGGAACCTTTGGGGGGTAGGGTTAAGTTCGCTTTATTTGAGCTGGTCGATTGGCGCAAAAGTATATGTAGATGAAAAAATGCATCAGGGCTTAAAAGAGCAGGGGGTTGAAAACTACTCGCTCTTTAGTACACCTGCACCTTTTAATACGTTACTTTGGCGCGGTATTGCGAAAACAGACAAGGGGTATTACGAGGTTTATTACTCCGTTTTTGATAAACAACTACCCAGTGATAACGCTTTTTTTATAAGTGATGAAAACTTGTTAAGTGGAATGTCGAGCGATTGGTCTATCGCGCGATTACAATGGTTTAGTAAAGGCTTTTATGCGGTTAAGCAACAAGACGAACAAGTGATCATTAGCGATTTGAGAATGGGCTTAGAGCCCGATTATGTTTTTCAATTTGCTGTTGCAAAAATCCAAGGTGATTCATTGATAACGATTGATGCTGAGCAGTTAGCGCCTGAAAGGGATTTAAGTATATTAAATACCGTCTGGCGACGAATTTGGTCTGAAGAGGTTCAAATTTAACTCAAGGTAAAAAGTGTATATTAAGCCGCTTGCATTGTGTGTTAATTGCACTTTTTAGCCCCGATGCATTTGGCTTAATCTTTTAGAATGTACCTTAAGATCATATCGACAAATTCTTGGACAAATGCTTCATCTTCTAGCTTTTCTGGGGTAGTGGCAGCGACACTTCTAATGGTTGACTCAACAACCGTACAACCCAGTTCAATTGCGGTATCAAGCTCGCGTATTCGAATAATCTCTGGGTTCATGCTGGCAAATAGCTTCATGCCATTAGCAAACATTTCATAAGTATTTTGTACTTGCTGCTCAAATAATTGAGCTGGTATTTTGGCTCGCAGTAGCCTGTCTAGTTCGGGGTGTTCAACTGCTGCTTTGATACGACTTCGCAAAACAGCCTCTAAAAACTGAGCGGGTGTTAATTGCCCCATATTTGTGAAATTAGCCACCACAGATTGCGCCATTTTCTGATCAAGGTCTCGGATTACTTCAGCAAAAATAGCCTCTTTAGTTGGAAAATACTCATACAAGGTACCAATGCTTGCCCCCGCTTTGTCTGCAATTTTGTTCGTTGTGGTCGCATCATAGCCCTCTTTTGCTAAAACCTGAGTAGCGGCTTGTAAAATGGCTTGATAAGTAGCTGAAGATCGAGCCTGAGTTGGCTGTTTACGGGGCTCGTAGCGCGCTTTTGATGTCACTGAAATATCCGAGTAGTAAAAACCTCAAATTAACGGATAATTTTGCCAAGTTCAATTTTCATCAAGTGTAACAAGGTCAAGCTGGGCAAAAACTTGCTGCTATCAATCAAATTATTATTAGGGAAATATATGAATATACTGCTTATTTTGACTGTGTTAAGTGCAGCGACAGGGGTACTGACGGGCTATTACACCACTTACCTTGACCACGCCGATACGTCACTGTTAATGGGCTTTTGGCAGTTAAATAGCTATTTCACGCTGTGGACCAATACCTTAGTGTTTGTTGCATCAACAACGCTATTGCTTTTTCCTAAAACACATTTAGGTCAATGGTTTGCTAAGCCGACTATTTTTGCTGCTATTGCTTTTTATATTGCCATTGTTGGTATTGGTAATTACTTGATTTTTCCTTTTAAGCCATTGGTCGATATTTACGCGCTATCTGATTTTCTAGTTCACGCATTAACGCCCATATTGTTTTTTAGCTATTGGCTTTTTAGCGCTAATAAGCACAACATTAAGGTAGGCAAATTGCACTATTGGTTGCTCTATCCTTGGAGCTACGTGTTGTATACCTCTGCTCATATCAGCTGGTCAGGTTTTAGTCCTTACCCTTTTACTAATATAAAGACACTAGGTTTAGCGAATTACATATTGAATGCAGTGGTACTTTCTTTACTGGTATTGGCGGCGAGCTATGGGTTTATAAAGCTCATTGATATTCACAATCAGCAAGCCTGTCGTAAAAAGTTACCAGTTAGATAAGTGGGGGATGTGTTTTATCTAACTGGTAACGTTTAAAAGTAGGTATTAAGCTGCTTGGGTTTGCAGCTCTTTTCGAACAATTTCAGCACCAGCACTTAAGGCATTGAGTTTACCTCTGGCGACTTCGCGCGATAGCGGCGCCATACCACAGTTAGTGCAAGGGTAGAGCTTATCTGCATCAACGTACTTCAACGCTTCACGCAAGGTAGCAGCCACTTCTTCTGGTGTTTCAATTTCATTGCGAGCGACATCTATGGCACCGACCATGACTTTTTTGCCGCGGATCATCTCAAGTACTTCAAGCGGTACACGACCGTTATGGCACTCTAAAGAGATAATATCTATATTCGACTGTTGAATCGCTGGAAAGGTTTTTTCGTAGTGGCGCCATTCAGCACCTAAAGTCTTTTTCCAATCCGTGTTGGCTTTAATTCCGTAGCCATAACAAATATGTACCGCAGTTTCACACTTTAAGCCTTCTGTCGCTCTTTCAAGCGCTTCAATGCCCCATTCATTCACTTCATCGAGAAAGACGTTAAACGCAGGCTCATCAAATTGAATAATGTTAACACCTGCGGCTTCTAACTCTTTGGCTTCTTCATTTAAGGCTTTCGCAAATTCAAAAGCGAGCTTTTTTCTGTCTTGATAGTAATCATCATAAAGCGTATCAACCATAGTCATAGGGCCGGGTAATGCCCATTTTATCGGTTGATTAGTTTGTGCACGTAAAAACTTAGCGTCTTCGACAAATACTGATTTTTGACGAGATACAGGGCCAACTACACCCGGTACTTCGGCATCATAACGGTTGCGAATAAAAACCGTTTTCTTGTTTTCAAAATCAACACCCGCAAGGTTTTCAATAAACGTGGTGACAAAGTGCTGACGAGTTTGTTCACCATCACTGACAATATCGATACCTGAATTTTGTTGTTCTTGCAGCGTCACGCGAAGGGCATCTTCTTTACCGTTTAATAGCTCTTCGTTTTCGAGCTTCCAAGGTGACCATAATTTTTCAGGCTCTGCTAACCAAGATGGTTTAGGTAAACTTCCGGCAGTAGAGGTGGGTAACAGTAATTTTTCAGTAAGTGTTTTCATATTTATTCAGTTCTAATCTTTGTTAATGGATAAGCCAAGTACTGTTTAAGCGTGACTTGCCGACCATTGCTCAAGCACGGTTTGATATGGCTTGATAAAGTGCTCCTCAGCGAACTTGCCTTGTTCTTTAGCGAGTCTGCTGCGTTCTTCTCTGTCATAAACAATTTGTGTTAGTGAGTGATCTAAGTTTTGTAAATTAGGCTGATAACGCAGGCCCGCAGTAGCGTTGGCGTTATAAATTTCAGGGCGATAGATCTTCTGGAAGGTTTCCATTGTGCTGATCGTACTAATGAGCTCTAAGTTGGTGTAGTCCGTTAGTAAGTCGCCAAAGAAATAAAATGCGAGTGGCGCCACACTGTTGGCAGGCATGAAGTAACGTACCTGCAAACCCATCTTTTTAAAGTATTGCTCGGTTAACGATGATTCATTTGGTGTATATTCAACACCTAAAACAGGGTGTTGGTTTTCAGTACGGCTATACACTTTGTTATCAGAAACGGATAAACAAATCACAGGTGGTTTTTCGAAATTTTCTTGGTAAGTATCTGACTTAACAAAGTGTTGGAATAACTTGCCGTGTAAGTCACCAAAGTTATCTGGAATACTAAATTGTGGCTGGTCTTTATTGTGATCTAACAGCACTACGCTGAAGTCATAATCTCGTACATAAGATGAGAAATTATTACCAACAATACCTTCGGTGCGTTTATTCGTTTTATGGTCAAGAATATTCGTTTTTAAGATCTCAATTGATGGGAAAGCCTGGCCACTGTCTTCTATATTGATATCAACTGAAATGATTTCTAGCTCTAATGAATAGCGATCGCCATTTGGGTTATCCCAATTAGCCATGGCGTTAAAACGGTTATCGATCATCTTAAGCGCATTGCGCAGGTTTGATTGACGTGTTTCACCACGCGCTAGGTTTGCAAAGTTAGTGGTAATTCGCGTGTTGTCTGATGGGTGGTAGTTTTCATCAAAACAAATGCGCTTAATTGCAAATGTGAAATCTTTACTCATGATCGTTTTCCCGTTGTGTTTGCCGATATTCTTAAATCTGTGGTATTCACCACCTTCGATTTGCGCTCAATTGCACCGCTAAGAATCAATCGCAAATTAGTCAGTTGGTGTCTGGATTAGATTTATACGCCGATAGTTACATGAATAAAATTGATATAAATTCATTGAATGATTAGTTTTATTCATGTTTTTGTTTTGATATTCGCTACAGCCCTTGTTTTATTTGGGGTTGTTGCTGTTGGCTTACTGCTTGTTCAAAACGATTAACTCGCTGATTTAATGTTAAATTTATGCTTTGAGTGTTTGTTTCTTTGAGCTATTTTGGAAAGTTGCTCAGTTAACAGCAAGGAGAGAGCACTTAGAAAAGCGTTAAGATGAACGTGAATATGAATTTACTAGATGAGCACTTTAGCGGTTCAGCGCTGAATTTTTATAATCCAAAAACGCGCGCTAAAACACACTTTAGTTTTGAGCCCGGTATTGCAACGTTGCACCGAGGCCATATTCCGCACGCCGCCCAGCCTATTATCAGTGGCGAGCGTAGCAACTTAGTATTTTGGTTGTATGGTGAAAACGGGTTTGTGCCTTACGTTGAGCTTGATGATGGCTTAGCGTTTGATGCAAATACGCGTTGGTTTATGCCTGCAAATGATCAAAAATACGATCGTTATGCTCCTTTCTGATCGTTAAATAAAACACGCTCAATCATTTTACTTATTGAGCATGTTTTACTTTTTCACTTGCCAAACCTTATTTTTTACTTGGCTGTCAGCCAGGTGCCACCTCTGGCTAAAGTGCTTAATTGATGTTTGTGATGTTGTAACTTATCATTTATTTCACACCACGGAGAAAAAGAGAAATAAGATTATGTCTACTACAACACGTCACTTGCCAGTGACGGTTTTGTCGGGCTTTTTAGGCGCGGGTAAAACTACGGTTCTCAATCATATTCTTAATAATCGCGACGGCCTGAAAGTTGCGGTTATTGTCAATGATATGAGTGAGATTAATATTGATGCTGCGACAGTAAAAAATGAAATAAGCTTGAACCGAGCTGAAGAAAAACTGGTTGAAATGAGCAATGGTTGTATCTGTTGCACCTTGCGAGAAGATTTACTGGTTGAGATCAATCGCCTTTGCCAAGAAGGTAAGTACGATTACTTAGTTATCGAGTCGACGGGTATTTCAGAGCCTTTACCTGTTGCTGAAACCTTTACCTTTGAAGATGAAGACGGCGTGAGTTTATCGCATGTTGCCAAGTTAGATACTATGGTCACTGTGGTTGACGCCTTAAACTTTTTAAAAGATTACGACCAAGCTAAATCACTCCATGAAGTGGGTGAAAGTTTAGGGGAAGAAGACGAGCGCAGTGTTGCTGACTTATTAGTTGAGCAAGTTGAATTTGCAGATGTATTACTGATCAGCAAAATTGACTTAGTACCTGAAAAAGAGCTAGAACGACTGCAAAGTATTCTGAAAACGTTAAATACTGAAGCGATTCAGATCCCAATTGAAAATGGCAATGTGCCCGTTAGACAAGTTTTAGACACGGGGAAGTTTAGCTTTGAAAAAGCACAACAAGCACCAGGTTGGTTAAAAGAGTTACGCGGCGAGCACGTGCCAGAGACTGAAGAATTTGGCATTAGTAGTTTTGTGTTTGAAGCGCGTTTTCCATTTCACCCACAAAAGTTCTATGAGTTTTTACACAGCAAAGATATAGCCGGTAAATTAATTCGATCAAAAGGTTTTTTCTGGTTGGCAACTCGTCCTCAATTTGCAGGGAGTTGGAGCCAAGCAGGCGGTATGGCTCGATACGGTGCCGCAGGGTTATTTTGGAAAGCCGTACCTGAAGATCAATGGCCTGAAGATGAAGATTACCGCAGAGCCATTATGAAACAATGGGTTGAACCCTTTGGTGATATGCGCCAAGAGTTGGTGTTTATTGGCCAAGGTTTAGATAAAGACGACATTATTAGTCGTTTAAACGATTGCTTGTTAACAGAGAATGAAGTTTTGTTGGGCAAAGATGCATGGAAAGCATTACCCGATCCTTTCCCAAGGTGGGAAATTGCTTAATTGAACTGATTCAACTAATGGGTTAATAAAAAGGCCACAGTGAAGACTGTGGCCTTTTTAATTATAGCTGACCCGTCCTGAATAAGGTTGACACTTTTCCAACTTCAATTTGGAGAAGATAATGAAACCAATAACTAAGCGTACACAAAAAGATTATTCACTTGCCTTTAAATTATCCGTCGTTGATAAAGTAGAAAAAGGCGAATGTACTTACAAATAAGCGCAAAGCCACTATGGAATACAAGGTGCTTCAACCGTTTTAACTTGGCTTCGCCGGTATGGTCAACTAGATTGGAGTAAAGGTACACCCAATCATATGAATGAGCTTCCCCTTATGTCTAAACCCAATGATTTAACACCCGAGCAAAAAATCAAAGCCCTCGAAAAAGAGCTAGAAGATACCAAGATAAAAGCACAATTCTTTGAAACGATAGTCGATGTACTTGATAAAGATTTCGGAGTACGTATCACAAAAAAGCAACGCAACGCGTTATTGAAGAAAAAAACATAACCAAGCTATCTGTCAGTAGAGCTTGT
>NZ_JABULX010000032.1 GCF_013328345.1 Marinifaba aquimaris
TCAGAAGTGAAACCTAATAGCGGCGATGGTAGTGTGGGAGGTCCCATGTGAGAGTAGCACACTGCCAGACTCCTATTGAAGAAAAGCCCGTTAGGAAAGTAACGGGCTTTCTGCTTTTCTGCATTCTGATTTTTTGAATATCAACGTTGAGCTTTTAAATTAATTACTGGCTGATATAGCTGAATGAAAATGATTAGATGAGTGTAGATTGAATCAGAAGTGTTTATATTGAGAATTAGCAGTTGGTTTGCGCGAATTATCTACCTTGATAATTAAAACTCCATGTTTACGCGCAACCCATTCAATACTGCTATCAGCTTGTCTGTCCTAGACGGCTATCCTTGATCTTTCCTTGTTAAGCTACCTTGCTTGTACTCTTCCTGAGTATGTCCTTTCCTGTTCCTTTTCCATTTTTCCTGTTAGCATCATGCTATTTGTCGTCATCCTTGGTGCTTCCTAGCTCCTTTCGACATTGTTAATTCTAAGTAATCGGACCTGTTATTAAAGTATCTGAAACGAATAAAAACGTGTCATATTATTGTTAATTTAAAAAACTTCATATATTTCATTCGGTTAGTGTTCAGGTAAGGTTAGATTCCTGTAATTAAAAAGCAAAAACCTACGGTGGTGTGAGAAATATCTTACGTTGTATTTGGTTTATATCGCTTCTTATTCTTATTTACGTTTTATTTAGTCACCTAGAGAGATAGCCATCAATTTAGTGTAAGTTAATTGATCATCAACTCTATGAGATTGGTAAAGAAATATCTCTTCTGCTAACCAAGTTAAGGGTGGTAATTTATTATTAGTTAAGTCAGGTTCTCTATCACGGATGTAATTTCTGAATAAACTAATGTGAGGTTTAAAAGCCTGTAACGATGTTTGTGGTAGAAACCCTATCAGTTTAGCTCTTATTTGATTGGCTAAATCAGTCAGTACGTTAGTAGCGTATGAATCAACGGATAAATAAAGCACCTTTGGTTTTTTAAAGTGGTTAAGCTCTTTGGTATATAGCTCAATTGCTTTGGCTCTAATTTGAGTTAGCTGGTATTTTATCTCTTTTAGCTCAGTAACTGCCTGTATACCAATAAAGCACAAGGTGATATGGAAATTGGAGCTGGCGATAGGTCTACTATAATTTAATTGTATTTTATCTTGTCTGAACTGCTCAATCTGTTTAGTGGCATGGAAGGGGATATCAAACCCTACAAACAATCGAATAGTATCTTCATTCATTTTATTAATTGTTAGTGCCTTTTTTTAGATGAATTAGCATAATATGAGATTAGAATAATTTATTAAGCCTGCACACTTTGTTACCAATAGAATCTTGTTTTGACCAACTGCTTAATGCATTCAAATCCAACATTAATGTCACACTACAGGCACCACCTGGTACAGGTAAGTCTACATGGCTACCTTTAGCGTTACTCAATAGCGGTCATTTTAAAGGTAAACTGTTATTACTTGAGCCAAGACGAGTTGCTGCTCGCAATATCGCAAATTATTTAGCATCTAAATTAGGCGAAAAGCTAGGGCAAACAGTTGGACTGAGAATGCGAGGTCAAAGTCTCGTATCAACTCAAACTAAATTAGAAGTGATCACTGAGGGTGTCTTAACTCGGATGATACAGTCAGACCCTGAATTACTCGATTACGAGCTGATTATATTTGATGAGTTCCATGAGGCTTCATTACAGGCAGATACCGCATTTGCTTTTTGCTTTGACGCTCAGCAGGCACTGAGAGACGATCTCAAGTTATTAGTCATGTCAGCAACTTTAGATATGCAACGCATTAATCAAATTTTGCCTGATGCTCCGCTAATTGAGGTCGATGGTCGTCTCTACCCTGTTGCAATTCATTATCGTCCAATTGCTAAAAATGACTATTTGATCTCTCATTTAACCAAAGTCATTCAGTATGCAGTTAATCAGCATCAGGGCGATATCCTCGTATTTCTGCCCGGTGTTGCTCAAATTAATCAATTGTATAGCCAATTGCTTGAGCATTTGCCTGATTGCCAAGTCGAAACATTGCACGGTCAACTCAACTTGCAACAGCAGCAATCGGTACTGGCTCAATCGCACGCTGCGCAGCGGGTTATTCTATCTACCAATATTGCAGAGACGAGTTTAACCATTGAAGGTGTTGAGGTGGTTATCGATTCGGGTTTGCATCGCAGAGTACACTTTGATGATAAAACTGGCTTTAGTCGTTTACTAACCGAAAAAATTTCAATCGCTTCTGCTACTCAAAGAATGGGTAGGGCTGGAAGGGTTAAAGCAGGTCATTGCTACCGTATATGGCCAGAATCAGAACATGCACGATTGCGCGCTGATTATCCTGCCGAAATAGAGACCGCTAATATTGATGCTTTATTGCTAGACACCTTGCAGTGGGGAGCTCAAACTATTGCTGAGCTTAACTTTGCTACTTTACCGACCGACAATCAAATTGAAAAAGCTTACTCTAGATTAAAAACAGCAGGTCTTGTCTGTGAACAGCACAAATTAACTAAACTCGGTCGGGCTGTCGCTGAAGTTGGGTTTGAGCCTTATATCGGTATATTAGTACAACTAAAAGATAATACAGCGGCTAGGCTAGCTGCTTATCTGACAGATAGCCGTCCACCTGTCTTAGCCAATGAATGGCGTTTAGAAAGGCAAATTGAGCACGCGTTTTATCAGAGTAAAAGCTTGTCTAATCAAGCTAAACGCTATGGATATGATAATTCATCAGAATGCCGCTCAGAGTTTGATCGGGCCGAGCTTGCAAAAGCGCTGATTCGTATTTGGCCTGAGCGTATTGCAATGAAAGTGGGTGATAAATACAAGTTAGCTTCAGGTAGCAGTGTTGTGTTCCATCACAGTGTAACTCACTTACATCAGCCAGATCTTCTCATCGTGACAAAAGCGAGCTTCAGCCAAAATCAGGCCGCGGGTATTATTAACCAGGCTTTAGAAATAGATTGGCCTTCTATTGGCCCTTATATTGACAATATCACTGAAACACAGGTAGAGGCCGAATTAGATAAAAAAGGTCAACTCGTCTTTATCGAAAAACAGCAGTTATTTGCATTAACCATTAGTGAGCAACGCTTAACCAGTAAGCCTAATAAAGAGCAAAGAAAGCAAGCATGGCTGAGTTATATTAAGCAGAATGGATTGACAACGTTTAAACAATTTAAAGCGCTTGAGCAGCTTCTTGCAAAGATAAGTTTAGCGAAATCTCTTGCACCAGAGCATTTTGAAACTTTAGTGGACTTACCCTTAATCGAAACTAAGCCTTGGTTATTTTTTGCAATGTGGCTTGATGATATTCACAGCATTGAACAGCTACTGAGTATTAATTTAACTGAAATTGTTAATACTTATTTGAGTTACCCTGAACAGCTTTGGCTAAAGGACAACCTACCGAATAGTTATATTACGGCTGATGATAAAAAGGTAAAACTTGATTATTGCGATCCCGCGGGTGTGAAAGTATCAGCGCCTATGCAATCTTTTTACGGCATCACTGAGCACCCTAAAATTGCATTAGGCCAGGTTGTGTTAGTGATTGAAATGTTATCCCCCGCCAAACGACCGATTCAAACAACAAATGATTTACCGGGTTTTTGGCAAGGTAGTTACAGCTTGGTTCAAAAAGATATGAAAAGCCGTTACCCTAAGCATTACTGGCCAGACGATCCTGCTAACGCGATAGCAGGTACCCAAACTAAAAGAGCAAGAGGCATTTAGTGGCAAAAAAACAAGCTAAAAAAGCAACATCAGCAAATTCTAAGATGAAGTGGCTTAAATTACTGTTTATTAAGTTAGTCGTTTTGTCTTTAGCTGTTGTCATTGCTTTTGGTGTCTACCTTGATGCGCAAATTAAACAGAAGTTTGAAGGTCATAAATGGCAGCTACCCATACATGTTTATGGGCAAGCTATGGACTTTGCTAAAGGGGACGCTCTGACTCGAACAGGGTTAATCGAACGTTTGAAGCTGCTCGATTATAGTCGAAATGATCATCTCACTCACTCTGGCCAATATGCTTTAATGGCTAATAAAGACCTGCTCGAATTTGTACGCCGAGGTTACGAAACCCCCGATGTGCAAGTTGCCGCTAAGCATTTAAGGGTTCAGTTCTATCAAGGTCGCATTAAGCGCATATATGATGTTAAAGCTAAATCGCAATTGTCTGGCTTTTCTCTCGAGCCTTTCTTAGTTGATAGCATTCAAGCAAACAACTTTGAAAATCGAATCTTAGTCAATTTAGATGAGGTACCTGAGTTCTTAACTCAGTCACTTATTTTAATTGAAGATAGAGATTTTTATGATCACCACGGTGTGGCACCTTTATCTATTGTGCGAGCGCTTATCCAAAATATTAAAGCAGGTCGAACAGTGCAGGGCGGAAGTACGCTGACTCAGCAATTAGTAAAGAATATGTTCTTAAGCCATGAGCGCAGCTTGTGGCGAAAAATAAAAGAAGCATATATAGCCGTTCTGCTCGATGCCCAATATAGTAAAGAAGAGATTTTACAAGCCTATGCCAATGAAGTGTATTTAGGCCAACACAGCAAAAAATCGGTGAATGGTTTTGCAATGGCTGCAAGGTTTTACTTTGCTAAGCAATTATCTGAATTAGAGCATCATCAACAAGCACTGTTAGTTGCCCTCGTAAAAGGTGCATCGTATTACGACCCGAGACGCAACCCAGAGCGTGCGACAGAAAGACGTGATTTAGTTTTAAGGCTAATGACAGAGCATAACTATTTGTCTCGAAAAGAGTATGAATATGCGGTTTCTAGGCCACTAGATGTGATCAGTAAAGACAAGATCTTATCAGGCCGTTTTCCTAGTTACATCGCCAAAGTTAAAACAGAATTCAAGAAAATTGTTAAAGAGCAAGCTTTTAGTTTTGACCCTCATTCAGGCGTAAAACTCTTCACTCACTTTGATCCACTTGCTCAGACACGCGCGCAAAATGCTGTCGCTCGAAAATTATCTCAGCTTGAAAGCGCTAAAGGCAGTAAGCAATTACAAGCAGGTATGGTGGTTATCAATAGTCAAAACGGTGCCATTTTAGCTCAAATTGGTGATAGGAAAGCGAATTACAAAGGCTTTGATCGCGCGCTGTATGCCAAACGCAATATTGGCTCTTTAGTAAAACCCGCTATTTATTTAACTGCATTAAACCACCAACAAAATTATCATTTGGCAACACCGTTGCAAGATGAGCCTATTGCGCTGGGAAGTGAATCGGGTAAGCGCTGGCAACCAAAAAACTATGATGGTAAGTATCAAGGGCAAGTGCTACTTATTGATGCTTTGTCAGCTTCACGTAATGTACCGACAGTAAATCTTGGTATGGAGTTGGGTATTGATAAAGTGACTGATACCTTGCGTCTACTTGGTGTTGATTCATACATCCCTCAATATCCTGCCATGTTACTGGGCTCGATAGAGATGACACCCATGCAAGTTGCGAGTATGTATCAACCCATTGCTAATATGGGTTACAAACGCGATTTACACGCTTTATTCGCTATCAAAGCGCAGCACAAAGTGATTTGGCGACAGAACAATGAATACAGTCAAAAAGTTATTAATGCAGAGCAAGCTTATTTACTGAATTATGCGCTGCAAGAGACAACCAGAACAGGGACTGCAAAGTGGTTGAGTAACATGTACAGCAAAAGCCGCTTTGCAGGCAAGACAGGGACGACCAATGACAGTCGAGATTCGTGGTTTGTTGGTTATGACCAAACGGAACTTGCCGTCGTTTGGGTGGGGCGTGATGATAATAAACCAACCAAGTTAACTGGGTCATCAGGCGCGCTAAAAGTATACGGAGAGTATCAAGCTAAGCGAAAACCCATTAACCTTGTAGTGCCAAAACCTGAGTCTATTGCTCTGCGTTATTTCGATAAAAAACAGGGTACACATTTAGCACCAGGGTGTGAAAATGTGCGATTACTGCCTGCACTTTATCAAGCTCTTCCCAAACCAACAATGTGTCAGCGTAAGCCGAAAAAAGGTGAAGCTTTTGAAAAAGAACCTGAAAAGAAAAAATCGTGGTTTGAGAGGTTATTTGGTGGCTAAGACGGTTTGACTCTTACGGAAAGAGTCAAAGCAAATTGAGCCACGACTTCTCTATGTGGCGGTTCGTAAGTACCACAATAAGCACTAACGTTAACTTGTTGGTTGACCCTTTGGCCTGTATTGATTGCTCTACTGAGTTGTTTATCAATTAAATGGCCTTGCTCACAGACAAAGTAAACATCCGACTCTGGTCTTTTTAGGAATTCAGCTTGCATATCTTTAAAGGCAAAATGTATGGTGTGATTGCCCTGTTCCGCTTTGGCAAAGACCATGAAGCCTGCCGCTAAATCAGCCCCGATACACAAAGTGCCAAAATACATGCTCTTAAGGTGATTACGGGTAAACCAATTTAACCTGATCTTTACTGCGATATTTTCATCATTAATAGCTAGAATTTTAGGTCGACAGAAAAAAATCATCGGCACCTTAGTTAATGCAAATAAAGTGAGTTGCTTATTTGCGTGTTTTAAGAGGTCACTCATGCAACTACTCGATCAAAAAGACTACCTTTAGCCTAGTTTACTCAAACCAGTTTGGATAATGCGTTCTCAATTTTTTCAAATATGAACGACCAATTGGTACCAAAGTTTCTGCCAATAATAAACTGTAGCTAGCTTTGTTTTTGTTTAGCCCTGAAATGTATCTTGGGTTAATTAAATAGGAGCGATGTACTTGAACAAGTAAATCTGGGAAATAGCTTCTAATTGCTCGTAAACTCAAGTAAATGTAACTCGGATTTGTTTTGTTTTTACAATAAATACCAGAATAACCACGGGCGCCTTGAATAAATAAAATATCGTCTTTGTGTTGACTGATTTCGTGTAATTCGGCCAATAATTGTGGTTGCTTAATAAGTTTCCTAACTTGTTTTCTCGCGAGTGTGACAAGATGGGCTATCTGGGAAAAATACTGGGTTTGCTGCTCTGTTAATGTTTGCGAAAAAGTCAGGTGTAAATGAAAGTCAAAATGATCGGGATCGGTTATCTGGGCAGCGCATTTATCGTGGCTAAATATTAAACTTGGTATTTGTTCATTGTCACTAGCAGGCTCACCATCCGTTTTCACAGCAGTACAATGACCTATTTGTTCGACTACTTCATGCTCTTCAATCAGTTTTAGACCACTGACAAGGTGCTCATCTTTTAAAAAGTTAAATAAACTAGCAAGCATATCAGACAGTGAATCTTGCTTTTGCATTAATAAAGTAAAGGCTTCTAGTTTAGCTAAAGGCTCTTCTAGTGTTTCTTTAATTTGATGCTGCTGTTTGGGTTGCAGCTTGGCTATCTGAGGAAGCTGGTAACTCAGTTGAGCGGCTTTTAAAGCAATTAAATTAACTGAGTTTTGTTGTTGATCGGTTAATGAGACGGCTTTGGCAGGGTTCGATATAAGTGAAATTAGCTGCTCAGAAAGCTCAGGAAGTTGCACTAAAGCAGAATCAAACTGTTTCTTATACCAGCGCTTTTGCCCATACCAAATTAAAAAAGCCGTGAGCAGAAACAAGCTCAGCCAGATTAGGGCAAATAACCATGGCATAAGCGGTTTGATATAAGCCAAAAAAGCTAAATACCTTGCATAAAACGGGTATTCAAATTGGTGTATTTGCTTTGACAAACTGGTTTTATCACTACTATCGGCAATGATATCTGAAATAGCCATTCCAGCTAGTTGATGCTTTGCACTGAATAGCAGCTTTTCGGCTAACGAGCGATTACTTTCATAACTGATGAAGATCGCTTTTTCCCGGTTATATAGGCTGCTTGCTTTTGCTTGTTCATGCCATTGTTGGCGATAGGTGCTGTCTTGCAACAAGGTTTGAATGTGTTGGTGGCTAAACTTTCCTGTCGCACCTTGCTGATAGTCATCATAAGTCCCCATAGGAATTGACTGATAGCTTTGTCCTAGTCCTTGTTCTATGTCTTCTACACCTTGCCAACCCATGCCTAAACTCGTGATACTGATAACAAGTTGTCTATTTGGCAAACCTTGTTCAAATAGCTCTTTTACGGCGCGGGCAATATTGTCATCTACTCGGTTTTTCGCTGAAAATAACGGAGCTTTGTGTCCGGTATTCTTATTCCATGCGCCGTGATATTCGTGTGCGATAAGATTAAAAAAGCTCACGTGTTTAGCAAATTGGCTAAAATCCCAATTAACTCGATACAAGGCTTTATCTGGTACGGTAATACTGAGTACACAATCTTGGCAGGCTTGCCTTAGTTTTCTAATTAATAGTAAGTAGTTACTTACATCATTTGCTCTGACTTGTTGATTGGGTGTTGTTTTAAATCCAGGAAATCGCCAATCAATTTCAAATCCATCAAAGCCATAGCTTTTTTTCAACGCCAGTGCTGACTGTATAAAGGTTGCGGTTTTATTTTCATCGGCTGCAATATCTGAAATAAAATTAGATTGTGCCCAACCGCCAATACTCAACATGACATTTAGATCGGGGTGATTGGATTTGAGGCTTTTTATGCCGTTGTAATTGCCTTTTACACTCTGGCCCGCATCGTTTAATTGTTTTAATTCAAAGTCTATAAAATGGTCGCTCGATAACACTGTGCCACCTGGACTTAGTGCTGCTTGACTGTAAATTAAATGACTGTAGTGCGGGATTGCGAGTTGCGCGATCGGCTTGTCCAAATAACTCTGGTGCCCGTGGAAGTACCCAATGAGCTTGAACGGCTGCCCAAGCGAAGGTCCGCTAAAGAATATGATTAAAATAAGGAGTGAAAAAGTACGCATCTTTTTTGTTATTTTCGAATGACTAACTTATGGCTGACAGTTGAGCATTATTGCAAACACACTAGCGTTTAACAAAACACAGATACCATCAGTTCATATGAAAAATCTCTTTACTCAGCCAATAATTGAGCTCAGTGCTTTAATTTTTCACTGTGACTTATGGTCACTTATTGTCTAAAGTTAAATAAAAACAATATCTTATGTGTTTTCTATACGAAGGTGACAGTCGTTAGCCTACTCACTATACCGTTGAGACCTTTCAAATTACCGTTCATCAAATATTGTTATACTATTTTCTGTATAAGTTATTGATTTTAAATATTAAAATTGTTTTTTAGGTGTCGTTTATAAGATGGCATTGTCCTCCCTCTTTTTTAACAAGATTTTTACATTTAGTTTTTATCTCGTACCTCACATCGCTATGCCGATTGTTGAGGGTTTCAATCAACTTGATAACGAGGTCGATAATAATGAAAAAAACCACACTAGCCTTATGTTTGACGAGTTTACTGGGCGCCAATGCTTTTGCTGATGTTTGTAACGACACCCATGTTTACCCTGATTTCCCACAAACTAACTGGCAAGGTCAACCTAGCCATGCCGATCAAGGCGATCAAATGATTCACAATGGCTACTTATGGCAAGCCAATTGGTGGACGCAAGCTGAACCAACAATGCAGGCTAATGCATGGCAACAACTACAACCAATTGATTGCAGTGTTGGGGATATTGGCGACGGTGCCATTCAATTTAAAGGGTGGGAGTTAATGGTTAATGAAAGCTTCTATTGTGCAAATGATATCAATGCCTGTGAGCAAATGGCGTTTGATCAAGAAGATGAGTTGCTATTAAAGCTGCAATACATAGACTTTAGTGACGATGACCCACAAAGCCCTAATTTTGGTGGTCGACATTTCTCTATTGACCTTGCACTGGACAATATTGAAATGCTGACAAAAATCATTGCTTCCGGGCAAACTCCTGCATTGAATGTTGCAACATGGAAAGATAATTTACCTGCTGCCTATGCAATGCAGCACGATGATTGGTGTTTAGATAGCGCCAATGGCATAGGTGAACATGTTTTTCCTGAAGTGGCTGAGCGTGGTTTAACCACGTCAATTGGGGTAATAACCAGCCTGTGCGATGAATCTAAATGGCAAAAAGCAAAAGCGTTTGTTGATGCTGGTTTTAGTATTTTCAATCATTCAAAAACACATGCATATCCTGATGCACCCAGCTGGGATCCTAACGCTGTTATCACTTGGGATGACGAGCAAGAGGTTACTGTTGCCAACCAAGAGATATACGCACAAACTGGCTTTATGCCATCAATGTTTGGTATCCCCTATGGTTTGTTATCAAGCGATAGCCTACAAATGATGCGCGATTCAAACTTGATCACTATGGTCCGCAAACAAACTTTCCTCGATGGTAACTTTACGATGAGTCATGGCATCAATGCTGCCGATTTTTCTGACCCGTACCAGTTATTAGGAAATTTATACGATGATGAGTGGGGACCGTATAACCAAGCACACGAAGGGGCGGCAAAAATTACTGCGTATTTGGACGATACCATTGCTAATGGCGGTTTTGGTTTGCAATATTTCCACGGCGTTAACGATACTTCTTATTACAGTGTACCGCTTAATGAGTTTACCGAGTTTTTAGATTATTTAGCGGTAAAAGTGGAAGACAAAGCGGTTTGGTTAGACACACCTGAAGCGATAGTTAATTATCGTATGGCCAGCCAGAATTGTTCACTTGATATTCAAACAGTGCCTTTTGGTTATATTGCACAATTTGATTTATCAAACCCTGCATGTTCAGCATATCAAGCTGAATTGACACTCACTATAGATCAATCTCAGAAAGTAGCAGCTATTTATCAAGGAGCCTTAGCTTTGCCCTTTAATCAAACAGAGCAAGGTGTTCAGTTTGATGTGATGACTTCAGGCTTAGCTATCACAGTATTACTTGCTGGTGATCAAGTATCTGAAGGTGATTGCCAAGTTGTTGCAGATTACCAGGCTGGTCAAGTGTACTTAAAGGGGGAAAAAGCCATTTATCAAGGTACTGTTTATCAAGCTAATTGGTGGACAACAAGTATGCCTGACAATAATCCATGGGGTGCTTGGACTAAGTTAGAAGGCTGTTTATAAACACTATTTTCTCATAGCCATTGGCAGTACTTTTAATCAACTGATTTGGGTGCTGCCTTTTTTAATTGTTGCTCATTTGCAACCGACCGGTAGGTCGGTTAGAATCATTTTGTGTTCAGCAAACTAAAGTAGGTGTATATGAGAGATGCAGAGTTAACGCGTCAGAAAATCCTTGAAGTCGCCGCTGATGAAATTCACAAGCAGGGTTTTACTGCCACTAGCTTATCTTGCATATTAAAGCGTACAGGTGTTTCTAAAGGCGCGCTTTATCATCATTTCGATAATAAACTGGAACTTGGCTACGCCGTTTTTGAAGAAGTTTACACACCACAGTTTTTAGAAGCTTGGAGACCCGCAGTTGAAGTAGAAGACCCTATTAGTGGTCTAATAGCGTTTTTTTCTAGTTATTGTCAGCAGGCAGATCTGGACGACTTAATGTGTGGTTGCCCGCTAAATAATCTTTGCCAAGAGATGTCGAGTGTCGATGAAGGTTTTCGGGTTCGTATTTTAAGTTTGCAACAGCAGTTAAACACATTGATTGCCAGTAATTTAGACCGTGTCAGTGATAAGTTGAGAGATGGTGTTGATACCAGCCAAGCCGCTTATTTTATGGTTGCGTCTTTTCACGGCGCTAATAATTTGGCAAAAAGCAGTCGCAATACAGAATTATTTGAGAAAGTGATTGCAGAGCTTTGCTCTTATATAAAAAGCTTAAGTACTTAATAACTGATTCAATACAAGGCTAGTGTTACTAGCCTTGGCTTCAAATAAACGCCTTTCATTTAACCTCGGTTAACGACCTTTTATCTCAAACATCATAAATTGTTCACAATAATTCTTTACAAACCGCTTGGTCGGTATGCATAATTAACAAAACAAACCGCTTGGTCGGTTTATGTTTGAATCGCTTCTTAGTTTACCAATCACATTTAGCTAAAAAGCGCTGAAATAGAAATGTTGGGAGAGGGTCATGAACAAACACATTGCGAGCTTTTTTATTTTCTTTGCAGTCTTATTGATTAGCTTAAATACAGCCGCTGCACATAAAGAAGCGGGCTCTCCATACCAGGTTGTTAAAGTTACAGGTGAGCATTTATTTAGTCGTATCCAGCTTGAACAAACCAATTTGAAATCAGACCCCAAATTGATGCAGAAAATTGTTTTAGAAGAGTTAATGCCTGTTGTTGATCACAGATACGCAGCTTACAAAATTTTAGGTAAAACATATAAAAAAATGACAAAGCAACAACGCAAAGACTTTGTTGTCTCTATGAAAAACTACTTAGTGAAAACTTATGCTAACGCCTTGATGCAATATGATGATCAGCAAGTTATCTATCAAAAGCCTCAGGCGATTAAAGGTAAGAAATTAGTGTCTGTGGCAACAAAAATTGTAGCTGACGGTGCACCTGAAATCAGTTTGGTTTTTAAGATGCGCCAGAATAAAAAGACTCAGCAGTGGAAAGCTTATGACATGGTTGTTGAAGGAATTTCACTTATTGCCAGTAAACAGGCGGAGTTTAAAAAACGAATTTCGCAAAAAGGTATTGAGCAAGTCACGCTGGAATTAGCCGCGTTGTAAATCAAACATCATTTAAAGTCAGCTTAGGGTTTTTAGTTCATTTTTCTTCCTAAGCACCTTTGCCGCGTAATTGATAACACATGATTACGCGGCTTTTTTATTTGAGTTATAAAAAAAGGCGTTAAGTAATGATACTTAACGCCTTTTCAATTAATAGTTGGTTTAGCTTAAAGCTGAGCAAATGCCTTCTCTGCTGCACTGATTGTCTTTTCAATATCCGCATCTGTATGCGCTGTTGAAGTAAAACCAGCTTCATAAGCACTTGGTGCTAAATATACGCCTTGCTCTAACATTAAGTGATAAAACTTTTGGAAGCGTTCAATATTGCATTCCGTTGCTTGTTTGTATGTTGTAACTTGTTCTGCTTCGGTAAAGAAGAAGCCAAACATACCGCCAACTTGACTCGTTGTTAATGGAATACCGGCTTTATCTGCGGCAGCTTTAAAGCCTTTAACTAGCTTCTCGGCTTTAGCGCTAATATCAGCGTAGATTTCGTCTTGATTAGTCTTAAGCTCGGTTAATGCCGCAATACCTGCTGCCATTGCAATTGGGTTACCCGATAAGGTACCGGCTTGATAAACTGGGCCTTCAGGTGCAATGTGCGCCATAATTTCAGCTTTACCACCAAATGCACCAACTGGCATACCGCCACCAATTACTTTACCTAAACAGGTTAGATCTGGAGTCACATTGTAATGTGCTTGTGCACCACCTAAAGCAACACGAAAGCCGGTCATTACTTCATCAATGATAAGCACTGCACCTGATTGATCGCAAATTTCGCGTAAGCCTTCTAAAAAGCCTGGTACAGGTGGGATACAGTTCATATTCCCAGCAACCGGTTCAGTAATGATACAAGCGATATCATCACCGTGCTCTGCAAATAGTGCTTTTACCGAATCTAAGTCGTTAAAATCGGCTGTCAGTGTGTGTTGTGCTAATTCAGCTGGTACACCTGGCGAGCTGGGCTCACCTAGGGTTAACATACCTGAGCCTGCTTTTACTAGTAAGCTATCTGCATGGCCGTGATAACAACCTTCAAACTTTACGAGTTTGTTTCTACCCGTATAGCCACGCGCTAAGCGGATAGCTGTCATCGTCGCTTCCGTACCCGAGTTAACCATACGCAGCTTTTCCATTGACGGAACGATACTTTTTACCAGTTCAGCCATAGTGACTTCATTTGCCGTTGGTGCACCGTAACTTAGGCCTTTTTCAACGGCATCAAGCACTGCTTGGCGAATTGTTGGGTGGTTGTGACCTAAAATCATTGGCCCCCAACTACCAACGTAATCGACATAGTCTTTGCCATCAGCGTCGTACAAGTATGCACCGTCGGCGCGTTCGATGAAAATGGGGTCGCCGCCTACACCTTTAAATGCACGGACGGGTGAGTTTACGCCACCAGGAATTGTTTGCTGTGCTTTTGCGAATAATTGAGCTGATTGAGTTGTCATAATTGTATTAACCTTGTGATTTATTGCTGAACCAAACGACTTTGTCGTCATATTGTTCTACGACATTTTCAACACCTAAGGTGCAAGCAAATAATGCCATTCGCATTAATACGCCATTATCCGCTTGACGGAAGATGGCTAAGTTCGGGTTTTGGTTCATATCGTTATCTAACTCATTAGCCGCTGAGCGTGAGTCACGAGGAAGAGGGTGCATGATCACTGTGTTTGACTTACAGTGTTGAGTATAAATTGCTTGGTTTAAGCGGAAGCGTCCACGGTATTTATTCGCTTCTTCTTCTGATTCAAAGCGCTCTTCTTGAACACGCGTTTGATAGACGATATCTGCGTCTAAATTGCCTTCAAGCTGATCTTTAATTTCTACCTTATGTCCAGCATCTTCAACGGCTGAAATTACGCTGTCTGGCATGGCTAAGGCATTGGGTGAGATAAACGTAAATTTGATATCTTTGTACAGGCGCAATAACTTAGATAGTGAATGCACAGTACGGCCATACTTGAGATCGCCAACCATCGCGATGTGCATACCGTCGATTGATTTGCCGTGAGCCGATTGCTCTTTACTAATAGTAAACAAGTCTAGTAAGGCTTGAGTAGGGTGTTCATTAGCGCCATCGCCGCCATTGATAACCGGTACGCGAGAGCCTTCAGCAAACTCAGCTACCGACCCCGCTTCGGGGTGACGCATGGCGATTACATCTGAATAGCTGCTCAAAACTCGGGCCGTATCGTATAAAGATTCACCTTTAGCTAGTGCAGAGTTACTGATACCTACCGTTTCACGAACATGGCCGCCAAGTAGATTAAACGCCGTACCAAAGCTGACGCGAGTACGGGTACTTGGTTCGAAGAACAAGTTACCTAAGATTGCACCATCTAACACACGTGTACGTTTTTGACGGTGGGCATAAGGCTCCATTTTTGAAGCAATATTAAACAAATATTCAATACTTTCACGGTCGAATTGATTGACCGATAGGATGTTTGCACCTTGAAACTTCAGCATTTTGGCTTGTCCTGTCGAAGCTAACGGTTATAGGGAAAGAGATGTTTCGAGCTCTGCTCAAAATTGGCGGCAATCATAGCAAAAATATGACATTTTTACTAAGTTCACCCGCCAATTTTTATCAAGTCAAAAGTGGGCGTTTGTCAGCTTGAGTTAGAATGGCTTTACAACTACCAAGATTACAATGGCAAAAAGTACAATGACAGGCGATTCATTGACGAATCGGTAAAAGCGCGGACTGTGTTTGTTACGGTCATGCTGAAAGTCACGCATGAGCTTGAATAGGTAACCGTGGTAAATATAAAGTAGCGCAACCAAGGTCAATTTTGCATGCATCCAAGGTGAGGCTTTAAGCCAGTCTGTACCGTACATGTAAATAAGTGAGAAGCCAAAAATAGCGGTTAAAACGGCAAAGGGGGTAACAAAAAACCACAAGCGTCTTTCCATTATTTTGAACTGCTCATTGATTACTTTTTCATTATTACCTATTTGGTTTGTCGCGTGATAAATAAATAACCTCGGCAGATAAAAAATGCCGGCAAACCATGCCACCATAAAAATAATATGAAATGCTTTAAGCCATAACATTTAGTTGATACTCCATGACAAATTTCTCATTATAATGTGCCTTTAATCAGTCGTTTACGGACATCTTCCCAGCTCATTACTCCAACAATATTATCGAGTGTTTCGGTGTAAACATAAACCCAGCCATCGCGCTTTAAATGTAAGAGTTCAAATGGTTCTGCCAGAGTATACCGAGAATCGACGGCCAACATATCTTCGAAACTAAACAGTGAGTCTTTGTTGTAATCGAGACTGACATCGTAATGAACGAGCTTGAAAGTCGTATCTAGTTCGGTGACTGATTTTAGAATAACGGGGCGTTTACCTGCGCGATCGAGTGCGTTGCGAATAACGTCTGGGTCATTATCTTCAACCAAGATAAAATTGCGTCGCATATCTGCACTGATACCAATTTTTTGCAATGCTTCATATGCAGGAGGGGTTTGATAGTCGAGTTTTTGAAATTCCAGCTGTAAAATGAAGATAGATCGGTTTCTAAAAAGTTGGCTCGAAGTAATATGTGCAGTGACAATCACCAACATAGCAGGGAGAATAATATCTGGATTATGTGTAAGTTCGAGTACTGTTAGCAATGCGGCTAGTGGTGCATTGAGGGTTGCAGCCATCAAGCCTGCTAAGGCAATAACGCCGTAGGTTTCGACAAAGCCTTCTGGGTTTCCAATAAATAGCGCGCCAAGAGCCGCTAATATCGCACCAAAGAGCATGCCTAAAGCCATTATCGGTCCTATGATGCCACCCGGCACACCTAGGCTGATAGCAAAGAAGGTTAGTAGCGCTTTGCTAACAAAGATAATGATCAACAGGTTGGTTTCTGTGGTGACCAAATCAATGAGGTTAATGCCCGCAATACCAGTACCCATTGCTAATGGCACGAAGTAACCAATCAGCGCAGTCATTAATGCGGCAAGTAGTAAACGCGGCACCATGCCAATGGGTTTAAACGAACGCAGCATTTCAATTAACTGACGGTTAAATGCAAATGCAAACGCACCTATGGCTAATCCCATAAATAGTAAATAAGGATAATGGATTAAATCTAAGGCGTGAATCTGCAATTCACCTAAGTCGTGGTAGTCACCATAAAACCAACGAGTGGCGATAGCACCGGTTACAGATGCCAGCATAATTGGGATGAATACGTGAATTTTGTATTCCCTTAAAACCACCTCCATTACAAAAATGACGGCCGCTAAAGGGGTATTAAACGAGGCGGATATACCGGCAGCAATACCGCAAGCGGTTAAGGTTTTAATCGAGTTATAGGGTAGTTTTAAGCTGCGAGATAAGGCACTGGCACTGGCGGCACCTAAATGCACGGATGGACCTTCTCTACCTACACAAAAGCCCGTTGCCATCGCAGCAATACCGGCAAAAAATTGGTTTAAGGTATTTTTGAAAGGCATCATGCCGTAAAAGCTTTTCATCCGGTAAATAACAAAAGGGATACCAGTACGTTGATGTTTGAATTTGGTCCATTTTGCTACGAGCAAAACAAACACAATACCGACAAAGGGTAGGGCAAATCGCTCTAAATCGGATAAAGTGCTGAAATCGTCTGGGTTTTCCAAGTATATTAGTTGGATATTTTCAATTGCACTACGAAACGCAATAATGATGGCTGAAGCGAGTAGGCCGACAAGTAGCCCTAACAAACTCAATTGTACAGAGGTTTTGGGATAGGCGAGTTGCAGTCTCAGTTTTTCTAACCACATTGGGTTTGGGCGCTCGATTATTGTAGTGTTATAAAGATGGCGTTTATCGGGTTTTCATTGCTCATTTCAGCAAAGGCATGAATAACCTATATCGGACAGAGAAAAGTTAAGTGAATCAAGAGCAGAATACAAGCGAAAATCAGGCTGAATTGCCTGAACAGCGAGAAAAAATTGTTTATAGCAACCTAGGTATTATTTGGCAGAACCTCGCTAAGTTTTATACTGGGGTGTTGGGTATCTTAGTTTTAGTTGCTGTGGGATTTTTAGGTTTCTTTATTGCGAATAAATTACAAACGCTAACCGAACAAGATTATCAAACTGCACAAAGGGTACTCGCTGATCGTGAGCAAAACCTGTTTGAATTGAATCAGCAACTCAACTTTTTACGCGTAGAGCTCGAGGTTGAGAAGGTCGCTAACCAGAAAATCCAACAAAGTCTCAATGAACTGACCAAAGAAAATACCGAATTGAAAAAAGAATTGGCGTTTTTCCAAAATGTCATGGCACCTGAAAAATATGCTGAAGGGATTATGGTCGAAGAATTTGATGTGATCCCTACATCGAGTGCCAATCGTTTTAGATATCGAGTTGTGTTAGTACAAACGCGAAAAGAAAAACGCTTTGCAAAAGGCAATATTCAAATCCAGCTTTATGGTCAGCAGCAAGACAAAGTAACGCGCTATGATATGAAGGATTTAGAATTAGATAAAAAGGCTAACTTTAAATTCAGTTTTAAATATTTTCAGGTTATTGAAGGTGAATTCGAAATTGACCCCGTTTTCAAACCTGAACGCGTGCAAGTATCGACAATTATTCCAAAAACACGTTGGCAAAAATACAACAAAGTTGATGCTGAGTTTAATTGGAAACTGAATAGCGATAGCTAAGCAATTTAACTAATACTTGATTGAAACACTCAGGTATTAGATAATTTAACCAGTAGTTGTTTTTATAGGTGATGGTAATGGATCAGTTACCCATTAAGTTTACTGACAAAGCTGCCACAAAAGTGAAGGCTTTAGTTGAAGAAGAAGAAAACCCGAATTTAAAGCTTCGTGTATACATTACAGGTGGTGGTTGTTCTGGTTTCTCTTACGGTTTCACTTTCGACGAAAAAGTTAATGAAGGTGACGTAGAAATCGAAAAACAAGGCGTATCGCTAGTTGTCGATCCTATGAGTTTACAATACCTTCTCGATAGTGAAGTGGATTACATGGAAGGCCTAGAGGGCTCTCGTTTCTTTGTAAACAATCCAAACGCCACCACAACATGTGGTTGCGGTGCTAGCTTCAGCGTTTAATTCTGAAAGGCTCCTGTTGGAGCCTTTTTTATTTCCAGCCCTATTAACCATTTTCTACATACCGCTAGAAATATCTTGCGATAAACCGCATTTCTCGATTGTTTGTTATCTGTACTAGTGCTAGAATTCGCCACCCGATTTTTTCGGGCTTTGAAAATGGTGTGCTTTGGTCGCGAGGTCCACCTGAATTAATTTTATCGGAGAAAATCCCATGTCATACGAATTAGACGCTAGCGTACGTACAGAATTAGGTAAAGGTGCGAGCCGCCGCTTACGTCACGCAGGTCAAGTACCAGCTGTATTATACGGTTCAGAAAAAGAAGCTATCTCATTAACTTTAGCGCACAACAAAGTGTTCCAAGCTCAAGAAGATGAAGGTTTCTACACGCACATTTTAACGTTAAACGTTGATGGCGAGAAGCACGAAGCAATCGTTAAAGACATTCAACGTCACCCGTTCAAAAATCAAGTAATGCACTTAGATTTCCAACGTGTTGATGCAGCGCACAAAATCCATAAAGCTATTCCAATTCACTTCTTAAACGAAGAAGTTGCGGCTAAGAAAGGTGGTAACATCACTCACAATGCAAACGAAATTGCTGTCACTTGTTTACCTGCTAACTTACCAGAGTTCATCGAAGTTGATGTTGCTGGTTTAGAAGTTGGTCAAACATTACACTTATCTGACGTTACTTTACCTGCTGGCGTAACTTCTGATGAGTTAGCAAAAGGCGAAGGCCACGACGTTGCTGTTGTTACTTTAGCTGCGCCTAAAGGCGGTGCTGCTGAAGACGAAGCTGCTGAAGAAGCTGCTGAGTAAGCAATAACGCCATATGGCTGATATTGCTAAATTAATCGTGGGTCTGGGTAATCCAGGCCCCGAGTATCAAAATACCCGTCACAATGCGGGTGAATGGTTTGTAAGGCAACTTGCTGACCTTTACCGCACTCCTTTAAAAGTTGAATCTAAATTCTTCGGTTTAACTTGTCGTATCAATATGCAAGGGCAAGACGTTCGTTTGCTCGTACCTACTACGTTTATGAATCGCAGTGGTCAAGCCGTTGCCGCAATTGCTCAGTTTTACAAGATAGAACCTGAACAAATTATCGTTGCGCACGATGAACTCGCTATTGAACCTGGTATTGCCAAATTTAAACGCGGTGGTGGACACGCTGGCCACAATGGCCTTCGCGATATCATTGCTCGTTTGGGTAATAACAAAAACTTCTTGCGTTTGCGTATTGGTATTGGTCACCCTGGTGACAAAAATAAAGTATCTGGTTTTGTCTTAGGCAAACCACCAGCTACAGAACAAAAGCAAATTGATGAAGCAATAGATGAGGCATTGCGTTGTACTGAAATTTGGTACAAAGACGGTCTCGCTAAAGCAACTAATCGTTTACATACTTTCAAAAGTGAGTAGGCTTTAGCCTGCTTATTTCATTAACAGATTCTCAAGGTAACGAACTATGGGTTTTAAATGTGGCATCGTAGGTTTGCCTAATGTCGGTAAATCAACTTTATTCAACGCCTTAACTAAGGCGGGTATTGAAGCAGCTAACTTCCCGTTTTGTACAATTGAACCAAATACAGGTGTAGTACCTGTACCTGATACGCGCCTTAATGCTTTAGCGGCTATCGTTAACCCACAAAAAGTATTACCAACAACGATGGAGTTTGTTGATATTGCAGGTTTAGTAGCTGGTGCGTCAAAAGGTGAAGGTTTAGGTAACCAATTCTTAGCAAATATTCGTGAAACTGATGCAATTGGTCATGTTGTTCGTTGTTTTGAAGATGAGAACATTGTTCACGTATCTGGCCAAGTTGATCCCGCTGATGATATTGAAGTTATCAATACAGAATTAGCTCTATCTGATTTAGACACTGCAGAGCGCGCTATTCACCGTGTTGGTAAACGTGCCAAAGGTGGTGACGGTGATGCTAAGTTTGAATTAAAAGTATTAGAGAAAATCAAGCCGACGTTAGATGACGGTGGCATGTTGCGCTCTGTAGCGTTAGAAAAAGAAGAGCTAGCGGCAATCAGCTACCTTAATTTCTTAACGTTAAAGCCAACGATGTACATTGCCAATGTAAGTGAAGACGGCTTTGAAGATAACCCGCGTTTAGATAAAGTACGAGAAATTGCATCGACAGAAAATGCGGTTGTTGTACCTGTATGTGCAGCTATCGAATCTGAAATTGCTGAATTAGATGACGAAGAGAAAGATGAGTTCTTGGCTGATCTTGGTATCGAAGAGCCTGGTTTAAACCGCGTGATTCGAGCGGGTTATGAGTTATTGAACTTACACACGTATTTTACAGCGGGTGTAAAGGAAGTTCGCGCATGGACAATTCCTGTTAACTCTACAGCACCACAAGCTGCAGGTAAGATTCATACCGATTTTGAAAAAGGCTTTATTCGCGCTGAGATTGTTGGTTTCGATGATTACATTGAACACAACGGTGAATCTGGTGCAAAAGATGCAGGTAAGTGGCGTCTAGAAGGTAAAGACTACGTAGTTAAAGATGGTGACGTCATTCACTTTAGATTTAACGTCTAAATCAAGTCATTTGATAAAAGCCCGCTTTATAGCGGGCTTTTTTGATCCTGTGTTAAACATAGCTAATTGTCGTTGAATGTAACTTTCTATTTCAGCTTGTTTATTGGTTAAACTCAATTTGATTGCTAAATATCCATATTTACTGTTTTTTAAAAATAAATGAAAAAAGATAAAAAAAACGCGAAAAAAGTGTTGACGACAAAGGGCCTGATCAGCATAATACGCGCCACTTGCTAAGGCGAGGTTGTTGGCTACATAGCTCAGCTGGTTAGAGCACATCACTCATAATGATGGGGTCCCAGGTTCAAATCCCGGTGTAGCCACCACTTTTTAAATTAGTAATGCGGGCGTGGCGGAATTGGTAGACGCGCTGGATTTAGGTTCCAGTATCGCAAGATGTGAGAGTTCAAGTCTCTCCGCCCGCACCATGTTGGGGTATCGCCAAGCGGTAAGGCACCAGGTTTTGATCCTGGCATTCGTTGGTTCAAATCCAGCTACCCCAGCCACTTTTCTAATTTAATTTATCTCCCACGCAACGAGTTTTAAGGATGGGGTATCGCCAAGCGGTAAGGCACCAGGTTTTGATCCTGGCATTCGTTGGTTCAAATCCAGCTACCCCAGCCAACTCTCCTTTCTGATTAGATTCAAATTATTCCTTTTAAAAACAAAAAACACCCGATAAATCGAGCGTCTTTTAATTCTTGTTCTAGCTTATTTATTTTCTGTTAGCGCTTTCTGTTTTCAGTTGATCAATGCGTTTATCTGTTTGTTTAATTTTACAGCTGCGGTACTCATCAGCCGGGTTACCCTCGTGTTGTTTTTCGAAAAACACACCTCGGCATTCAGATTCAATAAATTGCAAGTAGAAGTCATTAGCTTTATTAAATTGCATGACAACGGATGTGCGGCCAGTTGATTCAGCCATCGCTTCAAGCTCTAAACGTCTATCTTGGATCCAGGTTTTTAACTCCCTGTCTTTTAATTTCATCGCTTCATCTAGGCAAATAGAGAACTTGGCTGAAGTCGGGCTTTGTGCTTTGCACTTTTCAATGCTTTCATTGGCATGAGCTGAAAATGCCATAACGGCCAAAAAGCCAAAAGTTAGTAGATTTCTTTTCAATTTATACATAAGGATCATTTAAACCTAGAGCAAAGTGTAGTGCAGTTTGCTTTAACGGACTCATTTTATCTAAAGTATTTAAAGTGAACTTTCTGAACAATTTAACTGGGACTAAATCATTACTGAAGAGTTTGTAGATGCTATCCATAGCAAAACTGGTTTGGTTATCATCTTTTACTCGGGCCTGATTATAGCGTTGCCAAATGTCAGCTTGGTGCCAGCTTTCACCTGCATTGATCGCATTGAGTAAAGTATGACTGGCTGCGGCGACATCCCTCAAACCTAAATTAACCCCTTGTCCTGCTAGCGGATGTATTGTGTGCGCTGCATCGCCAACCAATAATGCTTGATTGTGATAACGTTTGTTAACTTGTCTCTTCGTTAAAGGAAAGGCGCCAGCTTGGATAACATCAAAATCGGCCGTTATTTTCTCTTTGAACAGTTCAGCAAGTGCTTGCTTTAAACTCGTTTCGGATAGTTGCTGCAGTGCTTTGATCTTATCCGCTGAGTCATAAACGATAAGACTAGCGAAGTTGTCAAACAGTGGTAAAAAAGCAATTGGACCCTGAGGCCTGAAAGTTTGCCATGTCGTAGTTTGCTGCACTTTAGGCAAGGCCGAGTGAAATTCAATATTGACTGACAAGCAGCTTTGTCGATATTGCCAACCAAATTGAGCAAAGTTCAATGCTTGTTTGATTTGTGAATTAGCACCATCAGCCGCGATAATGAATTTAGTACGAGTCTGTCGTGCATTTTCAAACTCAATATCCCAACCTTGTTCATTCGCTTTAATAGAGGTGATGGCTAATTCTAGTTGTTGGCAATTTGCCACTTTTAGAGCTGCTTGTTGTAAATGTTTATTTTCAACAAAACAACCTAATTTATCTTCGTTGATATCGGCAGCATTAAATTGTAAGTGAGCGCCACCTTTTTCATAGCCCGCTAATGCGTTGTAAGTTTGAATTCTCGATGGGTCAAGCTGTTGATATATGCCTTGCTGCTTAAGCCAGCGAATAGCGCCTAAATTGAGTGATGAGACTCTCAAATCAGGTTGCTGTGAAAGAGGGGTTGAAGGTAAGTGTTTATCAATCAATAAGATAGATAATCCACTTTGATTAAGTGACGCGGCCATACTTGCGCCAATCATGCCTGCGCCAACAATGACGATATCGTATTGAGGGTTAATTTGCATATTGCTAATTTTATCTCTAACTTAAGTACTGGAGTCACGTAACTCATTGCTTTTAGTCACTATACTATGACTGACAGTGAGTTTCATGATTTATTAATTTAGCTTGGGGTTTTCACCGGGCAAATAAAAATTTAAGGAAATAAGCAATGGCTGCAACAGCAAAAATTTATGATTATGATTTAGGATTCAGACGTAGTTATGATGAAAATGAGTATCCAAACGATACTAACTTGAAAGCTGATAAAGAGCGTGCAGTTTTAGCTCGCTTACAAGCAGAACTTGTTTTACCTGAAGATACGATCTTAAAGGTAGACATGGACTTTGACGTCAATAGCGGTTATAACGGTAACGCAGTTATTGTTATGGATGATTTAGGTGCGGAACTGATCGCAGATGCCTTTACTTTTAAATATGGCGAACAAGCTGGTAAGGCTGTTTTGGAGAAATGGCAAAACCGTGACCAACCAGAAGACCCTCGCTTACCCACATTCTTATTTGTGCAAAAACCAGAAAAAGCAGGTGATATGCCTGTCATTTTTGCTGGCTGCGGTACGCGCGACCACACGCCACCGAGAAAGGCAAAATAGTCATTCCGTCACGTCTATCCAAGCCCGTTTAATCGGGCTTTTATTTACATTCTGCTGCTTTAGCTATTCCGCCCAAGCACTGACTCCAATTAAACCCAATAACCAAGTACTCTACAGCTCAGATATGGTGACAGAAGACTATATTTGGCTGGGTAATCAATCAGGTTTGTTTCGATACGATGGTCAGCACGCAGTTAACATTCTCGATTACACCAATTCATCTTCTTTTACTTGGGTGCGAAGCATGCACCTTGAAAATAACTACCTTTACTTTTCAACAGGTGAGGGTGGTTTTTGGCGGTTAGAAAAAGACAAATTCAGCTTAGAGAAGCTCAATATCAAAAAGCCATTCACTGCGCAAACTTGGGCAATGACTAAAGTTGGGCAGTTATTGTATTACTCCGATAAATTCGGTTTATTTCAGTACAATTTGGCATCGGATTCAAACGTTAAGTTAGAGTTTGACGGTACGGTCACTGACTTACTCAAACACCAAGATACGCTTATTATTGCCGCAAAAGAAGGGTTATATCGCTATCGCGACGATAAGATTGTTCAGCTATCAATGCATGCTGTGATAGCGGTTAGTTCTGATCAACAAGCGGTCACCTATATTGAAAAGCATCCTGAGCATGGTTTACAGCTTTGTCAGCTTAAGTCGATGATGTGCCAGGCCATCGACAAACAAAATATTTTGCAAATAGCACCCGATCGATATGAACAAGGTTTTTGGCTGTTGTTCAAAGACGGTCAATTACAATACTGGCAGGTTGGCGAAAAAAGCGCGAAGCAAAGCTATCAAGTCAAATTGCCAAGCCAATTTATTTACAGCATGTCGCAAGATAAACACGGTGTATTGTGGTTTGCTAGTAACAAAGGGCTGTATAAATATCACCCTCTGCATTATCGAGATTTAGCAATAGAGTACGCCAATCAAATTGAGCTCAATTATTTAATGTTGGCCAAACATCAAGAGCAAGTTGTCGTCGGTACCAATGGTGCAGGGCTTTATCAATTTGATACTGAGTTACAACAAGCTAAACCGCTAGCGTTTAATTCTTCGTTATCAAATTACTACCAGCGACAAATTACTGGGTTTGCATCTGACAATAATACGCTGTTCTTCTCTACCTTTAGAGGGGTATACGCGACCAACGATATGCAAACACTTGAAAGAGTTGACCAAAGTAATCATCAAGCGCTTTATGTGCAAATGACCCAACTCAAAGATTTACTGTTTGCTTTTAATGAAAGTGAAGGGGTTGAGGTTTACGATATTAATACGCGTATGCATCGCCATACACTGTCTGTTGAAAATAACGGATTGCCGACTAACGAAGTCTTAAGTGTGGTGCAAGATAAAGCGGATCGTTATTGGGTAAGTACTGCAAAAGGGGTCGTCATTCTTGACACCTTGTTATCCCAAGCACGAAAACTTGAAAATATGCCAACTGTTAGTAAGTCATCGTCACTGCATGTCATGGGAGATAAAGTTTATATTGGCACTGTCGGTAATGGTTTATATATCTTCAATACTCAAGGTGAGTTACTCAACCATTTACTAGCTGGTCGAGTTATTTTTGCTTTAACTGAATTTAGAGACGTGCTTTGGGTTAGCACGAATATGGGTTTGTACCAAATTAATATGCGCGAAGACAGCGCGTCTTTGGTGATTGGGACCGATCATTGGCATGTTACCGATGGCATCATTCCCGTAGGGGAGAACCTACTGGTGCCAACTATGCAAGGTGTAATGCAGGTACCTTGGTTTAGTCAAACGCCATCTAATCCTAAAGTGACGATAAGCGAAGTAATTTCATCATCAGGTTCATCATTATTTAGTGATGATATTCAGTTAGTCAGCAGTGAAGAACTCGTCACGCTCAATCTCGCCGTGCTCGACTTTCGAAATACCATAAATCAGAGATACCGTTACCGAATAGATGACGGTCGTTGGCAAGAGTTTAACGGCTCTAGTTTATCTTTAACTGGATTATCTGGTGGTACGCATATCTTGCAGATTCAAGGCACAGACTCGCTGGGCTTTTGGTCTAACAACGAAGTGTTTGCCAATATACAAGTTAAGCCTAAGTGGTATTGGAATGATTTTAGTCGCTTTATTTATGCGGCATTAATTTTACTCATCGCTGGTGCTATCTCTTGGCTCATTAAAATCAAAGCGCAAGCGGCTTTTAATGCCAAACAATTACTGCAAGGTGAGTTACTCCTCAAGCAGAAAACCTATTCTTTGGTGAAATTGAGCCTGCGCAAGATTTATCAATTGAGTGAGCAAAATGATGATTTATCCGCATTAACTAAAATAAGAGAATTGAGTGAAAACGCTTTACAACAAATAGCCCTTAAAAATCATCAAGGTATGTTTGATTCACTCGGTACACGCAGCTTAGAGACGGCATTGCCGCTATTGGTCAATCACTTATCGGATCAATACAAATGTACGATCGAATTAAACATGGATATCGACAAAGATATCCAATTGAATTACGAGGTGCAATCCGATATTTATCGCGCTTTATATGAGCTTGCTAACCTATCGATTTACGAAGCACAAAGCAGTCATGTCGAACTGACATTGCGCCATTACAACGGGAAAATTTGGTTGATCTGTCACGATGATGGTGAAAGCTTAACTCTACTGCAAAAGCACGTTGGTGTGGCTGTTGGCATTCAATTGCTCAAACAAATAGGTGAGAAATATCAATCGCGTATCGAATTTGGTCGACGTAAACAAAACGGAAATGCCATCACGCTTGCTTTTGTATTAAACCCATCTGAGCCTTAAACTCCACCCTTGGCGTATAAAATTTACACACTTTAGAGCGAATTGATATTAGCCTTTGCTAGTTTCAGCTTTTGTTTACAGGTAGAATACGCCCCCATTTATTAAAGCCGTGTTATTTATTGGCATTAGGCTGTATATTTTAGTAATTATTTTTAGGCGTTTTAGTAGACAATGAGTAAGAAATTATACGTAAAGACTTGGGGCTGTCAGATGAACGAGTACGACTCGCAAAAAATGGCAGACTTGTTAGATTCTACGCATGGCTATAAACCAGTTGAAGAAGCTGAAGATGCAGATGTGATCTTACTCAACACTTGTTCTATTCGCGAAAAAGCGCAAGAGAAAGTATTCCATCAATTGGGTCGTTGGAAGAATCTAAAAGACGACAACCCAAACTTGATTATTGGTGTGGGTGGCTGTGTGGCCTCACAAGAAGGCGATGCCATTCGTCAACGTGCGCCTTTTGTTGATATTGTATTTGGTCCACAAACTCTGCACCGTCTTCCTGAAATGATTAACCAGATCCACAATGACGGTGAGTCTGTTGTTGATGTCAGCTTCCCTGAAATTGAGAAGTTTGACCGTTTACCTGAGCCAAAAGCTGAAGGTCCTACGGCATTTGTTTCGATTATGGAAGGTTGTTCTAAGTATTGTACTTTCTGTGTTGTACCTTATACACGTGGTGAAGAGGTTTCTCGCCCAGTCGATGATGTACTATTTGAAATTGCTCAGTTAGCCGACCAAGGCGTGCGTGAAGTCAACTTACTGGGACAAAACGTGAATGGTTACCGCGGTGAACATCACGATGGCAGCATTTGTCACTTCTCAGAATTATTGCGTCTAGTGGCGTCAATCGATGGTATCGACCGTCTGCGTTACACGACTTCTCACCCCGTTGAATTTACAGATGACATCATCGAAGCATATGCAGATGTTCCTGAGCTAGTAAACCATTTACACTTACCCGTTCAATCTGGTTCAGACCGTATTCTTGCAATGATGAAGCGTGGCCACACTGCGATTGAATACAAATCTAAAATCCGTAAACTGCGAAAGATTCGCCCTAACTTGTGCATGTCTTCAGACTTCATCATTGGTTACCCAGGTGAGACGGTACAAGACTTTGAAGACACAATGAAATTAATCCATGATATTGATTTCGATATCAGCTTTAGTTTCGTATACAGTGCTCGTCCTGGTACACCTGCTGCCGATGCAATCGATGATGTATCTGAACAAGAAAAGAAAGAACGTTTATATATTTTACAACAACGCATTAACCAGCAAGCACTGAAAATTGCTAGAGATATGCTAGGTACAGAACAACGTATCTTAGTAGAAGGTCCTTCGAAAAAGAATCCAATGGAGCTTCGCGGCCGTACTGAGAATAACCGTGTGGTTAACTTCGAAGGTCCGCATACGTTAATCGGCGGTTTTGCTGATGTGAAAATTGTTGATGTATTCTCGAATTCTTTACGCGGCGATTTTATCCGTGGCGAAGACGAGATGAACCTACGTGTAGAAACTTCACCTTCTGAAATATTGGCTCGTTCACCTGAACAAGCGACAGAAAGTGGTGCCACTATCTATAACCCAAATATTTAAAGGCGAATTAAGCACTTTGAGTAACAAATTAACGACTCTCGAGGTTTTTCTCGAACCTGCCGATAATCATCGTTTGGCCTGCCTTTGTGGGCCATTTGACGACAATATCAAACACATTGAACGCCGTTTAGGTGTTGAAGTTACATACCGAGACAATGCGTTCAAAATCACTGGTAAAAATACCGCGGTATTGGGAAGTGCTGAATTAATCAAAGCACTTTACCTAGATACTCAGCCGGTTAAAGGCCAAATACCTGACATCCTACCTGATCAAGTTCACTTAGCTATTCAAGAGATGAAAGTACTTGAACAAGCTGAAGCTGATGAAGATGAGTTTGGTAGTGAAGTGTTTATCAAGACTAAACGCGGTGTTGTTAAGCCTCGCAACCCCAATCAAGGTCAATATGTTGCCAATGTCTTTCATCACGATATTACATTTGGTATTGGCCCTGCTGGTACAGGTAAAACCTACTTGGCTGTTGCCTGTGCGGTTGATGCACTTGAGCGCCAAGAAATCCGTCGTATTTTACTGACTCGTCCAGCAGTAGAAGCGGGTGAAAAGTTAGGTTTCTTACCAGGTGACCTATCGCAGAAAGTCGATCCGTATTTACGTCCTTTGTACGATGCATTATTTGAAATGCTGGGCTTTGAAAAAGTTGAGCGACTTATCGAACGCAATGTTATTGAAATAGCGCCCTTAGCCTATATGCGTGGCCGTACATTAAACGATGCCTTTATTATTCTCGATGAAAGTCAAAATACGACAGTAGAGCAAATGAAAATGTTCTTAACCCGTATTGGCTTTAATTCTAAAGCGGTGATTACCGGAGACATTACTCAGATTGACTTACCGCGCGGTGCGAAATCAGGTTTACGTCACGCGATTGAAGTTTTACAAGGCGTTGATGATATCAGCTTTAACTTCTTCAGAACTCATGATGTTGTGCGTCATCCTGTGGTACAAAAAGTTGTCCAAGCTTATGAGAAGTGGGATGAAGAAAAAAGTCGTGAAAAGGCTGAAAAAATAAAGCTAGCTGAGCAGGCTAAACAAGCTGAAGCAGCCAAAGCAGAGTAGTTAATGACAAATTTAATGCTCGATTTACAATCAGCGGTGGGTGATATCAATCACCCAAATGTCGAAAAAATGCAGCTTTGGCTAACAACTGCACTTGCTGCTGAAGCTGAACCGGGTGACTACGAGCTAACGGTTAGAGTGGTCGAAAACGATGAATCTCAGCAACTAAACGGTCAATACCGTGGCAAAGATAAGCCAACTAACGTACTGTCATTTCCATTTGAAGCACCAAAAGGTATTCAGCTACCTCTGTTAGGCGACTTAATTGTCGCACAAGATGTTGTCGCTGATGAAGCTGTTATACAAAACAAACAGTTAGAAGCGCATTGGGCACACATGTTAGTGCACGGCTGTCTTCACCTACTCGGCTATGATCACATTGATGATGATGAGGCTGAGGAAATGGAAAGTAAAGAGATTGCAATTTTAGCTGAATTGGGTTTTGATAACCCTTATCAAGATGATTAAGTCAGCTAACAAGCAACTTTATTTATAGATTTTTTGGAGAATAAAAATCAATCATGAGTGATGATAACCCCCACTCGAGCAACGGCTCTGCAAATAAAACTTGGTTAGAGAAAATCGGTCAGATATTTACTGCAGAGCCGCAAACAAAAGAAGAGTTACAGGACGTTTTTACTGAAGCGGCCAGTCGTGACTTAATCGATACTGAAGCCCAGAATATGATTGCTGGTGTTTTAGACATCGCTGAAATGCGTGTTCGTGACATTATGGTTCCGCGCTCGCAAATGGTGACGCTAGAGTCATCAGATCCTATCGAAGAACTATTACCTCAAATTATCGACTCTCAGCATTCTCGTTTTCCTGTTATCACTGAAGACAAAGATCACGTTGAAGGAATCTTACTCGCTAAAGATTTACTGAAATATGGATTCAAAGCAGAATGTGATTTCAATCTAGCCGATATCTTACGTCCTACTGTTATTGTGCCTGAGAGCAAGCGTGTAGATAGTATGCTAAAGGAGTTCCGCACTAAACACACTCACATGGCGATTGTCGTTGACGAATTTGGCGGTGTTTCCGGTTTAGTGACAATTGAAGATATCCTTGAACTTATTGTCGGTGAAATTGAAGACGAAACCGATGCTGAAAATGAAGATATCGATGATATCCGCAAGGTAGGTGAACGTGTCTACAGTGTCACTGCTTTAACCGAAATTGATGATTTTAACGAGTACTTCAAAACTGAGTTTAGTGATGAAGATGCCGATACCGTCGGTGGTTTAGTTGTTCACTCTTTTGGTCATTTACCCGAAAGAGGCGAATCAACTGAATTAAATGGCTACAGCTTTAAAGTAATTAATGCGGACTCTCGTCGTATTCTGCAATTGCAAGTGACTGTACCTAAAACACCAAAAGTTGAAACAGAAAACGTAAGCGAAGAATAAATTAATATTCGATGATGAAAGCGCTTTCAATTGGCTGGCCGAGTATACTGGTTTTTATACTTGGCTGCCTAAGCCCACTCGCCTTTGCTCCCTATCATTTTTGGTGGTTGCCAATTCTGCAATTTGCTGGATTGTTTTACTGCTTAGAAAGTCAAAAACACAGTGATACCAAGCTCGCCTTTTTCTTTGGCCTAGGCTGGTTTTTTTCTGGTGTTAACTGGGTTCATATCAGTATTGATATGTTTGGAGGCATGCCTTGGCTAGTATCTATGTTGATGGTGCTATTACTGGCTGCTTATCTCGCTTTATTTCCTGTCCTCGCCGTCTGGCTTGCCCGGTATTTAGGGCAACACAACCACACTCGTCTACTGATTATTCCGTTTACATGGTTACTGGCTGAATGGCTGCGTTCATGGGTTTTAACTGGCTTTCCTTGGCTCTCAGTAGGCTATAGCCAACTTGATGGCCCATTAAATGCGCTGTTCCCGATCGTTGGAGAGTTTGGCGTTAATTTTGTATTGATTGCGCTTATCGCTTGGTCTGTATATTTACTAAAACACAAACACAGATTTGTATTTAAATCGGATCACCGGGCTAAGTTAATCGCTGCTGGTTTGTTTGGGCTTGTTATCGTCACTGTGCTCAGTCATTTTTACTCACCTTACAAAGAGACAAATAAGCAAGTGGCTCTGGCCTTAGTGCAAGGTAATATCGAACAAAGTAACCGTTGGCAACCTGAAAACATGATGCCGATTGTTAGAAAGTATATGGCATTGAGTGAACCGCATTATGCCGATGCCGATATTGTCATCTGGCCAGAAGCGGCGATTCCAATTGTTGAGCCTTATGCTCAAGATATTCTCAATCAACTTGACCCTATCATAGCTGCCAACCAAGCTGCTTTGATCACGGGTATTATCGATTACCATCAGCGCACGGCTAGTTACTTCAACGCGTTAGTGACACTGGGGTTAAAGCAATCAGCAGACGAGTTAGGGCATTATCAATATGGCCATGATAACCGTTTTGCTAAACACCACCTATTGCCAATTGGTGAGTTTGTTCCGTTTCAATCTTTACTCAGAAAAATTGCCCCGATATTTGATTTGCCACACTCTTCATTTAAGCGTGGTGAATATGTGCAAGATAACCTAATAGCGAAAGGTTACTCGCTATTGCCCGCGATATGTTTTGAAATTGTCTTTGCCGAGCAAATTGCAGCTAATTTAAAAGATGAAACTGACTTTATCTTAACCGTGAGCAATGATGCCTGGTTTGGTGATTCCGTTGGCCCACATCAGCACTTACAGATCGCCCGAGCAAGAGCGCTTGAATTTGCTAAACCTGTTGTCAGAGTAACCAATACTGGTATCACAGCGATTATTGATGCCAATGGCGATATAGTTGAGCAATTACCACAATTTGAAGATGGTGTTTTAACTCAGCGTTTAGCATTGCCTGAAGGTAAGAGTTTGTACGCACAATGGCAAAATAAGCCTATGTATTATTTGATGTTACTAGCATTTATTGCTTTTGTTTTTCGTCGATATCGTCAGTCATAGATATGTCTGACGACTAAACATGGCTTGATTGCCTAAGAAATTGCTCTGAACCGCACTCAATACAAGGTCTGATAGTTTGCACATGCTCGATAATCAATTGATGGCCACAGTTTTCACATTCTAGTTCGCCAAGAGCAATTTCTTCCCCCGCTTGATAAATACCATTGTGCTGAAAATCACTGGTTAATGCTCGCCATTCGAGTTGGGTCTTATCTGTCATCTCTAACAGCGTATGCCAGATTTGGTCTTTGATTCTCAGGTAATAGGGCGACTCTTTTAAGTCATTTTGTGAGGATAAGTAGAATTGTGCTAAGTCTCTTTGCAAGTAAAATATTTGTGTTTCTAAGGCTTCTTGGCCTACATCTAAGCCCGTTGTTGCCCATTCTTGCACAAAATCTACTCCTTGCGCTAAATCCTTTACTTCATGCTCTTTTACGTCATTTAGCCAGTCGTGAAACTGATTTAACAATGCTTGATAAGTCTTAATGGCATCCATAGCTAATACCCAATTGAGGTTCACTTCATTAAGTATAGCCAGTGGCTGATATTCAACCTGAAAAAATATGCACTAATTGATTTATCGCAAAGTTAATTTTAACCGTGATAATTTCGTAATAAACAAATGATGATTTTGTGACACCCGTTTGAGATTTACTTCCTAAATTGAAAAATGAGCTAATTAGCAATAGGAAGAAAACAATGAAAAAAACTTACCAACTAACTGCTTTAATGGCAGCGTTATCAATCAGTACTGCAGCTATGGCCGCTGATCTCGAAATCAGTGTGACAAACTTAACGCAGGGTATTCACTTCACTCCATTATTGATTACCGCACACACAGGTGATGCGCACTTATTTGAAGTCGGTCAAACTGCATCTGCTGAATTACAAGCAATGGCAGAAGGCGGTGATATATCTGGTTTAGCGGGTATTGCCGATAGCATTAGTGCCAACTCGCTCGCTAACCCCGCTGGCGGATTATTAAACCCTGGAATGACCGCTAGCGGTGAGTTAATGACTGATGATGGCAATATGTATTTATCTATTACCGGCATGATGTTACCGACTAATGACGGTTTTGTGGGTTTGGATAGCTGGATGATTCCATCCGATGCTGGTACTTATACTACCTACCTCAACGCTTATGATGCCGGCACTGAAGCCAATGATGAAATTCGTGGTTCGGGTGCACTGGGCATGCCAGGTATTCCTGTTCCACCACCATTAGAACCGCTATTAGGTGCAAATGGTACCGGTGTTACTAGTGAAGAAAGCAACAGCTATATACACATTCATCGCGGTAATTTAGGTGATGATAATGCAACCGGTGGTACAAGTGATTTCAACAATACTGTACATCGCTGGCTAAACCCTGTTGCAAAAGTAACGGTAACTGTTCGATAGGAGGCGGGTATGCGTAATTTATACAAACCAATTATTCCAACCTTAGCGACGGCTCTATTTTTGGTGGGTTGTGATGGTGACAGCAATAACGAGCTGAATTTAAATACTGCAAATGTTGAAATGGCTACACCTGTACCTGCTCAATATCAAATCACAGCAATTAACTTAACTCATGCTCAACCTTTATCACCCATTGCTATTTTGCTGCATAACGAAGGCCAAATTTGGCAAATAGGTCAGCCTGCGTCTAATGCACTTGAACAATTAGCAGAAGGTGGTCAAAACCAAGCCGTACTTGACCTAGCATCGGTTAACGTGTCGACGGAAGGTATCTTAATGCCAGGCATGAGTACGAGTATTTCGATCACCGCCGATGCATCAGATCCAAAATTATTAACAATTTCTAGCATGTTGGTGAATACAAACGATGCCTTTGTCGGTCTTAATGCGATGAGTCTTGCTGACTTAGCAGTTGGAGACTCAATAACAATGAGCGCAAATGTTTATGACGCTGGCACTGAAGCCAACTCTGAAGCATCTGGCACTATCCCTGGACCTGCCGATGGCGGTGAAGGTTATTTACCAGAGCGAGATGATGTTGATTTTGTCGCTATGCACGCAGGCGTAGTAGGTGTTGATGGTGGCCTTTCCACTTCAGTACTCAGTTCTGTGCATAAATTTGATAACCCAAGTGTGCGATTTATTGTTAGCCGAATAGAGTAAACACTCAAAGTCATGCCTGTATTTGAGTGTTTTAGACTAACTCAAATGCAGGTAGGCATTATGACTGAAAGAGTATTGATTGTTGAAGACCAAGCCGATATTGCCGAACTAATAAAAGTGAATTTGGCAGACTTGGCGATTACTACAGAACATGCCGATGACGGAGCCATCGCGCTTGAAATGGCTTTAGAGCAAGATTTTGATTTGATTCTACTCGATATCATGCTGCCAAAAGTCAGCGGCCTTGATATTTGCCAAAAGGTTCGTCTATCTAAACCAGAGCAAGCCATTATTATGCTGACTTCCCGCAATAGTGAAGCGGATCGCGTTGTTGGGCTTGAGCTTGGCGCGGATGATTACCTCACTAAGCCATTCAGCATACGCGAGCTACAAGCGCGAGTCAGAGCGCAATTAAGGCGAGTGGCGTTGATGAGTCAATTACATGCCCAGCTCGCTCAGCCACAAGTGGTATTAGCGGATGATATTGCCCAAACACAGATGATTTCGAGCAGCAATATTGAACTGGGCAAGCTGACGATTAATCTAAAAAAACACCAAGCGTTTTTGGACAATCAAGAACTCAGTTTAACGAGCACTGAATTCGAGTTATTACATTTTCTGGCATTACATCCTGAACAAGTTTTTTCCAGAGAGCAGTTACTTAACTCTGTTTGGGGCTACCAGCACTCAGGTTATGAACACACGGTTAACTCTCACATCAACCGTCTGAGAACTAAATTGGAGTGCAGTGTCAGTGAACCCAAAATCATTCAAACCGTTTGGGGGGTGGGCTATAAATTCAATCCTCAAGGCGTATTACACGATTAGGTAAAGCCATGAAAATCTCTCTTTATCAGAAACTTGCACTGGCCTTAGTTTTATTGTTTCTTATTTTAACCAGCCTGGTATTGCTTTGGAGTCAGCACTTAACGAGTCAAACCAAAGCGGAAAGTGAGCAACGCTTACATTTAGCTTTAGCTGAACATTTGGCGCAAGATAACCCTTTATTGGCCAAAGGCGTTTACGATTATTCGGCATTGAAAAACCTCTTTCATACACTGATGTTATTGGGGCCAAGCTTTGAATTTTACTACTTAGATCCAGCGGGTAAGATTCTTACCTATTCAGCTGAACAAGGAAAAGTGAAGCGCAGCCATGTTGATTTATCTCCGATTAAACATCTGATTGCAGGACCTGATGCCTTACCTTTGTACGGCGATGATCCGAGAAATGAGTCTGGGCAAAAGATCTTTTCCGTCGCACCGGTTTACGCTCAAGATGAACAGAGTAAGCAACTTCAAGGGTACCTGTATGTCATTATTGGCGGAGAGATCCACGATAATATTTTTTCCAGCTTAAAAGCAGATGAAAACTTCAAGCTACAAGTGAGTTTAGCGCTCGCCGCGCTGTTGTTTTTACTTTTGGTTATTCTAGGTTTTATTCACTATTTAACCCGACCGTTAAAGCGTTTATATGAGGATATGAAAGCCTTTAAACTCGGTGAGGAGCTGGATAGTAATCGCTTTGTTGGTTGGCAAAATCAACCCGCAAATGAAGTGGCTACACTAGGGCAGGGGTTTTATCAGATGGCTGAAAAGATCAACCACCAGTATCAGCAATTGACTGAATTAGATAAACAAAGACGCGAATTATTAGCGGACTTATCTCATGATTTGCGAACTCCTTTAGCTTCTTTACAGGGTTATATTGAAACGGTGGCACTAAAAGGAGAGAACTTAACTGAGCAACAGCGACAAGATTTTCTTAATGTGTCATTAAAAAATGCATGTGACTTGAAAAAGCTTATCGATCAAATCTTTGAGTTGGCTTACTTAGAAGGTGGACAAGTTAAAGTCAGTAACGAGAGTTTTGATTTAACCGAGCTGCTGTACGATATCAAAGCGAAATTTGCCTTAAAATCAGAGCAAAAACAGCTCAGTATTGAGATTGAACCTGCTGAAATAAACTGTTTAGTAAATAGTGATTTAGCTAAAGTAGAGCGTATTTTGTCTAACTTGATCGACAATGCTATTCGGCACACCAAAGAGCAAGGACAAATTAAAATTATTATCGATACTGAATCGGACAACAAAGTGCAAATCAGTGTTGCTGATAATGGCGTCGGTATCAGCGAGCAAGAAGTTGATTATATTTTTGATACTCGATATCGCGCCTCTAATACCCAAGGCAAAGCCAATCACAATGCCGGGTTAGGGTTAGCCATTACAAAAAAATTGGTTAACTTATTAAATTCGGATATCTCGGTGCAAAGCCAGCTTGGTAAAGGTACGGCTTTTAGCTTCTATTTATCGCCTCAAAATTAACGCATATCTACATTAAAGCTGAGTGAAGCACTCAGCTTTTCTTATTTCTGGTCTCTCTCATTTGCAATGAATATATCGGCTCGATAACTTGCAAATTTCTCATGGCTAATTCATTAAAGTTCTAGTTTGCATCATCTAGCTAAGGTATCCTATGGGGCTATTTTAAGAACCATAAGTTATCGGGTTTGCCGTTAATTAGCTCAGCAAACGCGTTAACCATCTATCATTTGACAAGATCCGAAGAATCAAAATGACAATGCATGAAGAGTACAGCCCTCAGCAGCTAGAACAAGCTGTTCAGAAATACTGGGAAGAAAACAAAACATTTGAAGTTAAACATGAAGCAGACAAAGAAAAATTCTACTGCTTATCTATGTTCCCGTACCCGAGTGGTAAATTACACATGGGCCATGTTCGTAACTACACCTTAGGTGACGTCGTTTCTCGTTACCAACGCATGTTAGGTAAAAATGTTATGCAACCTATGGGTTGGGACTCTTTCGGTTTACCTGCTGAAAATGCGGCTCTTAAAAACAACACCGCCCCAGCTAAATGGACTTACGCCAACATCGATGACATGAAAGCGCAATTAAACAAGTTGGGCTTTGGTTATGACTGGTCTCGCGAAGTGACTACTTGTACACCTGAATACTACCGTTGGGAGCAATGGTTGTTCACTAAGCTTTATGAAAAAGGTTTAGTCTACAAAAAAATGGCGACAGTTAACTGGGATCCGGTTGACCAAACTGTACTTGCCAATGAGCAGGTTGTTGATGGCCGAGGCTGGCGTTCAGGTGCATTAGTTGAACAAAAAGAAATTCCGCAATGGTTCGTTAAAATCACTGATTATGCGGAAGAGCTATTAAATGATATTGACCAATTAGAGGGGTGGCCTGAGCAGGTTAAAACCATGCAGCGCAACTGGATTGGTCGTTCTGAAGGTTTAGAAATTGATTTCCATATCTCTAGCCTTGAACAAGACTTTACGGTTTATACCACTCGCCCTGATACTTTATTAGGTGTGACATATGTAGCACTTGCTGCACAGCACCCATTATCACTAAAAGCGGCAGAGAGTAATCCTGAATTAGCTGCGTTTATCGAAGAGTGTAAAAACAACAAAGTAGCGGAAGCCGATATGGCGACCATGGAGAAAAAAGGTGTTGATACCGGTCTTCGTGCTATCCATCCATTAACAGGTGAAGAAGTACCTGTATGGGCTGCTAACTTCGTATTAATGGATTATGGTACGGGCGCTGTGATGTCAGTTCCGGCTCACGATCAACGCGACTACGAATTTGCACAAGCTTATAACCTACCGATTAAACAAGTGATTGATGCTGCCGAAGGCCAAGAGCCGGCTGATGTATCAACTGCTGCTTACACTGAACGCGGTGTATTAGTTAATTCTGGTGAGTTTGATGGTTTAGATTTTGATGGTGCGTTTAAAGCACTTGCTGCCAAACTAGAAAGTTTAGGTAAAGGTAAAGTAACCGTTAATTATCGTCTTCGTGATTGGGGTGTGTCTCGTCAGCGTTATTGGGGTGCTCCAATCCCTATGATTAACCTAGAAAATGGTGACGCTGTACCTGTTCCAGAAGAGCAATTACCTGTCGTATTACCTGAAGATGTTGTGATGAATGGTGTGACTTCACCAATCAAAGCCGATCCTGAATGGGCAAAAACAACTTATAACGGTGAACCAGCGTTACGTGAAACGGACACGTTCGATACCTTTATGGAGTCGAGCTGGTACTACGCGCGTTACTGTTGTGCAACTGATGATACGCAAATGTTGGATCCGGCTGAAGCTAACTACTGGCTACCTGTCGACCAATACATAGGTGGTATTGAACACGCTATCTTGCATTTATTGTATTCGCGCTTCTTCCATAAGTTATTACGCGATGTAGGTTTAGTTGATTCTGATGAGCCATTCAAGCGCTTGCTTTGTCAAGGTATGGTATTGGCCGACACTTACTACCGTGAAGATGACAACGGTGGTAAATCTTGGTATTCACCAGCTGATGTTGATTTAGAATATGACGAAAAAGGCGGCGTTAAGTCAGCCACTTACAAGCCAGACGGTCAGCCTGTTATTCCTGCTGGCACGACTAAAATGTCAAAGTCTAAAAACAACGGTATCGACCCTCAATCGGTAATCGATCAATATGGTGCTGATACAGTTCGTTTATTTATGATGTTTACTGCTCCTCCAGAGCAAACACTAGAATGGTCTGATTCAGGTGTAGAAGGTGCGCACCGCTTCATCAAACGTTTATGGCGCGCTGTGTTTGAGCACACAGATAAAGGTGCAGTTGAAGCACTAGACAAAGCTAATTTAACAGGCGAACAAAAAACACTTCGCCGTGAACTACACAAAGCCATTGCAAAAGTATCAGATGATTTTGGCCGTCGTCAGACGTTCAATACTGCTATCGCTGCGGTAATGGAGTTACTAAACAAGCTGAATAAGGCCTCTACAGAAACAGCTCAAGACAGAGCGATTATGCAAGAAGCTTTAGAAGCGATTACTTTATTGCTTAACCCAATTACGCCGCATTTATCTCATGCGTTATGGGCTGCATTAGGTCAACAAAGCGCTGTTGAAACTGCGCCTTGGCCAGTTGCTGATGAAGCTGCTTTAGTGGAAGATGAGAAGCTAATCATCGTTCAGGTCAACGGTAAGTTACGCGCTAAGTTAACAGTAGCCGCTGATGCAGGTAAAGAAGCGGTTGAAGCCCTAGCTTTAGCTGATGAGAATGTTGCTAAATTCACTGATGGCAAAACTGTTCGCAAAGTGATTTTTGTTCCAGGTAAGTTACTTAATATCGTTGCAAACTAAGCGTGATGATTTCATCACGCCTTCTATAAGGTCCGTTCGATGTTCAAAACATCTATTAAGCCTTTACTAAAACAAGCCAGCATATTATTGCTGGCTTGCTTGATTGTAAGTTGTGGGTTTCAAATGCGCGGTAGCTATCATGTACCGGCACATTTAAAAAACTTGTGTTTACAAGCAGATAGCGAAAAGCCATTGGTTAAAGCTTTACGTGAACGCCTTAAACTATCTGGCGTACAGTTAGCCGACAATGATATTGCCGCGCAAGTCAGTGACAGTGAATGTGCGCAATTGGTTTTGCTAAGCGATACGCTTGAGCGCAGAACATTGTCCCTGTTTCCCAACGCACAGGTTGCTGAATATCAACTTATCTATCAGGTCAAATATCTAGTCGAATTTGATTCAGCTCGTGGCACTGAGCGTCAAATTGAAGATTTTGAATTTGAAATCTACCGTGATTATCAAGACGACCCAGATCGCGTATTAGCTAAATCACGCGAAATGAAATTAATCTTATCTGAAATGCGTCAGCAAGCTGCAGATAGGATCGTTCGTTCTTTATCTGCGATTCAATACTAGAGTTTTATGCGCGTTTATTGGGATAAACTCAGCCAGCAAGTTCAACAAGGTTTGCCACCTGTCATCATGCTATTTGGTGATGAGCAGTTTCAGCTGCAGCAGGCCTTAGATCAAATACGCCAAGCCGCCAAAGCACAGGGTTGTGAAGAGCGAGTGCGCTTTACTCACGACAATCAGTTTAATTGGCAGTTGTTATTTGATGAGGCACAAGCGTTATCTTTGTTTGCAACTCGCAAGTTGATTGAAGTTGAAATAGCAAATGGCAAGCCAGGTAAAGAAGGCTCGGCACAATTAAACGCTTGGGCTGAACTCCCTAACAATGAGCACATCTTGCTATTGTGGGGCGGTAAAATAGAAAAGGCGCAAACGAACAGTAAGTGGTTCAAGACACTTGATAAATTAGGCTGGTTTGTCCCTGTTTATGAAATTGATTCACAGCGTTTACCTCAATGGTTGCGCAATCAATGCCAGCAAGCGGGTGTGCAAATTACACCTAACGCTATTAATTTAATGACACAAATGTTCGAAGGCAATTTACTTAGTGCCGCTCAAGAAATCACCCGTTTAGCCTTACTTTATCCGAACCAAACGGTTGATGAAGAACACATTCGCGATGCCGTTTCTGATCAATCTCGATTCTCAGTCTTTCAATTAGCAGATGATTTGCTACAAGGAAACTTTGCCAAAGCGATTCATATTTTAGAGCGCTTGCAAGGTGAAGAATTAGAGCCTGTGATCATTAGCTGGGCCTTGCAAAAGGAAGCTGATTTACTGGTTCAACTTCATTTAGCCCAGCAGCAAGGGCAAAACTTAAAACAAGCCTTTAGCCAGTTGAGAATTTGGGATAAGCGCCAACCGCTTTATCAAAAAGCGTTGCAAAGATTAGATTTAGCTCGGTTAAAAGCGTTAAGTTCTGCATTAGCTGACTTTGATTTGGCTTATAAAAGTCAAGGGATGTCATACCCTTACACGCAAATTGCTCATTGCTGTGCTTTGTTCACGGGGAGCGAACAACTTGCTCGTTTCAATCAGATGATGCAGGAGACAAATTGATGCAGGCACCAGTATTAGTCGTCGGTGGCACTTTTAACCCGATCCACTTTGGCCATTTACAACCTGCTATTGAACTCGCCGATAAAATCAGTGCCGCTGAAATCAGGCTGATCCCTAATCGCTTTCCTCCACACAGAGAAAAACCGGATACCAGCGACAGCGATAGATTGAACATGTGCCAGCTAGCAGCGCAGTTAGATCCACGTTTTATCGTGGATGATAGAGAGCTGATAAAGAGTGCTACGTCTTATAGCATTGATACACTTATTGAGTTAAACCAAGAGCTACAACAGCCGGTTTGCTTTGTCATGGGAATTGATGCGTTTAATCATTTGGATTCCTGGCATCGTTGGCAAGAATTATTATCGCACTGTCATATTATTGTTGCTAAGCGCTCAGGTTATAGTGTTGATATCAGTAGTCGACTCAATAGTTTTTTTTTAGCACATAAAGCAGAGCATTCAATTGAATTAAGCCAGAGTAAATTTGGTAAAATTTACTTAGCGAAAACCAGTAAGTTAATGATTTCTTCAACTTACATCCGTCAGCGATATCAAGCTGAAAAAAACTCAGCGTGCTTGTTACCACAAGCCGTTAATGATTATATTTTGAGCCATAAGCTCTATACTTAAGATACATTTAATTTTAGGAGCAATTGCATTTTGCAAACAGAACAACTCGTCACTTTTTGCCAAGAAAAATTAGAAGATATGAAAGCCCGTGATATTGAAATCATGGATGTTAGAAATAAATCTACGATCACTGATTTTATGATCGTTTGCTCAGGAAACTCAAAAACGCATGTTAAGGCGATTGCACAAAACGTAGAAGTTGAAGCAAAAAGAGCAGAGCAACAACCTTTAGGGATTGAAGGGGCAGAATTTGGTGAGTGGGTTGTAGTGGATTTGAGCAGCGTTGTTGTTCATGTCATGTTAGATGCACAACGCGACTTCTATCAATTAGAAAAATTGTGGGGTCAAGATTCCCCATCGGCTGAATAACCCGATATGAAAATCCAACTCATTGCAGTCGGCACAAAGATGCCGGCTTGGGTGACACAAGGTTTTAATGAGTATCAGCGACGCTTTCCACGTGATTGTGCATTAGAACTGATTGAGATCCCTGCGGGTAAACGCGGTAAAAACGCCGATATTGCTAGAATTCTTGCCAAAGAAGGTGAGCAAACACTTGCTGCAATTGGTAAAGGGAATCGCGTGGTGACACTCGAAGTGACAGGCAAGCCTTGGTCAACCCCTGAACTTGCTAAGCAATTAGATGTTTGGCAACATGATGGACGTGATATCAGTTTACTGATTGGTGGGCCTGAGGGGTTAGCACCAGAGTGCATTGCTTTATCTGAGCAAAAGTGGTCATTGTCGAACCTCACATTACCGCACCCTATGGTGCGTATTTTAGTGGCTGAAAGCTTGTATCGCGCTTGGAGTGTAAACCAGAATCACCCTTACCACAGAGAATAATAATTAAGGTAATCATCATGGCTGTTAGCCTGGCTGTTGTTTTACAAGGTCGTGTGCAATGTGGGTAAAGCGCCGAGTTGCAATACGTGACCATGCCGCTGAAGCAAACTTATTCACCCGTCGTGCCAGTATTGCATTGGTCGGGGTGTTATTTCTCTTATTCTTACTTTTATACAAAGCTTACAAGCTTCAAGTTGAGCAATTCAGTGATTTCCAAACGCAAGCTGATGGTAACCGAATTAAAGTCCAAGCGGTTGCGCCAAACCGCGGTTTAATTTCTGATCGAAACGGTAAGTTACTCGCGGTCAATAAACCTGTCTATAACTTAGATATCATCGCTGAAGAAGTTGATGATATGGATGTGTTGATTGAGGAAATTGGTCAACTGATCAATTTAGAAGAGCGTCATATCAAACGTTTTCGCCGAGACTTAAGAGGCACTTCTCGTTTTAACCCTGTCACCCTTAAAACCCGTTTATCAGAACAAGAAGCCGCGGTTATTTCTGTCCATCAACACAAGTTCCCCGGCGTCATTATCGATGCCGTATTAAAACGAAATTACCCGTATCAAGAAACACTGACTCATGCTGTCGGTTATGTTGCAAAAATCAACCCTAAAGACAAAGCAAAGTTAGAAGCTGAAGAGAAAACTGCCAATTACAAAGCGACAAAAGATATTGGCAAGCTAGGGCTAGAAAGGTATTACGAAGAATTATTACACGGTCAAGTTGGTTATCGGAGAGTGGAAGTTAACAACCGAGGACGCGTGATCCGCGAGTTGGAAATGGAAGAGCCTATTCCAGGGGAAAACCTGATCTTGCACTTAGACCTTGAGCTACAGCAAATGGCCCAGCAGCTATTAGAGGGGCACAGAGGCTCGATTGTGGTATTGGATGCACAATCAAACGGTATCTTTACGCTATATTCCAACCCTAGCTACGATGCCAATTTATTTGTCCATGGAATTAGTTCAAAAAACTACCGCGCTTTACTTAACTCCAAAGATAAACCTTTAATTAATCGAGCCACTCAAGGTCGGTATGCACCCGCATCAACCGTTAAACCACACATTGCGCTATTGGGGTTAGATGAACAGTTAGTGACGGCCGAAACGCGTATGCGCGACCCGGGGTTTTATCAAATTAAGGGCATTGACCATAAATATCGTGATTGGAAAAAATACGGTCATGGTTGGGTCGATGTCTACAAGGCAATTGAAGAGTCTTGTGATACTTACTTCTACGATCTGGCACTTAGGCTAGGTATCGACAAAATTTCAGAAAAGATGAACCGCTTTGGTTTTGGTGAACAAACCGGCATTGATATTTTTGAAGAAACGGGGGCGGTTATGCCTTCACAAGGTTGGAAGCGAGCGCGTTGGCGCCAACCTTGGTATGCAGGTGACACAATTTCTATTGGTATTGGCCAAGGCTACTGGACAGCCACTCCTTTGCAAATCGCTCTATCGACCAGTGTTCTGGCCAATCGTGGACAATTTTTTGAGCCAAAATTACTAGCCGCGATGCAGCATCCTAATGGCGAAATAGAAAGAGTGCCTGAACAAGACAGACCACCATTGGTGTTAAAAGATGATAGTCATTGGCAAACTATTATTGATGCGATGGACAATACGCTGAACAAAGAAAATGGCACCGCTTATAAAGCCTTTAAAGATGCAAAATACCGCGCTGCTGGTAAAACCGGTACTGCGCAAATTATTAGTATTGCGCAAGATGCAGAATATGATGCAGATGCCATTGATGAACGATTTAGAGATAACGCATTATTTGTTGCGTTTGCCCCTATTGAAAAGCCTGAAATTGTTGTTGCTGTGATCATGGAAAATGTAGGCGGGGGGAGTTCCAATGCAGCCCCTGTCGCCAGAAAATTGATGGATCATTACTTTGATCATAAAAAGCCAAGCGCATTTCACCAAGCGGATATGGAATATAAATTGGCGAATAACAAAGATATTGAAATTGAGGGCTTGTTGACTAGCCAAGTCACTGCGGACTAGGAGCTTATTTTGGATAACCCTGAACGAGAGAGAAAAAACTTCTGGCAACGTATTCACCTCGATTTACCTTTGCTAACGGCCTTGTTGTGTCTGATGGGTCTGGGGGTTGCCGTTATTTACAGTGCTGGCGGTGGTGATACTGGGCTGATTATTCGCCAATTGACCCGACTGGGGTTAGCTATTGTTGTGATGCTTGTTGTCGCACAGATCCCGCCTGCTTTTTACCAGCGCTGGGCAGTGCCGCTGTTTGCTCTTGGCTGCGGCATGCTAGTTGCGGTATTACTGTTTGGTCATGTTGGTAAAGGTGCACAAAGGTGGTTAGATATTGGTGTTACCAAGTTTCAACCCTCTGAGATAATGAAACTTGCTGTACCTATTATGTTGGCTTGGTTTATTAGTAGAAAACCATTACCGCCTACTTTTAGAGATGTTTTTATTGGTTTTGTCTTGGTGCTTACCCCCACTTTATTAATCGCCAAGCAACCTGATTTAGGTACATCTTTACTTATTGCAAGCTCTGGTATTTTTGTTTTATTTCTTGCAGGTTTAAGCTGGAAAATAATAGGTGGAATGGTTTTAGCCTTCTCGGCTTTTTTGCCTATTATGTGGTTTTTTATCATGCATGCGTATCAAAAACAGCGGGTGTTAACTTTCCTCGATCCACAACAAGACAAATTGGGCTCGGGCTACCATATTATCCAATCGCAAATCGCCATCGGCTCTGGTGGTGTTTCTGGTAAAGGTTGGCTCAATGGCACGCAATCACAGCTTGAATTTTTGCCTGAGCGACATACTGATTTTATCTTTGCCGTATTTGCTGAAGAATTTGGCTTGTTTGGTATTTTATTTTTACTGGCACTTTACCTTTATATTGTTGGTCGAGGTATGGTGATTGCAATGCGTGCACAAGAAGCTTTTACCCGCTTATTAGCTGGTAGTATTATGCTGACTTTCTTTGTCTATGTGTTTGTTAATATTGGTATGGTTTCTGGCTTACTGCCTGTAGTTGGGGTGCCCTTACCTCTGGTCAGTTATGGAGGTACCTCAATGCTGACCTTAATGGCAGGTTTCGGTATTGTGATGGCTATTTCTACTCATAGACGCTTGCTCCACAATAACCGCTAAATTGTGATTTTAAATAAAAAAGCCGACTTATCGTCGGCTTTTTTATTTGCTCTGACCCGTCCTGAATAAGGTTGACACTTTTCCAACTTCAATTTGGAGAAGATAATGAAACCAATAACTAAGCGTACACAAAAAGATTATTCACTTGCCTTTAAATTATCCGTCGTTGATAAAGTAGAAAAAGGCGAATGTACTTACAAACAAGCGCAAGACCACTACGGTATTCAAGGTGCTTCAACCGTTTTAACTTGGCTTCGCCGGTATGGTCAACTAGATTGGAGTAAAGGTACACCCAATCATATGAATGAGCTTCCCCTTATGTCTAAACCCAATGACTTAACACCTGAGTAAAAAATCAAAGCCCTCGAAAAAGAGCTAGAAGATACCAAGATAAAAGCACAATTCTTTGAAACGATAGTCGATGTACTTGATAAAGATTTCGGAGTACGTATCACAAAAAAGCAACGCAACGCGTTATTGAAGAAAAAAACATAACCAAGCTATCTGTCAGTAGAGCTTGT
>NZ_JABULX010000033.1 GCF_013328345.1 Marinifaba aquimaris
GTTCAATGACAGATGGTTATGACTGCTATCAAAATGCACTGGCTGAGAGAGTAAACGGTATTCTTAAAAACGAATACTTGTTAATGAAACCAAATAACCTAAATGAGGCAAGGGAAATGGTAAAACAATCAGTCGATTTATATAATCAACAAAGGCCACATTCGGCCTTAAAATACAAAACGCCCGATGAAATTCATCAGGCGTTTTAATCAAAAAAGTGTCAACCCATACTAGGATGGGTCAACAACTGACTTTGCTGCGACCTATTCCTCTTATTTTACTTCATTTTCCCCTCGACAAGCACTGAATGAAGAGTGGCTTTTACTTTGAGGCTATAAACTATTTTTTTACTAACAAGCTACTGATTTTATTAACAAGAGAGTGATCGAACACAGTCGCTCATTGCGTAATCATGTACGTCAATAGACAGCTTGTTGATTTTGTGGGGATAAAGCGACTTCCTCAGCATAAGCTAAGCCGATTATTAGGCTTAGCTTTTTTTTAATCGCAACACAGGCAAGCCCAAACAAACAGCCACAACACTCGTTATTCAGCATTGGTAAATGCTGAAACCGCATCAAAAGCGTTATCTCTTAAATCCTTTTTAAATGGCGAGCTTTAGCGCTTAGACCAATTAAGTTTCGTTGTAGTTTTTTAATAACTCTTCAACATCTTTTTCCATTTTTCGGATCATGACGACCAATTTATCCACCGCTTCTGCATCAAGTGATTGATTTGACGATTGAAATTGACCATCAACTTGATCTAACTGAATGGGTTTATCAAACATACATTAACTCTTAAAGTAATTGTCTCTAATCACTTTATCGGAATGTATTAAACAAACTTAACCTAAGTTACCAAAGAGAAACACTTTTATGTAAATGCTTTGAACAACAAGCCAATACCCACACTTATGGTCATCACCTCAAAGCTGCGCTTAACGAGTTTATTGCCTTTTGCCAGCGCAAGGTGAGCACCGAGATAACCGCCAAGTAAAGATCCTAAAATTAAAGCCGGTAACCAATCCCATTTTACTGACTCTAAAAGAGCCAGTGTTAATGCCCCAGTACCATTCCAAAGTATGCCCACCATGACTAAGGTGTAAGATACGGCGCGGGTATAGCCCATACCAAACCAATAAATCAGCCACATAGTGACAAAAAGCCCGGTGCCGGACGTCAGCGAGCCGTTTAAAACGCCAATAATAAATAAACCCAGCGCCCCAATTAGGTAACCCTTTACGTGCCTGTTTTTATCCTGCTCAGTCATGCCAAGTTCGGGTTTCAAAATAGAGTAAACACCTAAACCTATGGTTAATATGCCCAAGCTAATAAGTGCGACATTGGTTGGAATAGACAAAATAACACTGGCGCCTAACACCACGCCTGGCAAAGCGCCAGCAATCATAATGGTCACCAATTGCCATTGATAGCCACCATTTTTTAAGTGTTTAACCGATGCGCCTAACCCCAAAGCTACTGAGGCTATTTTGTGCGTGGCCAATGCCACGCCAAATGGCAGGCCCATAAAAATAATGGCTGGTAATTGCAACAAGCCTGCACCGCCACCTGCAAGCGAACTCAAGGTGTTAGCAATTAAGCTTATGATAAAAAGAAATAGATGTTCGAACATGAATGTATTGTTTATTTTTGTTAGCTTTGTCTAGTTTACATGAGCCAAAAGCTTGAAAATAGCGTTTAAAGACCTTATGTAGACAGTTATAGGCAATTTTGATTAGAAGTTATCATGTCTGATACACAAGATGAATGGGCACTCTTTCAACAAGAGATGGCCGATGTCAAACCACTCACCCAAGACAAACAAAATTTAACCAACAAAACAGAGCCCAGCTTAGCGCAACAAGCGCGAAAGGAAGCGGCCGAACAAGAGCTGGAAGACGACCCTAATAATTTATCAACGGAATACATCGAACCGGTCGACCCTTTTGATGTTATTGAATACAAAAAAAGTGGTGTACAAGAAGGTGTATACCGCAAACTTAGGTTGGGCCAATACCAAATTGATGCCAACTTAAACCTGCACCACTTTAGTGTGAGAGAAGCAAGAAGGGAGCTGTTTAACTTTATTCAAGAAAGCTACCAAAAAAGTATTCGTAGCTTATTGATTGTTCACGGAGTCGGCAAAGATTCAAAACCCTACCCCGCCGTACTAAAAAGCCATGTAAACAAATGGCTAACCGAAATGGACTGTGTTTTAGCTTTTCACACCGCAATAAAAGCCCATGGCGGCTATGGTGCAACTTATGTGTTGCTTAGAAAAAGCGAAGAGAAAAAGCGTGAAAACAGAGAGCGCCATTTAAAAAGAAGAGCTTAACAAGCGACCAAAAGCACTATGCCTTTCAAACCTCAAACAGAATGCCTCTGTAACCTATAAGTATTCTGTTTCCTCTAAATACCACACGATGACTGATGCTAGACTAAAAAAGCAAACATATATCAAACTTCAGTATCGTGCTTATGTAACCAGACTCTTCAAAACCAGATTTAAGCACCGCTCTCGGATGCTAGCACTCAGTCTCAAGCTTAGTTATGATAATTGACAATGGTGACGGTGTCACAGAATTATCCAGTTTACCCAAAGAGTCAACGTAAACATCTTGTACATATTGCACTTTGATATTCTGCCCAACGGTTAACGGTTTAAGTCCTAAATGTCTATTAATAAGCCCTTGTTTTGGGTCTCCGTCTCCATAATATAATTGGGTTTGATCAATTATGAATTCAGTATATCTACCACCTAAAACGATATGCTTTACACTCCCTGCTACCATTTTATATTCTCCGGCGTTTAATTTATCCAAAATTAATTGAAAGTTGGCTTTTGGACGCGGAATACTGTCGAAGTATATTGCAAAATTAACACCCCAAAACATTAAACAAAATATAGGTAGTCCCGACCAAGGTAGATTGCTCCCTCTCATTTTGTAAACCAAATAGAATACTGGAAAAGACACTAACACAATTGCAATAACCATATATTCAAATTGATTTTGCAATGGCCAAGTCATAGAGTTCATACCTGCATTTTGAATGTCATACAGTGTGCAGAAATTATCAATCTTTCTCATTTTTACTTACTTAAAAACTATGAAAAATAACTTAGAGTCAGGTCTTGAAACTTGCATTATTTAACAGCCCAATAAGTTAGTCTAATCTTTACCAACGCAATTTCTTCACTCGTATTTTTTGCTCGAAAGCAATAATGGGATTTAAAGGCCTGAATGAAAAAGCACTACAGAGCTTAAATCGACCATCACCATCGCGCTGGTGCCTAAAAGAGAATTTAAAAAGAAATGGTGCAAAATGAAAGACCTGATCTTAGAGTTTTCGTGTTACTTAAAATATTGCTAGTTCTTTCTGGCGCAGGCGATAAGCATTTCTAAATCAACGATTTTTAACGACTCAAAAGCAGTGGCTTCTAAAATAACTTGTGGAGCTTTGCCCGCTTCATAAGCTTCTAACCATCGCAATGCGCATAAGCACCATTTATCACCGGCTTTTAAGCCGGGGAAATCATAGTCAGGCATAGGCGTGATCAAATCGTTACCTTTACTTTTGGAAAATGCGAGGAATTCATCAGTCATGATTGCGCAGATTACATGACGGCCTTGATCGTATTTATCTGTTCGACAAAAACCGTCACGATAAAAGCCCGTTTTAGGTTCAAAACAACAAGGTATTAAATCATCACCTAACACATTTTTATTCATAATATCTGGATATGTGGACATTAGATTAAACAATGATAGATGATTAAAAGAGCAGCTAATACATACTAAATCTAATGTTTTTACCTACAAGGTCTGAAGATAACCCCATTTCTCTTTTCATGTTTTAGGTAATTACTGGCGATGTACCAGATGGCGAATAGTGCTAATCAAAGGTGATGGTACTACTGGTATAAAAGAGGCGGATAGCTTTTTAAAAGCCAGCGCAATTCTACACAAGTCAGCATCAACCATTAACCAATCCAACATTCATGCAAAATGAAAGACCTGACACCAGAGTTTTTTTATTGCCCTAAGTGATAAAGCTCTATGCAATCTTTTGCCTTACCGCCATTTTCAGGTAATGGACCAACCCAACCACCCGGCATCCCCCCAAGTCGATAACAATCGAGCACTCTTTGACAGATCGGGGAATGTTCTAGCCCACCAAACACAGCAGCCTTCACAAGCAATAATATATGCTCTTGAACAACATTAGGGACAACAAGCTTAAAGATATAATTAACGTTATTTTCGGTTAGGTTGAATTTATTCTGTAAAGAAACACTGTAATCACTATAACGTTTCATAAGTTTGAGTATCTGATTATTAACAGGAGTTTCCGTTTTATCTGCAACCCCTTTTATTAATTCCCAATACAGCTCCTTAACTTCAAGAACTTCGTTATATGAAGGGAAAACCCCTTCATACATAATTCTAGATTCTTCTTCACCTAAAATATTAGATAGATCTCGAAAGCTCCACTTTTCAGGATCATCATAATAGTACCCAGGTGTTTGAATTCTCATATCGAGATTTATTGGATCGGAAAAGATACGAAAGCCTTCGGTATTTTCAGGTATCTGGCTTTCTACAAATAATCCTTGTAAAAAAGCAGAGCTATCAATAACCGCTTGAATTTCAGTTAATTCAGTTTTTAACTTAACATCATCAATTGTTTGAAAATCTAACAGCATTGCGGCTTCCTCCTATCTATTGCAGGGAACAATACTTCTATCCAACTATCAGTTGAAGCAAAACTACGGGTGCTGGTCTTTTATTTTGCTGCGCTGCTTCTTCTACTTCTTATTGAATAACTCACACAAATAAACGCTTAGCTTTCCACATTATTAAAAACCCAAAAGCACTGATTTTGTGATTAATGTTTTGCTAAAAAAGCGTAAAGAGAAATAACAAGAAAATCGAGATGGGTGTTAAAAAGTGTAAGTTCAGTGCTTTTAACGTCCTAGAAATGAAAAAACCAGCTCAATTGAGCTGGTTTTTAAATTTTTTACTTACTTTTCGCATCATCCTGATGCACAACTACTTGCGCTTCCAAGTCGGCATTCGCGGTATTAAATAACGCAGATACAGCCATAACCAACACGATAAACGCTACAGTTGAGAGTTTAGTCCCAGGTGAAGCTTTGTTCATGGTAGCACCGTACTTCTTTGTTCTTTTTATTATTTTTTACTGCAATTCAAATTGACGTGTGCCAACTCGAATTAAAATGATGTTAAAAGAAGTTACAAAAAATGACAATACGTTATATTTAATATTTTTAAGTTTTTTCGCAAAAATGTCGTACAATTTCGTCGAAAATGCACTGTTCAGACCAGTAACTGACTAGAACCCGTAAAAACAAACAACTTAGACACATGAATTTAACATTTTTAAAACATTTAACGGTATTGACCTTAATTTTCAGTTTCATCAGCCAAAGCGCTTTAGCCCAAGAAAAACCGAAAAATATTATTTATCTCATTGGTGATGGTATGGGCCCAGGTTATATCAGTGCTTATCGCTATTACAAAAACCAGGTAGCTGATCAGACACTATCCCCCACCCTGTTTGATCAATATCTTGTCGGCACCGCTTCAACTCGACCAAAAGACGAAACTTGGGTTACCGATTCAGCGGCAAGTGCAACGGCATTATCGACAGGGATAAAAACTTATAATGGCGCAGTAGCAGTCGATGCTGAGCAGCAACCATTAAAGACGCTTTTTGAACTCGCCAAAGAACAACAAATGCGCACAGGTTTAGCCGTGACATCATCTGTCACTCACGCTACACCGGCAAGCTTTTATGCTCATCAAAAAAGTAGAAGGCAAGCAGAAGAAATTGCCACTTGGTTAATTGATAATTCTTTTGCTAAAAAAGGCGCACCTATTGTCGATGTTGTACTAGGTGGAGGTGAAAAGTACTTTAACTTACCACAAAGGCATTTATTGAATGAGCTAAAAGCCCTTGGCTTTTCACATGTCAGCCAATTACCTCAGTTATCAGAGGTTAAACAGCCACCGGTTATTGGCTTATTTGCCGAAAATGGTTTGCCATCGGCGCTTAATTCAAGCACCGCATTTTTAGCTGATATGACAACTTCAGCTTTAACGCTACTTAATACTGATAATAAAAATGGCTTTGTTTTATTAGTTGAAGGTTCACAAATTGACTGGTGCGGTCATGCTAATGATATTGCGTGTACCATGGCTGAGATGCAATCGTTTGAGAACGCTTTTGAAGTTGCACTGAATTTTGCCAAACAAGATAAACAAACGTTAGTGGTATTAACGGCAGATCACGATACTGGCGGTTTATCGGTAGGACGAGAGAAAAAGTACGAATGGCACTCAGATAAAGTCGCTAAAGTAAAAATGACGGCAAGAGCATTCACCGAGCTAAACCTAAAAGCAGATTATAGTGAATCAACCACGGGCCAATTAATTGAGCAAGCGTGGAATGAGCATATTCAGCTACCTTTAACACGTGACGAGCTGACGCCGCTGGTTAAAGCGTATGCAGATTTTAACAAGGCCCAAGACAAACAAGATAAGTCACTGGCCTATAAGCAGTTTAACGATCATGTAAAACACGTTATCAACCGCCAAACCAATACAGGCTGGACAACGCGCGGACATACCGCTAATGATGTCGGCGTTTTTGCTTTTGGACCTACGAGTCAGATCTTTGTTGGTCATCAAGACAACACAGATATCGCAAAAAAACTACATTCTCTTGTTTTAGCGCAATAAAGGCCCATTCTTAACTGGTTTATCCAGGTTAACTTGTCTAAAATTTTCAATAACTTGTATTTTTTAGTGAGCCTTATTGGCTCACTATCGCTTGAATGAGATCCTAATGAGCTTAAAACAAATTGACAGTCTTCTTCGCCCAAGCTCTGTAGCCATCATTGGTGCATCAAATAAGCCTTATCGCCCTGGTTTTACCGTGATGCGAAACTTACTCAAAGGTGAGTTTGATGGCCCTATTATGCCTGTTTCTCCCAAATACAAAGCGGTCAATGGTGTGCTGGCTTATCAATCTATTGCCGACTTACCTTTAACACCCGATCTTGCCATTATCTGTACTAAAGGCGAAAAGGTACCTGGCATTATCGATGAGCTTGGCCAAATTGGTGCTAAAAATGCGATTGTGATCGCCGCAGGCATGGGAGAAACTTTTCTCGAAGATGGCACTAACGCCTTAGTTGTGACACTTAAAAAAGCTAAAGAATACAAGATGAGTATTCTAGGCCCTCATTGCTTGGGTATTATCGTGCCTGATTTAGGCTTAAATGCTAGTTATGCCCACGTACCGGCTGCTCAGGGCAAAATTGCTTTTGTTTCTCAGTCTGCCGCTATCTGTAATTCCATATTAGATTGGGCGCAACAACGCAAAATTGGCTTTAGCTATTTTGTTTCACTCGGTGATGCGAGCGATATCGACTTTGCCAGCTTAATTGATTTTCTCGGCCGAGACCCTAAAACCCAATCTATCTTGCTATACGTGGATAGTATCAAACAAGGCCGTAACTTTATGTCAGCGGCACGAGCGGCCTCTTTCACCAAACCGCTTTTGACCATCAAAGGCGGTCGATACCTGCATTATATCGAGCAAGAAGCCACGCGAAAGCAGACTCCAGATGTCATTTACGATGCAGCCTTTAGACGTGCGGGCATGTTACGCGTAGAAGCCTTACAAGAGCTTTTCGCTGCGGTAGAGACACTCGCCCATGGTAAGCCCCTTCGCGGTGAACGTCTCGCTGTGCTGGGCAATGGTTTTGGTCCTAATGCGATGGCGATTGATACGTTAGTCAAACGCGGTGGTCGATTAGCTAAATTAGAAGATGAAACAAAACAAGCGTTATCGGAGTTAGTACCCGCATCTTTTACCGCCGGTAACCCGATGACTTTGCTGGGCGATTCGATGCCAGCTATCTATGAAAAGGCAGTCGAGATCCTGATTAAAGATGCTAATGTTGATAATTTACTCATTCTTCACTCACCCAGTGCACTTAACCCAGCAGAAGTTTACGCTGACCATATTATCTCTGCGGTCAAACGGTCCAAGAGTGCTCGGGTCAATGTATTAGTCAGTTGGATTGGTGAAACATCAACGGTAAAGGTCAGAGAAAAGTTCTCTCGGGCACGTATTCCCTCATTTCGATCGCCCGAAGGTGCAGTCGGTGCATTTATGCACATGGTGCAATACAGACGTAACCAAAAGCTCCTATCGGAAACGCCTGAGTCTATTCCATCTCAAATGAGCTCAAGCCCTAAAAAAGCCAACGAGCTTATTCAAGAGTCGTTAACACAAGGTTTGATCTCACTTGAAACCGATGAAGCGGCGCCAATTTTATCTGCATACGGCATTCGAACGGTTTCTACAAAAATGGCAACAACCAAAGAAGGCGCACTCAATATTGCCGATAGTTTTGGTTACCCCATTGCGTTGAAAATTTCTTGCCCAGACTTACCACATAAATCAAAAGCTGGTGGTGTGGCACTGAACCTTGAATCAAAAGATGAAGTGAGCCTTGCGGCTGATAGTATGTTGCAACACGTTAAAGACAATGAGCCAGATGCTAAAGTAGAAGGTTTTATTGTACAACGTATGCTTAGACGCGCCGGAGCGCATGAATTGCGTATTGTGGTTAAAAGTGACCCGGTATTTGGCCCTGTCATTTTACTTGGCGAAGGTGGCCAAAACTGGGATATTCACCGCGATGCCGTTGTTGCTTTACCACCACTGAATATGTCTTTAGCGAGATACCAAGTCATACAAGGGCTGGCAGAAGGTAAGCTACGTGATCGCCACATGGCTAAACCATTAGATAGGCAAGCACTTTCACTCTTCTTGACACAAGTCAGCCATATGATCGTCGATAACCCAGAGATCATCGAACTTGATATTAACCCAGTACTTGTTCGAGACGACACGTTAACCGTACTTGATATGTCGATGCGTTTAACGGGCGACCCTAGTAACTTTATGCCGTTAGCGATTCGCCCTTATCCTAAAGAGCTGGAAGAAAAGTTTGAATTAAAAACGGGCAAAAAAGTACAGCTGCGCCCTATTCTGCCAGAAGATGAGAAGAACCATGAAGCGTTTGATGCATCACTTAGCAAAGAAGATAGATACAAACGCTATTTTGGAGAGGTGCCGACCTTCTCGCACGAGCAGCTAGCTAAACTCACCCAGATTGACTACGACCGTGAAATGGCTTTTATCGCCGTTGCCGATAAAGACGATGGTACCAGTGAAACCTTAGGTGTTGTGCGTGCGCAAATGGACCCGGACAATATTGAAGCCGAATTTGCCATTGTTGTGCGTTCAGACATGAAAGGTACTGGCTTAGGTAAAAAGCTAATGGTTAAAATTATTGATTATTGCCGTGCCCATCAAACTAAGATGCTGACAGGTATTACCATGTTAGAGAACAATGATATGGCGGGTTTAGCTAAGCACTTAGGCTTTAAAATCAAGCGTGATTTTGAAGAAGGTGTCATTAACATGACGTTAGTTTTCGAAGAAGAAAACTAATTGAATTGGATAACAAGCCAGTGCTTAACACTGGCTTGTCATTTTAAAAGATACTTATTTATTCACTCGGTTGTGAGCCGCCTCTAACATCAAACGACTTTCTTCTAAGAAGTGGCCAGCAAAATCACCAAACCAAGCTCTGACATTGGCAAATTGCTGTTTAAATTCATCTTTACTGCTGATTTCCAATAACTGAATACCTTCTTGATACCTATCGGTATAGCGCTTTAACAGCGCAAAGTTATCTGGATTTGAGAAAATAATATCGGCGTATAACTGAGAATCCTGCGCAAATAACCGCCCTACCATCGCCAGTTCGAGTCGATAAATAGGCGAACTAATTGCGATCAGCTCTTTCAAACATGGATCTTCTTCTTCTAAATGCAAACCATAAACAAACGTTGAGAAGTGGCGCATAACTTGGATAAACGCCATGGCTTTATCATGTGAAGCGGCCGTTGTTTCGTGCAATTTAGCTTGTTGTAAAGAAAGCTCTTCAAGTAACCATTGATAAGCTTCTGGTTGACGGCCGTGACAATAAACCACCACTTGATCATGGATATCGCCCACATCAGGACCAAACATGGGGTGTAAACCAACTACCGGGCCTGTGTGACATTTCATCATTGCCTGAAGGGGTTTGTCTTTGATACTGGTGAGATCAGTTAACACCGCATCTTTAGCAATATACGGCACTACTTGCTCGATGACTTGTTCAGTAAGGTTAATCGGTACGGATATAACAACCAGCTCTGCTTGTGCCAGACCTTGGTGAGTCGCTAAATCATCGCCTTGCTCAACAATACTGACTTCATGACCGTGTTGCTTAAACAAGCGAACAAATAAACTACCTAAGCGACCACCACCACCGACAACTGCAATGCGTTTGTGCAGTTTCTTTGCTTTTAATTGTTCCACAACTTGCGTATGCAACGCCTGTTTGTGGCTTGCTATTAATGAACGTTTTTCCTGCTCCAATATTTGGATTTGTTCGTTAATCGCATCAATTTGCTGCTGATAATGAGTCATTTAATAAATCACCTAATTTAGGTTATGTAATTAGCATTACTTGACTATAAAAACGTAAAAACCCCTTCATTATGGCAGATAATTTCAGCCATAAATTGAAGAGGTTTTAACAGAAAAAAGAAAAAGTTAGTGACTAGCTAACACGCGCTTTTAAAGGTGCAGCTAGTTTTGCTGCCATCTCGCGTAATAATTTTTCTGTTGTTGCCCAATCAATACACTTATCTGTGATTGAAACACCGTACTCTAACTCAGAGAAAGGCTTGTTTGAACCTTGATTGCCCGCGTTAATATGGCTTTCAAGCATGATACCGATAATAGAACGGTTACCTTCAGCAATTTGACTGGCAATATCTTGTGCAACGAGTGGTTGACGGTTGTGATCTTTACTTGAGTTACCATGGCTACAATCAACAACTAAAGCTAACGGTAAACCCGCTTCAGCTAATTTAGCTTCACACTCAGCAACGTTAACTGAATCATAGTTAGGCTGCTTACCACCACGTAAAATCACGTGACCGTCTGGGTTACCTGACGTTTTAATCACAGCAACCTGACCTTTTTGGTTAATACCCATGAAGCTGTGACCACTTGCCGCTGCTTCTAAGGCGTTGATTGCTGTTGTTAAGCTGCCATCTGTACCGTTTTTGAAACCTACTGGCATAGATAAACCAGAAGCCATTTCACGGTGTGTTTGTGATTCGGTAGTACGAGCACCAATTGCAGACCAAGCAAATAACTCAGCTAAGTATTGCGGGCTGATTGGGTCAAGTGCTTCGGTAGCCATTGGAATATTCATTTCGGCTAGTTGGATAAGTAATTTACGTGCTTTGCGAAGACCCGCTTCGATATCGAATGTACCATCAAGATGTGGGTCATTAATCAAACCTTTCCAACCCACTGTAGTACGTGGCTTTTCAAAATAAACACGCATTACAATATATAAGTCTTCACTTAACTCTTCGCTAAGAGCTTTTAATTTTTTTGCATAATCTAAAGCAGCATCAGTATCGTGAATAGAACAAGGACCAGAAATAACCAGTAAACGGTGATCACGACCGTGAACGATATCTGAAATAACCTGGCGAGAGTTTGAAATCTCGTTTAGTGCCTGTTCTGAGATTGGTAATTCTTTTTTAAGTTCTTCTGGCGTTAAGATGACTTCTTCAGCATTAACGTGAACATTGTTTAAACTATCTTTAAGCATTTGAGATCCGTGATAAAAATCAGTTAAGAAAAAGCAGAGTCCGAGGGTTAACCGGATCTTACACTCGTCAATACAATGCGGTGTTATTTATCGTTGTTATTGGCACTGTATAGCTTAAATTACACTTAGCAATAATAATAAAATTATCAAAATGTAATATTGGCTTGATTTTTACAAGTTTAAGGACTTATCGCAAGGATAAATTTATTCTACTTGGTTATAAAGGCATCCAAAAGCACTGTACGGCGGCTATTTGGTAGTCAAATCTGTAAACTTGGGCTTGATTTAGGTTGCGTTTTATTGATTAAAACAAGGATAATAACTGCACAGCTTATTTAATGATTAAACCTTGTGACTCGTCGTATTTTCAGTGGCCTGTTTTTCACCGCCATTATTGTTCTTACTCTGCTTTTTCTTCGTGATGTTGGCCCGGCATTAAAAAAAGTGCCACATATAGATAAAATTCTTCATTTTCTGATTTTCTTTGGTTTGAGTTACATCGCCCATCGCGCGTTTTCTCATCCAATCTGGATGAAGGTGGCTCATTTAACTGCCTATGGTGCGTTTGTCGAAATTGCACAATCGTTCAGACCGAATAGACAAGCGAGCTTTGCCGACTTAGTCGCTGATTTTGTTGGTATCATTTGCTTTTTTGCCTGTTGGCACTTTTATCAAAAACACAAGAACCGAAAATCACTCTCAACTGATGCACTCAATGATGGATAACACTATCCATATTTTAGGTATGGGGGCGATTGGTAGTTTAATTAGCAGCCAACTTAAACGTCAGCCAGTAAAAGCGATTAACATCGTCAGACGTGAAATATCTGCAAAGCTTGAATTTACCCCGTACCAACAAACAAAACCAACTCACATCAAGCTAAACACCTGTTTAACACAGCAGTTGGAATTGAACTCGGTGCAAACTTTACTTGTGCCTTTAAAAGCCTTTCAAGTAAAAACGGCTATTGAGACGATGCTGCCTTACCTAACACCCGAAGCTGTAATTGTCTTGATGCATAATGGGTTAGGCTGTAGAGAACAAATAAAAGATATATTGCTTGATACGCATACCATTGTCAGTGCAACGACAACACATGGGGCGTTTAAGCCCAGTGATAATGAATTGATTCATACAGGGCTTGGGGAAACTCGCCTAGGCTTGCTGGTCAATAACCAAGAGCAAGAAAACCTAGCCAAACTTTACTTAAACCCTTTTCTATCTGGCTTTTCACCTTGTCATTGGGACCCAGAAATTGAACGAAAGTTATGGTTAAAGCTAGCCATCAACGCCTGTATTAACCCTATCACTGCATATTTCCAAATTAAAAACGGCCTTGTTTGTGAAACGCAGCATCAAAAGCTCATTGATGCTATTTGCCAAGAAGTTGTTCACGTCGCCAATTGCAAAGGGGTTCAATTTGATAAACAAGAACTCATCAAAACTGTTATCAAGGTTGCACAAGCAACGGCTGAAAACTTTTCTTCAATGAACCGAGATGTGTTTTATAAAAGACAAACTGAAATCAATTATATTAATGGTTATATTGTGGCCTTGGCTAACCAGTACCAAATTGACGTACCAGCCAACCAAATGATGCTAGAGTGGATTAAAAACTAGCGACTACTTTGCATTAACTTGAGCACTGCGGGCTGCAAAGTAGATTCATTTGCACTTTGTTTAAGCTGCGTTAGATCACCTTCAAATACGGCCTTGCCACGTTCGATAATGCAAACCCTATCGCAAAGCCTCTCTACCTCATCTAGATGATGAGTAGAAAAAATAACGGCTTTGCCCTGTTCTTTTAATTGAGCCATAAATTGCAATACGACTTCACATGCAGCGATGTCTAAGCCCGTCGTTGGCTCATCGAAAATGACATAATCAGGTTGGTGGATCACAGCGCGTGCAATCGCGACTTTTTGTTTCATCCCCGTTGAGTAGTCTTGATAACGACGATTTAAATAATCGCCCATATCCAAAGCTTGGTTTAAATTGGCCAATGAAGCTTCAAATTGCTCGTCATCCATACCAAATAATTTGGCAAAATACTGCAGGTTTTCAAGCCCGGTTAATTTGTCATATAAGCCAGTAGACCCCGATAGAAAACCTATTTTTTTTCTGACAGTGGCTTTGAATTGGTGAGCGTTTTGCTGTTGATATAAAACTTGGCCTGAATCGGGCGATAACGCAGTTGAAAGAATTCTTAGCAAACTGGTTTTACCAGCGCCATTGGCACCGAGCAGCCCGAGTATTTCCCCTTGCTGACAGCTGAAATTGACATTATCGAGTACGTTAAAAAATCGACCATAAATTCTAGGGTCTGATTGATTTAATTGGTTTACGCGTTTTGCATCTTTAAGAGGAAAGCGCTTACAGACTTGTTCTACCTTGATCATTAAGTACCTAAACCCGATATTGTGGTAACTGCTATTCGCAGGTTAAAATCACTGCCAAGATTACCATATAGCTAAGAATAAATGTCTGCTTTTGAAAGAATAAATCAACTCATCAAGCGCCCTAAACACGCTTTTAATCAATTTGAAACTCATCCTGTAAGCGCATGGTTTCCTTTTATTTTAATTTGCGCCACCGTCATTGTTTTCAACCTTGGTTACTATGCTTACATAGATATCAACTGGTTGTACGAACACAATATACAAATGATTGCTGGTGACTTAAGTCCAAGTGAACAAGAACAAATAAGACATGTATTCCCAAGTGGAGAAAGCCTGAAATACAATGCGCTTATCGGTGGTGTCGTCGTTTTGATATTGCAAGGCGCTATTATCGCCGCGTTGATGAATTTACTGACTAAGTTCGACCCCGAAAATACCGATAGCTTTACCGACTGGCTTGGCGTAATTTGGTGGACACTATTACCTGTTATTCCACAGTTGTTTATTGGTCTACTCGTTCTGTTAATTATTGGCAGCGAACGTATTGAGCAAGCAGATTTATTAATTACCTCACTCAATCAGTTGGTTGGCTTAACCCCAAAAGATACCCTTTACAGCTTTGTAGTTGGCATTGATTTGTTCAGCCTTTGGTCATACGTTTTGTTGTTTTATCTCATTTGTGCACGAACCAAGTTAGCCAGTTCATTGTGCTTGACCATTGCACTGTGCCCATTACTAGTTGAGCTGTGCATACATTTACTGATGAGTTAAATGAAAAGCCAAAAAGTTGCCATTACATTAGCACTGGGTGCGACGGTCCTTTGGTCAACCGTCGCAACGGCGTTTAAACTCGCCCTAAGTGAGTTTACCCCGCTACAACTACTCGCTATTGCTAGCGTGACATCTTGGTGTATTTTTTTGACCATCAACCTTTATAAAAAAAACACTCTCACGCAATTAGTTGAAACATTTAAACTTAACGCTAGCTATCTGATAGCTGCTAGCTTAATCAACCCTTTAATTTACTATTGGGTGTTGTTTCAAGCCTACGACTTGCTGCCCGCTCAAATTGCACAAAGTCTCAATTACACTTGGTCTGTCACTTTCTGCATCTTATCAGCGCTTATTCTCAAACAAAGTATTAAGCCTATTGAGTGGATAGCGCTATTACTGGCGTATTTTGCTGTTTTCATTATATCGAGTGGTGGTACCCATGGTGATTTATCTTTGCTTGGCATTAGCCTTGCGCTAGGTAGTACTTTGTTGTGGTCAAGTTATTGGATAATCAAACAAAAAATAGACGTACCAGCTGAACAAAGTTTGTTGATTTGTTTTAGCTTAGCGGCACCTTTATTGATTGTTTTAAGTGCTATTTTCTCACCTTTTCAACTCAGCCAATTCAGTGAATTAAAAGCGCTTAGCAGCGCGATTTACGTTGGATTTTTTGAAATGGGTATTACGTTTTTACTTTGGTTAGCCGCTCTAAAAAAAGCGCACAGACCGGCGCCAATCGCGCTGTTAATTTATTTGTCCCCTTTTATTTCGCTGGTCTTGATAAGTCAGATATTAGGTGAGCAGATAGCGCCAACAACCCTTTACGGCTTAGCGATTATCGTCTTTGCTTTGATATTACCTAAACTCGGCAAAAAGGAAGATGGCAATTAAAGCGCCATCAGGTTAGAGATATCAAAATACAGGTCAAATTCATCACCAGTTGCCGCTTCAACGACTTTTAACTGATCATAAACCACATCTTTGTGCAAAATGTACTGACGAGATTTAACTTGTAACTCCATCAGTAAAGTAAAAGCGTGTAAATCATCATAGCAATAAGCGACAAAAGCCGTTTCAGGGCTACGACCATTGCGCTGTTGGCCTAATGAACGCATGATGCTATCGACCATATTACTGTGGAAGGTATGTTGATTGGACAAACCTAGGTTCTGCGCACAAAGCATGGCAGCAAAATGAGCGCTCAAGTTGATATAGCTGATAGAAAGTGCCTGATTAGCCATTTCATAACACGCTTGATGCTGACCAAGATCGACTAATTCAAATAAGTTCTGTTCGTTTTCAAACAGGTATTTGAGTAGCTTCTCTTCTCTTAATGTCATGGCATAAGCATAACGCAAGTCATTGATGGTTTGCTGCCATTGCTCTTGAGATAAAGCAGCTTGCCCATCTCTAACAGCATAGACTTTTTGCACTTGTTGCTGGTAATTAAACTCAGCTTGTTGTTCATCGTTAGCTTGTTGAGTAGAAGTACAAGCTTGAAGAAAAAGGCTTAAAACAACAAAAAAAACGGGCTGCTTATGACTCATAAGGCGGTACAACAATTTCATAAGCATTCCTGTATTACTGATTCTTACCGGGCTAGTTAAGCAAAAAATAGACGCCAAAGCCAGCTTGAATCTAAGTTATCTTGGCAACCCTTTAATTGTGCACCATATTTTTCTGCACGTTTTTTCACTCGCCATGACACTTTTTTCAGCCAAGGTTTTTTATTAAACGTTTTGCGCTTATAACCGCCCCAACCTTCGTGGTAATTGAGATATTGGTTGTACGCATCCCATTTTGATACACCATTAATGCGTTGTGTTTTCGAGATAAACCACCCCATAAAATCGATGGCATCCGCAAAATCATCTCTATCTGCCCAACCATTGTCCGTTTCACGTGTGTAATCATCCCAAGTTGCCGTTTTCGCTTGTGAGTAGCCATATGCAGAACTCGCACGGCCGATAGGAATGAAACCTAAAAACCATTCCATAGGAGGTTGAGCATCAGACTTGAAAGAACTTTCTTGGTACATCATGGCCATGGGGACATGAATAGGTACACCCCAACGATCATTTGCATCTTTTGCAGCATCGTACCAATCGCGATTTTCATAAAAGATTTCACAAATATTTTCAGGGCTCTTAGGGGGTGCAGTGGCACAGCCCGTTAACCCTGCCGTTATCATGGCTAATAGTAAAACCACTTTTAATTTCATGGCGTACCCGTTCCTTTGTATTATTGGTTTTGTGCGCGTTGAAAATAATCTGCTAAAAACTGGTCAAAATCGACATTATCACTTTGTTCAACAGCAACTTGTCTGTCGGCCGAAGCGCTCGCTTCGGTGGCGAGCACATGCTCATCAAACACCGAATAAGCTTGGTTATCAGCAACTTGTCGATAATGTGCTGCCAGTTGTAGGCCCAGTTCAACACTATCCATATTTTGTTCTTTCATCATGCTCAATAGTCGAGCAGATGGCGTCAGTTCACTATCACTGAATTTTGCCAATGCGTGATTAACCGCATCCATATATGGAGAGTTAGCCACATTTCGATCGAAAATTTGAGCCAATGCGATCAATTCTTGGCATAGTTGCTCGCCCCACTCTTGTAAACTAATTGGTGTACCTGATTTTTCCAGCATTAAGCCAGGTTTGCGACCCGTTAAAATGACTTTTTGCATATTACTATCAAGCACAGTTTGCTCATTTAAATCGATTGCTGGTGAATCATTAGCTGCACACCACACCAGTAATAAATCAATAAATCGCAATTGCTTTTCATTAACACCGACTGGCGAGAACGGATCAATATCAAGCGCTCTTACTTCCATATATTGAATGCCTTTTCTGGCGAGTGCTTGAGTAGGTGTTTCACCTGATGCCGTCACGCGCTTGGGGCGTATTGGCGAGTAAAATTCATTTTCTATTTGCAGCACATTGTCGTTAAGCTGGCGATAATCGCCATCAACTTTAACGCCAATATGACTAAATGCCTCAGAAGGTAAGTTAATCGCGTTGCGTAAGCTTTGGATGTAATCAGATAAATCATTGTATTGAATATTGAGATCGCCCTGCTCGCTATTGGTATAGCCTAAATCACTGAGTCTCAATGACGTTGCGTGAGGTAGATATAAAGTCCCCTTTCCTAGCTGGCTAAACGGATAATTTGAACCTTTGCCATCGATAAAAGATTTACACAAAGCAGGCGATGCACCAAACAAGTATGGCAATACCCATAAATGTCTTTTTAAGTTGCGTATTGTCGCTAAGTAACCGGCTGATATTGCATCTTGGCTATGTTCAACATTGTTAATATCAGACCAGTTTTGCCAAAAAGCATCCGGAAAAGAAAAGTTAAAATGAACACCTGCAATAATTTGCATCATGCTGCCATATCTGTGTTTTAAGCCTTTTCGGTACAAGGTTTTCATTTTGCCTATATTCGAATTGCCGTATTGTGCAATTTGAATATCGTCTTCACCGCCAACAAAACACGGCATACTCATAGGCCAGAGCCATTGCTCGCCAATGTTATCGAGCGTGTATTTATGAATATCCTGAAGCTGAGACAGGCTCACGTTTAAATCACTCTCAACAGGGGTGATAAACTCTAATAAACTTTCAGAATAATCCGTGGTGATGTACTGGTGAGTTAAGGCTTTACCTAATGATTGAGGGTGCGTGCCTTGGCCTAGGTGCGCATTTTGCTCAATGCGCAATGCTTCGCGTTCTATGCCTCGTTGAAAACCCTTGAAAAATGATGCGTCTTGTTGGGATAAAAACTCAATATGTTCCTGCAAACGGGTATTCAAAATAACTTACCTTATTGTCTGACCTAGGGCCTTTTTATTGTAGCCATGATATAAGGTTGAATAGATTTTTTTCAAGCACACTCACGATTAATCTAAGAATACTTCCGTTAAAGAGTGACTTAACGCAACTTATTCGTGCATAAACCCATCAGAAACACTAATCTTATTCTGTTCATAACAAAAATAAGGATAAAAATATCAGTGGCTTTATGCCAATTGATATTTTAGCCACTTCAGTACTGACGGGGATGATAAACCAGCCTATGACGTTAAACGTTAAAAACAATACGTTTGCTATTTACCTGAAGCGATTTTTACTCGTTGGCATACTTCCTTTGCTTTCATTTTTATATATTGAGAGACAACTTACCGAAAGCGACTTTAAAACCGAAAGGTTTGAAAAGCTCATTAAACAGAATCAATATGTTGCAGATAAAACAGCGATTTTCCTGCAAAGCCAGCTCAATCAGTTAAATATTTTTAGCCAATATAAATTATTGGAAAACTATCTATCTGAACCTTACTCTGAATCGAACCAATTACAGCTCAACAGCTTGCTCAGCAAAATAGCCAATAATGCAGAAAACTATGTTATTTCAGCGGCTTTATTTTCAATCGATGGTATGCCTCTGGCGAGCAGCGAAGGCATATCCAAGCGTTCAATTAAACACCAAGCTTATTTCCAACAACTATTAGATAGCGAAAAAAGCCAAGTAAGTAGTTTAAATCGAACTCCAAACGGGGATAGATTTCACCTGTTAGCGCCCGTTAAAGATTCCAACAACACCATCATTGGTTCATTGCGATTTACGTTGGATTTACAAACCTTAGTCAAACTATTACCTGAGCTTGAAAATCAACAAAATTGGTTGATGTTAAATAAACAAAATAAGTTATTACTGCATTCAACTAATGACAGAGCTGATTATTTAAATCGTTTCCTTGGTATGGACAGTAACGCCTTTTTGAATGGCTTGGATGCAAAACCAAATAAACAAATTGGCTTGACCAAAGCCGGTGTTCGCAATTTAAAACTACAAAACAGTGTCATAGAGGCTGTTTGCATTGCTAGCCCTATTCCTCAGCTAAATTGGCAACTGGTCTACATTGAAGACTTAGATAAATTTTACCAACCACTCAGTAATCACCAATACAGAATTTTACAACTGACACTTAGCGTATTAGTGCTGAATTTAATATTAATTGCCTTGTTATCTCACCAACTCAGTCTGCCAATAAAACGCACTCATGAGCGATTAAAAAAACTGTTTGTTGGCAATGCTAAAATTGATGAGCTGGCAATTAACCGAAACGAAGTGGATTCGTTGCTGGATTTTGCTGCGCATATCGAAACTCGATTTAAACAACATAATCAATCGATTAAGCAGCAACAAGTGGCACAAGCTAGAGTGCAGCAGCTGGCCAATCAAGGTAGTTTTGAAATCAATCTTCAAACCAACACAGTATCTTGGTCAGATCAATTATTCAAAATGCTGCATTTTGAGCTCGCCAGCGATTGTGAGTCCCTCGACAATATCTTAATGAGGTTTGATGACAACAGTCAAAATGCCATAAATGAGGCAATAGATTCCCTTACACAAACGGATAAAACTCAAACCTATGAAAATGAGTTTTCAATTTACACGCCGCACAAAGAACAAAAAATAGTGTTGTTGCAATTAGCTCGTGCGAATAATTATGAAAACCAAAATGTGATCACAGGTTTGATCACTGATATCACCACAACCAATGCCAACTTAAAACAAGTTAGGCTTAGTGCAGATCGCTTCTCGACCATTATTAAAGCAACTGGCGATGCATTATGGGATTGGGATGTCACCAATCAAAGTATGTATTTAAGTGCCCAATGGTTTGCGATGTTAAACTTCCCTGCCAAAGGTGCTCAAACCAAAGTCGATACTTTTTTAAATCAAATTGCATCTGAAGACATTGACTTAGTTAACAATAATTTAGCAGAGGCATTTAACTTCGAAAATAAGCACATTCACGTTGAATACCGCATGTTGACCCAAGATAAACGAGTCATCTGGGTGCTGACACGCGCTGTCGTGGCACAAAGAGACCACATGGGGAAACCCACTAGAGTCGTCGGTATCAATATCGATATTTCGCAGCGTAAAGGCAAAGAGCAAGCAATGCGCAGCTCTAATCAAGAACTGGAAAGCAGAGTTAATGAAAGAGCTCAACAATTGGAGAGTGCCAACCAAAGACTCATTCAAGCTAAAGAAAAAGCAGAATCAGCCAGTCAGACTAAAAGTGTATTCCTTGCCAATATGAGCCATGAGATCCGCACGCCGATGAATGCCATTATAGGTTTAACTAACCTATGCATGCGTACCGAGTTAACCGATAAGCAATACCAGTATTTAAACCGAATCCACCAATCATCAGAAACCTTGCTAGCTATTATCAATGATATTTTAGATTTCTCTAAAGTCGAAGCCGGCAAGCTGAGCATAGAAAAAACCAAGTTCAATTTAAACGCCGTTCTGGCAAATTTAACCGATTTATTTGCCGATAAGGCCCATGAAAAATCACTAGAATTTTTGATCGATTGTGAAGTGGATGTACCTTTTAATTTAATTGGCGATCCCTTACGGGTCTCCCAGATATTGCTGAACTTATGTAGCAACGCAATCAAATTTACTCATCAAGGGCATGTGATTGTCACGGTTTCGTTAATTGAAAGTAATGACAAACAAGTCAGCATAAAATTCACTGTCAGTGATACAGGGGTAGGTTTATCACCAACCCAACAAACCAAGTTGTTCAATGCTTTTACTCAAGCGGATACCTCAACGACCCGGCAATATGGTGGCACAGGTTTAGGTCTTGCCATCTGTAAACAGTTGGTTGAATTAATGGGTGGTGAAATAGGCGTAACAAGTCAAGAGCAGCAAGGCTCTGCATTTTATTTTCAGCTTAATTTTGAACTCGATGATAACCCTGATAATCGATATCAATTACCTGAAAAATGGATGGCTGAACAATCGATTTGGGTTTATGACAGCCATCAAGAAACGCAGCTTGCTTTGGTTAAATCACTTAATGCATTTGGCTTTAATGCAACGGGTTACCAGCAAATGAGTGATATGAATACAGCATTAGCATCTACCTCAAGCCAAGCACCTGCCCTTTGCATTTTGGACTGGAATGAAAAAGCGAGCAGCGACTTTTATCAACAGCTAACAGCATTAAATCTCACCTCAAATTGCAAAGTGATTGCGACCAGTAATGATCACTTAGCCGATCACGCTCATCCAAGTGATGTGATATTTGCCCATAAACCCATCTCAACGATTCAACTGTTCAAGATTGTCACGCGTGCGCTACAAGAAAAGCCCATCAGTGAAAAACGAACGAACCAAGATGCCAACAAATTGGATGTAATGTTTAATGATTTACCCGTATTACTTGTCGAAGATAATGAAATAAATCAAGCAGTCGCAAAAGAGCTACTAATGCAATATGGCATTAATGTCACTATTGCCAACCACGGTCAAGAAGCCATTGAGCTGCTAAACAACCATGAATTTCACATTATTTTGATGGACTTGCAAATGCCCATATTAGATGGCTTTCAAGCAACCAAACAAATAAGAAGTAACCCGATTTGGCAGCACTTACCTATTATTGCAATGACAGCCAATGCAATGAGCAGTGATAAGGAAAAATGCATCGCTATTGGTATGAATGAACATATCGCCAAACCGATAGACGAGAATAAATTAATAGAAACCATTTTAAAGTTTAGTGACAACCGTTATCACAATGCAAGATTGAGTAAGCCCAAGCAAAAGGAGTCAATAATGCAGATGGAAGCTAGTTCAAGCTCAGTAAAGTGGGATGAATTACCACTGATAGACAGTGAGTTTTGTTTATCTCAATTAGGGGGTAACCAAGCCTTACTAAAGCAGCTGCTTAACAAATTTTGCCAAGACTTTGCCGACTTTACTGCCATTATCGAAAGCAAGCTAGCCGGTAGGCAAGTCGACGAAATTGAACAAAAAACCCACTCATTAAAAGGTGTTGCCGGTAATTTAGGGTTAAAACGTCTACATTATCTAGCGGACAAATTAGATAGGATGTTAAAGCAAGCGAGCTTTGAGCCTCAATCAGCAGAGTTTATGAGCCAGCTAAATAAACTATCGTCAGTATTGGCCAGCACAGTAGAAACAGTGAAACAACAGTTCTTAACGGCTCAAGATCAAGTAACCCAAAGCGAGAGTAATTTAACCGCCGACGAACTTGATAAAATCATAAAAACGGCGCAAAGCTTACTCGATGCTGTAATCGCAAATGACTTTATTAATACTCAAGAAGTTGAACAGTTTATTAGCCAACTGCCAGCGTCATTAGAACAAGAATACCAAAGTGATTTATTAGATAGTTTTTTAAGTTTTGATATGCCAAAAAGTGAAAAGCAGCTCGGTATATTATTAACCGAGCTGAATAAGTTAAGTACTCAATGAATGCTGCCGATAAAACTAATCGAGCATTAAGATGGTTTTACCTGCAACTTTGCTCTGTTCAACAATTTGATGAGCAATTGCTACATTTTGAATGCTTTCAGTTTGGCCAATGTAAACGTTAATTATCCCTTGTTTTAGCCAATCAGCTAATTGCTGAAGTTGATTTTGATTACTTTCAACTAAAAAGTTAGTCACATTGATGGCTTTATCTTGCCCTAAATCTTTAAGTGCTTGAGCGGTAATAGTGGGCAAAGTGATATAGCTTTGTGCCGAATCGAGCATAGCTAACACAGCCAAACTAAAATCACCACCAACACAATCAATCACCTTGTCAATTTTAGCGACGCAATTAGGTGATAAATTACCTGCGTCAAGCCATTGCCAATTTTGACCTATACTCGCGCTTGAAAGCAGCTGACGTTTCGCTTCAGACCCAGTTACCGAGACATGTGCACCTTTGTACTCAGCAATTTGAGCAGCGATATGACCTACCCCACCGGTTGCACCGAGTACCAGTACATTATCACCAGGTTGAATATTTGCGTTTTTAATTGTGGCTTGGTAAGCCGTTAATCCAGCCAAAGGCAGTGCTGCAGCACTAAGCGTGTTCACGCCATCAGGCACAGCGAGTACTTCGTCTAAATTAACCACTACATATTGGCTATAAGCGCCTCCTTTAAAAGGAAAGCCTATCATGCCAAAAACCAATTTACCGACCCAGTCACTCAACTTTGGGTCGCCAACTGCGGCGACTACACCAGACATGTCATAACCTGGCGTCCAAGGTAGCTTGTCTTTATTTTCTTGAGCTGCCCAGCCTAGCCCAGCGCGAGTTTTACAATCGATAGGGTTTACAGATGCCGCGATCGTTTTGATTAATACTTGCTGCGGATTTATTGAAGGCAGCTCAAGCTCATCAATTCGAAGGACATGACTATCACCAAAAAAAGGAATACTGATCGCGTTATATAAAGACATAAAAACCTGCTATTGATTATGATTTAACTGGCTGTGAAATTTCATTATACGTGCCAACACTTGTTCGGGTTTTTCCATGTGAACATGATGACTGCCCTCTATTACAGCATACTGCATATTTTTAAACTTGTACTGCCTATGCTCAAAAGCTTTTCTAATTGTCGGCTCACCTTCTGAAGCTAAAATAACATTAATTGGACACGTTATTTTTTCAATGATTTGATGTGCTTGAACGTCAGTTAGCCTAACCGGCGACAAGGTTTTCAGTTTACTGTCGCTTGCCCAAGACCACCCAGTAGCATCGTTTCCAGTCATAGCGCGTTTGATTAAAAGTGACGCCAAGTGTTCTGGAATTTGACTGTGGAATGCTCTGGCTCTGATGATGGCATCTAAAGATGAATAATGTTTTGTTTGTGAGTTAGAAATCGCTTTTCTTGAGTCGAACGCTTGACGAATTTGCTCTGTAACATCAACCTCACTCGTATAGGGCCCTGCCGCGTCAAGCATCGTCAAGCTCGTTACTTTTTCTGGATACAACCCTGAATAAACCGAGCCAACAATACCGCCTAGAGAATGACCGATGAGATGACACGGGTTTAGCACAAGTACCTCTAATAATTCAGAGAGTTCATAAACCCAATCAATAAAGTGATAGTGGCTATCTTCGCTTTTGTGCTGACTTAAACCATGGCCTGCAAACTCAATAAAATAGATATCGTTCTCAAAACTATCAAGTTGGTTTAATTGCTCTATCAAGGGTACATAACTGGCATTGTTATCAAGCCAACCATGAAGCACAACCCAAGGTTTTGTTGCTCGTTTTTTAGTTTTGTTTGCATGGCAATATTGCCAGTAACTAATTGTTAAACCCTTGATATCGATATAGCACTGGTTTACCCCTTGGGGTAATTCAACCTTGTCATTGTCCTTCATGTTGGGCTTCCGTCTAATGGCACATGGCAAAAAATTAAGTTTTTTGTACTTGCTGATATATTTTATACAAACAGAATAAGGCAAAGCTAAACCAAACCATCACCCAAATAAACTCAGGTATAAAAGACATCCGAGCCAATGTTGCGCCATCACCAATTTGCCTATTGTCGATTAGATAAAGCGGGCTTTGAATTGCATCAATCAGAACGTTAAGTGCTATAAACTGAAAACATAATGCAAGTAACCTGTTATCAACTTTTAAATAGCAACTTGCAAATAATGCAATTAACACCAGTTGAATTAATAGGGTTAATAAATCAGATGTCCAGAAAATCAAGCTCACTAACAGAAGTAAAATTAGGCCTAAATTGACCAGTTTGATCAAGGTATTGGAGCCAGAAGTCTGCAATTTTGAGCTACTCAGTGCCAAGGTATAAAGCACATACCCCAGTAGTGACGCGCCAATATAACCGGAAAAAGTGACTATAAAATTAATCCCACCCGATGTAACACATAAACCACTACCATCCGTATCAAGTTGAATATAATGGATATTACCGCCGGTTAATAAAGCGGCTAAGCCATGGCTAATTTCATGAAAATAAGTGGCCAGCCAGGTAAGAGGTACCTGAACCCAAGGCAAGTTTTGCAGCAATAAGCTCAAAGCCAACAACACAAAAAAGTGAATTCTTGCATTATCAGCTCGCCATAAACGACTGTTTGGCATCTTAGCCTTTACCAGGTAGCTTTTTCCAAGTGACTTCATTGCGAAGGTAACTTGGAGAGATTTTTTCGGCTTCAACCCAAGCATTTTCATTTGCTTGTGCCAGATAGGCGATATCAATTGCATGTGGAAAAACGACTTGCTCTGATACCTTGGCATTAATTTGCGCTGATAACTCACTTTGGTATGTTTGCCACCCAGTTCCCACACCTGCCCAATCGGTATCGGTCGATAACGAGCCCAGTGCGCCTACAGGAGCGGTTACAGCTTCACCGATAACTTGTTGAATTTGTCCGAGTTTACTAACTTGAAATGCCCCAAGATAAATCTCGGACATTCTGGCATCAATGGCACAGATAATATTCTGGCTTTGCTCTTGTCTAAAGGCACTATGCGCCATTGCCGCTAGAGACGATACAGGAGCTACGGGTAACTTTGCACCATAAGCTAGTCCTTGTACAATACCAGTAGCAATGCGAACTCCGGTAAAACTCCCCGGACCTGCGCCAACCGCAATTGCATCGATTTGATTGAGCTTAAGCTGAGCTTGTGCCAATAATTTATCAACCATAGGTAAAACGCGCTGGTTGTGCTCTCTAGGACAAATATCAAATTCTGAATAGACATTGTCTTGCGTTAAAACGGCAACAGAACAGGCTTCTGTAGAAGTATCAATGGCTAAAATTCGTTTGCTCATAAGTATTAACTCAAATTATGCTTTTAAAAAATCTAGTGCTGTATCTAAACTACGCGTACGTTTCATCGCCGGTAAGCTTTTTACAAAAGTAGCACCATAATGACGGGATACGATCCTCGGATCACAAATAATTAAGACTCCGGTATCTTCCACATCTCTAATTAAGCGCCCAGCGCCCTGCTTTAAGGTGATCACCGCTTGCGGGATCTGAACGTAGCTAAAAGGATCAAGCCCTTTTCGTTTACAATTGTCAATGCGTGCTTGATTGAGTGGATCATCAGGAGCCGTGAAAGGTAGCTTATCAATCATCACACACTTTAAGGCATCGCCTCTTACATCAACACCTTCCCAAAAAGCCCCCGTTGCTAAAAGAGCCGCCTCATCTTGCTCTAAAAAGAGGTTTAACAACTCGCGCTTTCCACATTGCCCCTGCACTAAAATATCCGTATCTAGCTGTTTTTTAAGTGCTGTAGCAACCATATTCATCATCCGATGACTGGTGAATAACAAGAAACAGCGTCCCTGACTGGCCTTGATCACGCGCTTTGCAATATTTATCAGGCTAGAGAGTGCTTCTCTGTCATTAGGCTCAGGAATTAATCGCGGGACACATAGCATGGATTGTTTTGGGTAATCAAAAGGGCTGTCTAGCACCAATGACTCGTAATCTTTCAAGCCTAATAAATCAGTAAAGTGATCAAAACCCTCATTGACTGCTAACGTAGCTGATGTCATCAACCAAGCCTGTTCTTTTTCTTCTCTTATCGGAGCAAACTTATCGGCAACAGACAATGGAGTCAGGTTTAAACTCAGGTGATGAGGTGTGGTTTCGTACCACAAACTGGCATCGAGTTGCTCGAGTTCATTCACTTTATCTAACACAGCTCGAAGATGGGTAATACGCTCAAAACAGGTATCGATACCTTTGGTTCGGCCTAGGCAGTTTTTGATGACTTCATAGCTAAATTGCAGGGTTTCTTCAACTTTAGTGACATGGGTTGAAAAAGGTTCAATGATTGCTTTTTCTCGCCAATTACCTTTTTCTACATCGATGGGAAACTGCAGTCGAAAGTCTTTACCCACACGAGATAGTTTCTCAACCACCTTAGCTAATTGCTTCACATCGGTTAATTCTGTGCGGTATTCAAGTTCAATATCTCGGCTTAGTTCTAATAATTGACGGGTTGAAAAGCGCTCGCCAAAATATTCACAAGCAATATCAGGCAGCTGATGTGCTTCGTCAAAGACCACCACATCCGACTCAGGCACTAATTCGCCAAACCCCGTATCTTTAACGGCCAAATCAGCAAAATATAAGTGATGATTGACAACGACTAAATCGGCGTCCATCGCTTTTTTACGCGCTTTAACTAGGTAGCAATCTTCATAATCTGGGCAATCTCTACCAAGGCAATTATCAATTGTGCTGGTGACAAGGGGAAAAACGCGAGAGTCTTCATTAATAGTGGTCAACTCACCAATATCACCCGTTTTAGTTCGGGTAGACCAAGTCCTTACTGTCTTGAAATCTTGCTTTAGACTTTTGTCGGTAATTTGTTGTGCATCGTCATTAATTTGCAAACGATAACGGCATAGGTAATTAGCACGCCCTTTTAACAAAGCACTAAAGCGTTTTGAAGACAGCGCTTTAATAATTAACGGTAAGTCACGGTGATAGAGCTGTTCTTGAAGTGCTTTGGTACCGGTGGAGATAACAACTTTTTTATTACTGAGCAAGGCTGGTACAAGATAGGCAAAAGTTTTCCCTGTCCCCGTCCCTGCTTCAGCAATTAATAGCTGTTTTTGCTTGATGATTTTTTCGAACGATTTGGATAGTTCAATTTGCGCATCTCTAGGCTGATAACCATCAATAGCTTGTGCTAGTAAGCCATCTTTTGCAAAAGCCTTAGAAACTGTCACTACAACACACCTTATCCTTCATAAACAGGCACGCATTATACACTTAAACCGAGCCAAAATGCACAAAGCAAAAAGCGTGTTTATGCCATAATATCAATGTGTTTTGTTTGTTTTTTAGCTTTAGCATCCTCTTCATTATCATCTTGATAAGGCGCCTTGTGGTGCCTTAAAACATAATGGCTTAAATCCGTATTCGGCCTATCTTCAGAGGTTAAATCATTTTTACTTTTTGCCTCTTTTTCTACTTTTTTAATGTTCAGCCGCTCAGGTTTGAGCTTGTTTTGTATAGCTCGAGGCATAAAAGGGATAAGGACATCAGTTGTAATTAACATCATTTCCTCCTAAGCACCTAAAAAATAAAGACTTATAAAGATTATCGGCAAAGAGCAGTAAACATTCAATTTTACGTTTTTAACAACGAAAATGAATATGCATAAAAAACAAGAACTTAGTTTTTAGTTAGTGAGTTTATTCATAAGCAACTTAATTTATAGTGCCAATTGCTCTAAATGAACCTAGGTCAGGTTCTAAACTTATAAGCGAGTAGGCCGATTTACAGGCAGTCTTTGCCAGATAAATTGCTTAGCTTTAAGTTCTTGAGGAGACAAAGAATGAATTCTGTTGTAAGAATCCAAGCACTGACTTTGCCCAATATGGATTGCCGTTTTGATGATACTCAGGCACATATGTTTTTAGAAAAAATGCTCTTACCGTTAGATGTACAAGATCAAATTTTAGCCGCCATCAATAGCCGAAGTACCAGTTCGCTAGAGCAATTAGCTTATGAAATTGAAATGGCGATGGAGTCTCATATTCCTGAGTTTTTAGGTCATTGATGTATTTAGGCCCATCACAAATTTAATGGGCCCGATGAGTAGTTGTTATGATTGCTTGATAATTTGCTGTTGCAACTCATGCACCTGATCGCGAAGTTTAGCTGCTTTTTCAAATTCTAAATTACTTGCAGCTTCATACATTTCACTTTCAAGTGCTTTGATTTCTTTGGTTAATTCATCAATGCTCTTAGCTTGATATTTACCTTTTGATTCAGCAACTTTTCTCAATTTGACCTTTTGGCCGCCTGCGCCATCGTCTTCATGACCTACATCCATTACATCAGTAATTTTCTTATTTAAACCTTGCGGCGTAATACCGTGTAACTCGTTGTGGGCTTGTTGCTTTTCACGGCGGCGGCTAGTTTCATCCATTGCTTTTTGCATAGAGCCTGTCACTCTGTCTGCATACAAAATAGCATGGCCATTAACGTTACGGGCCGCACGTCCAATAGTCTGAATAAGTGAACGCTCAGAACGTAAGAAACCCTCCTTATCGGCATCTAAGATGGCAACAAGGGATACTTCTGGCATATCCAAGCCTTCTCTGAGCAAGTTAATCCCAACCAGTACATCGAACTTACCCAACCTCAGATCACGAATAATTTCCACTCGCTCAACCGTATCAATGTCAGAGTGTAGATAACGCACTCGAACTCCATGGTCATTTAAATAATCTGTTAAGTCCTCAGCCATTCGCTTGGTTAACGTCGTCGCCAATACACGCTCATCCTTTGCTACGCGAAGGTTTATCTCAGATAAAAGATCATCTACTTGAGTGGCAACCGGTCGTACTTCAAGTGTGGGGTCCAATAAACCTGTAGGTCTAACGACCTGTTCTGCGACTTCGCCATTGGACTTTTCTAATTCGTAATTACCAGGAGTAGCCGATACGTAAAGCGTTTGCGGTGAAACTTGTTCGAATTCTTCAAATTTCATCGGCCTATTATCAAGTGCTGATGGTAATCTGAAACCGTATTCAACGAGGTTCTCTTTACGTGACCTGTCGCCTTTGTACATGGCGCCAATTTGCGACACCGTCACATGCGATTCATCGATAATGAGTAATCCATCATCAGGAAGGTAATCAAATAACGTAGGTGGTGGCTCACCCGGTGCACGACCGGATAAATAGCGTGAATAGTTTTCGATACCAGAGCAATAGCCAAGCTCTACCATCATTTCAATATCAAATTGAGTACGTTGACTAATTCTTTGCTCTTCTACCAGTTTGTTTAAAGATAATAATTGCTTCTTTCTATCGGCTAACTCGTCTTTGATATCATCAACAGCAGCCAATATTTTTTCACGTGGCGTAACATAGTGTGTTTTTGGGTAGATGGTCGTGCGAGCAAGTGTTTGTTTCATTTCACCTGTTAACGGATCAAACTCACTGATTCGCTCTATCTCTTCATCAAATAACTCAACTCTTACACCATCTCTTTCTGAATCTGCTGGGAAAATATCAATAACATCACCTCTAACGCGATAAGTACCACGCTGAAACTCGATATCGTTTCGAGTATATTGCAGTTCAGCTAAACGCCTTAAGATAGCTCGCTGGTCAATCAAATCACCCTGTCTTAAATGCAATAGCATTTTGAGGTATGAGTCCGGATCACCAAGGCCATAGATTGCTGAAACAGAAGCGACGATCACAACATCACGCCTTTCCATTAATGCTTTCGTTGCAGATAATCGCATCTGCTCGATATGATCATTAATAGATGCATCTTTTTCGATAAAAGTATCTGTTGAAGGCACATATGCTTCAGGCTGGTAATAATCGTAATAAGAAACAAAGTACTCAACCGCGTTATCGGGGAAAAACTCTTTCATTTCTCCGTAAAGCTGTGCTGCAAGCGTTTTGTTATGTGCTAATAATAAAGTCGGTCGATTGAGCTCAGTTATCACATTGGCCATAGTAAATGTTTTACCTGAGCCTGTTACACCGAGTAAAGTTTGATGGGCAAGACCGGCATCAAAACCATCAACTAGCTGCTCGATCGCTTTAGGTTGATCGCCTGCTGGTTGGTATTGCGAACTTAATTTAAATAACTTATCCGACATATATCACACTTTTATTAAGATTTACTTGGCACTTCTTGTGGCGCTTGATTTAACTGGCAGTTTTTCATCTGTCTGCTAAACCAAGTAAAAGATAAAATGGCCATTAGTAGGTTTGCGATCACCCCACCAACAAATAAACCGTGAATATCGGCAATAAGGCCACCGAAATATGAAAGGGGTAAAAAGAAAACAAACAATCTGAAGACACTCAGTACTAAAGCATGCATAGGTTTGTGCAGTGCATTCAATGAAGAATTAGTCAGGATCACAATTCCCTGTAGACCATAAGCCAGTGGCATAATCCAAATAAACCAAGTAATTAAATCAATCACCTGTTCGTCCGATGAGAAAGCACGCGCAATCGGCCAAGCTAAAAATAACAACAATACATAAGTACCAAACTGCCATGCCATGACAAATTTACTCACAGATAAGTAAGCTTGTTTGATTCGGTCTATTTGTCCTGCACCATAGTTCTGACTAACAAATGGCGGTAAAGACATAGACAACGCCAAGACAACCATAGATGCAATCGATTCAATTCTATTTCCTACACCAATGGCAGCAACCGCTTCTTTACCATAGGTTGCAACAATTGCCGTTAGAATCGCCATAGCAATAGGTGTCAACATGTTTGCGCCAGCGGCAGGTAAACCTATTTTCATGATGTCGCGACCAGATTGAATCAACTCACGAATATAAGGTAAGCGCTTGAACATCAGTTTTCTTGAATAAGCAAGAATGTATACGATAGCAAATGTGCCAATTACCCAAGAAATCAAACTCGCTAACGCGGCGCCTTGCATACCTAAAGCGGGTATAGGACCGAAGCCAAAAATAAGAATAGGATCCAATACAGCATTGATTAAGCCGCCCATCGCCATTACTTGACTAGGCGTCTTGGTATCTCCCGAAGCTCTTAAAACACTATTACCCACCATGGGCAAGACCAAGAAAAGACAGCCCATGTACCAAATTTCCATGTATTGCTTGATATAAGGAAGGACTTCATCCGTAGCACCAAGCATTCTAAAGAGGGGGTCGATGGTGAAATAGCCAATGAGACATAAAACAGCGACAAAGATAACCGACAGTGTTAATGCAGAGTTCGCATGCTTTTTAGCCAATAATTTATCTCCCTGCCCTAACGTTTTAGCTATGACAGCAGATGTGCCTATACCTAGACCTATCGCTAGGCTTATAACGGTAAAGGTAATAGGGAAGGTAAAGCTAATAGCAGCCAGTTGTACTGTTCCCATAAAACCAATAAAGAGCGTGTCTATTAGATTAAATGACATCAGCGCAATCATGCCTAATACCATAGGAATGGTCATACTCTTTAATGTGGATTCAATAGGACCATTGAGTAAATCATGGTGAGGATTTTTTTTAACTGACGACATTGATTGACTTAAATTAGGCTAGGAAAAGGAAAAGCTGGATATTAAAGGACATATTCTATTCGAGTTCTAGCAATAAGCCTAATTAATTTATCAGTTCAAAAAGCCATTCTAGCGTGAAAATCGTCAAGCAAATTAGAGTTATTAATAAATGTAACTAACATTCTGTGTCAGCTAAATGAAGCAAGATGACCTCGCTGAAAAAATACAAGGAAAGATCTGACTTTTTTAGAAAAAATAATCAATTTGTAAAATTAATGCACAACAAAGGGGCATAAAGATCTAAAGCGGACATTTTTCAAACAGTTTAATTAAAAAAACATCAAGAATCTCACAAGCACTTGATTATTAATGACTTTTTATTTTTTATAAAAAAATCGTAAAAATAGTATTGACACAGTAATGACGCGCCTTAGCGGATTGTATTCAATTTAACCCACACAGTTATCCACAGAACAAGTGGATAACGCGCGCAAAGCCTTATTGCTACTGAGTTGAGGTAAAGTAGGTAAAATATTTGGAAACAAACATAGACATTTTGTCTATTTTTAAACCTATGTGACAACTTGATTAAATCTAAATGACAAACCAACTTCATTTGGATTGAAAATAAAGTAAATATCACTCGCCCAAAAAACAAATACCAAAACAAGTGAGTTATATGTTTTATTCACATCCCTCATCATCAAAAGAGGTAAAAACAACAAAAAGCTCAAAAAACAACCTTTAAATTAAGATAAAACAAACAGGGATGTTAACAAGTGGATTATTTACTATTTCTTGTTGTTTTATTCACCAAATGAACTAACAAACTCGCAAGAAATTGATTTAAAAAAACTTTTCAAACAACCTTTTTCACTAAAACAGGTTATAACCAATTCACCAATATCTTTTTCACACAGTTACCCACAGATACAGTGGATAACAAAATTACCAATTCCGAAAGTAATAAACACAGACGTTTTAACTTCAATCACTCACTAATAGAGATACAACCTGATGAGCTGTAATAAATTACCCAACAGCAGTCAGCAGTACACTATTAATTAAGCATTGTATGCAAATCTTAGTAAGGCTTTTTTGAAGTGGTTATGGTAGTAGGAAGGCTGATAAAGTGGCAAAAGTTGCTTTTAGTAATGTAGTGGGTAATGCAAGTTCGCACTTGGTTAGGCTTCCAGTCTTTTTAGCTAATGGAGCAATTTGCTGAGCGTGTAGCTAAAACAAGGCCATGGTTTACCTGAAACACAATAAAGAATAATTAAGCCTAGTAAGTGGTGATTGTGTTGCTCTATTTAAACCTTCTAATTAGGAAATAGCGTTGAACCCGTTTTTGCAGTTTGATGTTATTTCAACATTCACGATTTATGACCTACCGTAATACTTTAAATAGCTCTGAGCTAGAGTTTCTGATTGCATTAGGTTTGGACATTGATATTGTGAGCTTGTAGGAGTGGCCTCCAATACAAAGAGTAGCAAAGTAGCCAGATTCACTTTTCTATTTTCCTATTTCCTATTTCCTACTTGATAAAAGTAACGACAATTATAGAGAGGTGAGCTTTGTAGCTATTTATTAATAGTAGGCTCGATTACAGCCATACTTTTTTCTGTAGATATATTTAAGAGTGATGATTCACTTATAAAGCGCTTTTAATTAAATAATGTCCCCTACTCTTTATGATTTTTATACCCAAATTAAAAGCTGAATAAGATGAAGTCGATATTAGCCAAAATTAATTTCAAATCAAATCCTTGCAAAAATGCCTAAAAGGCTAAAAAGCTAACAAAAACAGAATCTTTCCCATACAAGAAGTACATTTTTCAAGCGAACAGTCAAAAACATTAAAAATATCTTAAAAACTTTGTTGACAGGTTTAGCCGACATCATTAATATGCGCCCCCGTTGACGCGACAAGCTTCCCCCTTAGCTCAGTTGGTTAGAGCGACGGACTGTTAATCCGCAGGTCCCCCGTTCGAGTCGGGGAGGGGGAGCCAAATCGCACAACGAAAAAAACGATGTTCCCCCTTAGCTCAGTTGGTTAGAGCGACGGACTGTTAATCCGCAGGTCCCCCGTTCGAGTCGGGGAGGGGGAGCCAAGTCGCACAACGAAAAAAACGATGTTCCCCCTTAGCTCAGTTGGTTAGAGCGACGGACTGTTAATCCGCAGGTCCCCCGTTCGAGTCGGGGAGGGGGAGCCAAATCGCACAACGAAAAAAACGATGTTCCCCCTTAGCTCAGTTGGTTAGAGCGACGGACTGTTAATCCGCAGGTCCCCCGTTCGAGTCGGGGAGGGGGAGCCAAGTTTTTCATACTTGCCTCCTACTCTATTTCATACTTTCAATACCTTTACAAAGCAACAACTTGTAATTCACTCTTATTAACTGCTTTAACTAGACAAAATCTTTAAAAAAAATTATCTTTATCTCAACGCTAAGTTAAGTTATCGAACTTTAAAAACAGATAACTGAAGTAAAACCTCGCATTCACAACAATAATAATATCTATCCAGTTCCTATAATAGTGGATGAACTTAAACGGAGTACCTAGGGAATGAGTATCTTTAGACGCTTATTAGTCCGAAACCTGATCACTTTCCTGATATTAGTTTTCTCATTTATGTTTACTTTTTGTTTGATCGTTTCAGATCACATTAATGAAAAACAAAATCAACATAGCCAAATATTAAAACGCATCATAGACAGCTACCAAATTGTTGATGCCAAAGTCTTGGCAAAAAACTTAAAGGCCTCTTTTGATTATTCGCAACTTACGATAAAAGATGGTCAAGGTGCCTCTTTGTATAGTTATCAAGATGATGGTGCATCAAGCTCGTTAGGGCATACCCTGCTAAGTAACCTATCCTACTTACCTGAAGAAAAAATGGTACGTAGTAAAAAACACGAATTAGCCATTACTTATCAATTGCGATTCAAACAAGAGCTCAATTTATTTGATAGCACTTTCTACTCTTCTCTTCTGATCACCCTAGTCGTACTTATCTTACTGAGTATATCTATCAGGCAACTTATTCAACACATTGTTAGACGTTCTGTCGCTAACATCTCCAATATGCTTAATAATTTAAGTAAGGAAGAAGATAGTGATGCCGTCATTCAAAGCTTGCCTGAAGAGTTTCTTCCTTTAACAGAGTCTTTGGAGCAGTTACAAAGTAATTTCGAAAAGAAACTTTCAGTCACCAGAGCTACTGCGGATAGTTATAAAGTTAACGCAACCAGAGATGAGTTAACGGGACTTAAAAATAGAATCAGTTTTGTCGAGTACTTTGAAGAAAGGCTACAAAATATTGATAACTTAGATTTCGGTACACTTGCGGTTACACGTGCCACTGAGTTAAACGCAATCAACCAAAATAGAGGTTACAGCGCCGGTGATGAATATATCACAGAGCTTGCCAATACAATTCAACGCGTGGTTAACACTTACCAAAATGCTGAAGTTTATCGTTTAAATGGCTCTGATTTTGCGGTACTTCTACCAAGCGTAACTGCCAAAGAAGCTGAAAACTTTGCCATTAACTTGCAAGGTCGCTTAGGCGAACTGCAACAAAACATTGAAACAGACTCTATTGCTTACACAGGTTTAGTCGCCTATGAAGCAGGGCGTCCACTCGGTGAGCTATTAGCATTAACAGACACTGCGGTTTGTATTGCTCAAACGAAATACGCCAATGCGTGGCATATTCAAACTGATATATCAGTACTTGAGAATGTCAGTGCAAAATACGGTAACCAAAACTGGCGTGAAGTTATCGAGCAAGTGATCGATAACAAAAAAGTAGTGCTCTATTATCAGCCGATTCAACCGACCAACAAAAATTCAAAAGTTTATTCAGAAGTACTGGCCCGCTTTACTAATGAAGATGATCAGGTTTTACCAACCGCTTCATTTATCGCGATGGCAGAAAAAATGGATAAGATCATCTTTGTTGATAAACTCATTGTTGAGCAAACGATGAACCTAATCCAAGAGCGTGGCTTACAAAGCCAGTATTTTGGTATCAACATTACTTCCAAATCTGCGCATGACGAGCAATTTGCTATTTGGCTTGAACGCAGATTACTACGTGACCCAGCAATTGCCTCTAAAATTGTATTCGAAGTAACTGAGTTTGGTATGCAGCAAAACATGTCTGCCTCTAAGCGCTTCCTCGATATGGTTCACAGAACGGGTGCTCGTGTTACCGTAGAGCGCTTTGGTATGGGGATGACATCATTTAAGTTCTTCAGAGACTTAAAACCTGACTTTATCAAAATGGATGGTAGCTATAGCCGAGGCGTTGATGAAGATAAGAATAATCAATATTTCTTACGAGTTATCGTCGACCTCGCTCACCGTTTAGGGGTTAATGTCATCGCGGAAAGTGTTGAGACGCAAGAAGAGAAACACGCGCTTGAACAACTCTTTGTTGATGGCACACAAGGTTACTTTATCGGCAAACCCGTCGAATTTTAATAAAACGAAAACCTGCCCTCGGCAGGTTTTTCTTTTTTGGCGATAAAATGCAGTAAATCCCTACCCTACATAAGTTGTTAAATACTTCATAAAAAAGGATAATAGCGGATTATTTGATCTGATTATATCGCCACTGCATTTAACCCTTATGACTGAATATATCCTGCTTTTACTGGCCACAGTATTAGTAAACAATTTCGTCTTAGTAAAATTTCTCGGCCTCTGCCCTTTTATGGGGGTTTCGGGTCGTGTTGAGACGGCTGTCGGCATGTCGCTGGCGACTACATTTGTATTAACACTCGCTTCATTTACCAGTTATTTAATTAATAACTACATACTACAACCGCTGGATCTTACATTTCTACGAACTCTGTCTTTTATTCTAGTGATAGCAGTGGTTGTACAATTTACAGAGATGTTACTACATAAAACCCAACCAACACTTTATCGTTTACTCGGTATTTTCCTACCACTCATAACCACTAACTGCGCTGTTTTGGGTGTAGCCCTATTGAATGTTAACGAACAACACAATGCCATCGAGTCAATTATTTATGGTTTCGGTGCTGCAATCGGCTTTTCGTTAGTATTAATTTTATTTGCCGCTATTCGAGAGCGACTCGCTGCCGCTGACATTCCGAAATCATTTCAAGGCACTGCTATTGCAATGGTAACCGCAGGTTTAATGTCACTCGCATTTATGGGCTTTACAGGATTAATTAAATTGTCATGACCCTAATTAGTGCACTTATCGTATTAGGCGTATTAGCGCTTATTTTTGGCTCTATTTTGGGCTACGCGGCTATAAAATATAAGGTTGATGCCGATCCGCTTGTCGATCAAATAGATGAGATATTACCTCAAACTCAGTGTGGTCAATGTGGGTATCCAGGTTGTAAACCTTATGCTCAAGCCATTGCAGATGGAGACGACATCAATAAATGTCCACCAGGTGGTGATAATACTATTCACAAGATAGCGGATCTAACGGGTAGAGAATATACCCCACTTGCAGGTACTGAAAGTGATGATGTCGCAGAGGAAGTCAAAAAAGTCGCTTACATCCGAGAAGATGAGTGCATTGGGTGCACTAAATGCATTCAGGCTTGTCCAGTAGATGCCATTGTTGGCGCATCTAAAGCGATGCACACAGTCATTACGGATGAGTGTACTGGATGTGATTTATGTGTAGACCCCTGCCCTGTGGATTGCATTGACATGCTACCTTTAGCGCAAACGACACAAAGCTGGAAATGGCAACTAGACGCCATACCTGTTAAGCAAGTTCACTAGGAAGTTAAAGTGGCTCACTCATTACTAGAAAAAATTAAATCAGGTGTTCTGTGGGACTTTCCCGGTGGCGTTCATCCACCAGAGCGCAAGTCAATGTCAATCACAGATTCAGTTGATACATTGCCGCTAACCGATTACTACTATGTGCCATTGAAGCAACACATAGGTGTGTACAGTGAATTAAGAGTTAAAGTCGGTGACAAAGTAAAAAAAGGCCAAGCTTTAACCTTTTCTAACCATAATATGGCCGTGCCAGTTCATGCACCAACGTCAGGTGAAATCATTGAAATTGGCGAACATGTTTCATCTCACGCCTCTGGTATCCCTGAAAAAACAGTAACTATCAAATCTGATGGTCTAGATGAAAGTATCGAATTACAACCGCAATCACACTTTCATACTCAATCTAAAGAAAGCATCATCAAAGCCTTGCAAGAGGCAGGGATAACAGGCTTAGGTGGTGCAGGTTTCCCTACTCACGTAAAACAACAAGCACAAGATATTGAATATTTGCTTATCAATGGTGTGGAGTGTGAGCCTTATATCACTGCCGATGATATGTTAATGCGAAACTATGCAGATGAGATAGTACACGGTATCGAAGTGCTTGCTCACTTGCTAGAGCCAAAGCTGGTAGTGATTGCCATTGAGGATAATAAACCAGAAGCAATAGCAGCGCTCGATGAAGCATGTAAAGACAAACAGCAGTTTATTGTAAGAAAGATCCCAACCAAATATCCAGCTGGTGGAGAAAAGCAACTTATTCAAGTCCTAACAGGTAAACAAGTACCAAAAGGCAGCCCACCTGCTGCTTTAGGTATTGTTTCGCAAAACGTAGGTACTTGCTATGCGATTTACAAAGCAATATACACGGGTGAACCACTCATTGAACGAATAGTAACGATCACGGGAGAAAACCTCGATAAGCCACAAAATGTATGGGCTCGTATTGGAACTCCCGTTGAACACCTCTTGAATACGGCCGGTTATCATCCAGAAGATATCAATGCACAAAAGCTGGTAATGGGTGGCCCAATGATGGGCTTTAATCTTCACTCAGCTCAGGTACCTGTGACTAAAAGTACCAACTGTATTATTGCACCAACTCAACAAGAACTGCCGCCAGCACCTCCAGAAAAAGCATGTATACGCTGTAGTGATTGTGCTGATGCGTGCCCTGCATCTTTACTGCCACAGCAACTTTATTGGCACAGTTCAGCCAAAGAATATGACAAAGCACAGGATTTAAACCTATTTGATTGTATTGAATGTGGAGCCTGTGCATTTGTATGCCCAAGCGATATTCCTCTGGTTCAATACTATCGACAAGCAAAAGCAGAAATACGCCAAGCTGAAGTCGAGCAAGAAAAAGCGGAACAGGCAAAGAAGCGATTTGAAGCAAGAGCAGAACGTCTTGAAAAAGAAAAAGAAGCACGGCTAGCTAAACACAAAAAAGCAGCTGAGAATCGCAAAAAAGCAATGCAAAGTGACCCAAGTGCGCAAGATAAAGTAGCAGCGGCACTTGCTAGAGTCCAAGCTAAAAAAGCTGAGCAAACTGAGAACAACACAGATAGTGCTCAAAGCACGGTAAAATCTAAAGCAGAGCAAGCCATTGAACTTGCCAAGGCTAAACGCCTTGCAAAACAGGGCGAAACGAAAACAAGCGAAGAATTTTCGAATACTAACGATAATGAAAACGCAAGCGACAACAAGTCTAAAGCGCAAGCTGCTATCGAGCGCGCCAAAGCAAAACGCTTAGCCAAACAAGCTGCTCAGGCACAAGCTGAAAACACCGAAGCTGATGCGAATATTACAGGTGCACAAAATACAACTGACGCTCAATCAGATACTAAAGCAGATACGAAGTCAGTTGCAAAAGCGGCTATTGAGCGCGCCAAAGCAAAACGTTTAGCCAAGCAAGCTGCACAGACTCAAGCTGAAAATACCGAAGCTGATGCGAATACTACAGGTGCACAAAATACAACTGATGCTCAACCAGATACTAAATCAGTTGCACAAGCGGCTATTGAGCGCGCCAAAGCAAAACGCTTAGCCAAACAAAATGCACAGGCCCAAGCTGAAAATACCGAAGCTGATGCGAATACTACAGGTGCACAAAATACAACTGACGCTCAATCAGATACTAAAGCAGATACGAAGTCAGTTGCAAAAGCGGCTATTGAGCGCGCCAAAGCAAAACCCTTAGCAAAAGAGGCGCAGCAAATTCAGACAGAGCATGATGAAGCTAACGCAAGTGAACCAAAATTAGAAGAAAATAACGATAAATCGCTACAAGCTGCATCTTCCGCAAGTGACACTAAGGCGAAAGCACAAGCGGCAATAGCTAAAGCGAAAGCTCGTCGTCAACAGTCTGATGATAATGCTGAAATGAATAATGCAACGCAAGCAACTCATGAGCATGTAGATATTAGCTCTGATAATAAAGCGAAAGCCCGCGCTGCTATAGAAAGAGCAAAAGCGAGAAGGCAGCAAGCAGAACAACAAACAAATGAAGCTGCTAGTGTCGAAGAAAACGACCACGACAGTGAACAGAAAGTACGTATTAAAGCCGCAATTGCTAAAGCAAAAGCGAAAAGAGAACAAGGCCAATAATGAGTTTTAAACTAGCTAGCTCTCCACATACACGCAAAAACAACAAAACAGGCAATGTAATGTTGCAAGTGGGTATTGCCTGTATTCCTGGCATCGCCACCCAAGTTTATTATTTTGGCATGGGTGTGCTCATTCAAATACTACTTTGTTGTCTAGTCGCAGTCCTGACAGAAGCCATTTGTCTTAAACTGCGAAACCGCCCTATTAAGCATTACCTAGATGATAACTCAGCGGTATTATCTGCGCTGCTATTAGCCATTTGCTTACCACCACTTGCACCTTGGTGGGTTGCAACAATTGGTACCATTTTCGCAATAGCACTGGTAAAACATGCCTTTGGTGGTTTAGGACAAAACATTTTCAATCCGGCAATGGCAGGTTATGTTGTATTACTTATCTCTTTCCCATTATCCATGACATCTTGGTTGCCGGCCGCCAGCTTGATCCAGTATGACCTTTCGATAACCGATACTTTGTATACCATTTTCACCGGTTACACGACTCAAGGTTATTCCGTTAGTCAACTTATTGCAGATATTGACGGATTTACTATGGCCACACCTTTAGATGCGGTTAAGACGGGCATCACTGCAGGCTATACCAGTGATGAAATATTAGCAGGCAACCTATTTGATAATGGCTCTGGTATCGGTTGGATGCAGGTCAATATTGCCTATTTGCTAGGTGGCTTATATTTACTAAAAACTAAATTTATAAAATGGCAAATCCCTGTGTCTTTCATAGCCAGTTTGACCTTCTTTTGCCTATTAGCACAAGGTGTAAGCACAGATACTGTAGCACCTGTTTGGATACACCTAACCTCTGGTGCGACTATGTTAGCCGCATTTTTTATTCTTACTGATCCTGTATCTGCATCGACAACTAACAAAGGTCGCTTAGTATATGGCGCGCTGGTTGGCTTTTTTGTATTCGCCATCAGAACTTGGGGTGGCTACCCTGATGCCGTTGCTTTTGCTGTTTTACTGGCAAATATGTGTGTTCCATTGATTGACTATTACACTCAACCGAGAGTTTACGGCCATACAGAGGTGAACAAATGATAAAGCAAGTAAAAAAATCAAGCTTGGTATTAGCCGCCTTTGCATTAGCTTCAACGGCATTAGTAACATTGGTGCACATCTTTACCGCTCCTAAAATTGCAGAGCAACAAGCATTAGCGCAAATTAAAGTACTTGATGAAATTATTGATAGGGAAAGCTACAACAATGATTTAGCTAACGATTGCGTCATCACTTCTGATGAAAATGGTAAAGCAATCAAGGTTTTTAGAGCAAGAAAAGACGGTATACCTGTGGCGATAGCAACTGAGGTCATCGTACTCGACGGCTATAACGGCCGAATGGATTTAATTCTGGCACTTGATATCAACTCTAAAGTATTAGGTACGCGTACTACCTTCCATCAAGAAACCCCAGGCCTTGGGGATAAAATTGAAATTAAACGCTCAGATTGGATCACCAAATTCAATGACAATGAAGTAAATGGTGAAGATGATTCTCGCTGGGCAGTCAGAAAAGATGGCGGTATGTTTGATCAATTCACAGGTGCAACGATTACACCTAGAGCTATTGTCAAAGGACTAAAGCGCACCATTTTATGGCATCAGCAAGAACAAGGTAATTTGTTCGATTTAACCAGCAACTGCGAGAAATAATATGACACCTATTCAAGAGCTAAGCTGGCAAGGGCTTTGGAAAAACAATCCTGCATTGGTACAAATGTTAGGCTTATGCCCTCTTCTCGCCGTTACTAATACAACTATTAACGGTTTGGGGTTAGGTATAGCAACCTTATTTGTAATGATAAGCTCAAATATCACCGTTTCGATTGTCAGAAACTGGGTTCCAAGTGAAATTCGCATTCCAGTGTTTGTGATGATCATTGCATCATTGGTTACCATTATCCAACTCTTAATGAATGCCTATACATATGAACTGTATCAGACATTAGGTATCTTTATTCCACTTATAGTCACCAATTGCGCCATTATTGGTCGTGCAGAAGCTTTTGCATCTAAAAATAATATTAAATTATCTGCAATAGATGGTTTGATGATGGGGCTTGGTTTCTTATTTGTATTAGTCATATTGGGTGCCATACGCGAAATATTAGGTTCAGGGACGCTGCTTGCAGGCGCAGACTTGCTTTTAGGCCCAATAGCGCAAACATGGACTGTCGAGATATTCAGAGCGGATGAATCTTTTCTGGCTGCAATATTGCCACCAGGTGCATTTATCTTAATGGGCTTGATCATTGCCGTTAAAAATATGTTGAACAAGCGTATTGAAAAGTTAGTCGTTGGTGAGCAAAAAACACAAAAAGCAGAACGAGTCAGAGTCACCGCTGATAATATCTCTAGTTAATCACTTCTCTTTATTAATTTAAGTGATTACAAGTTCTAAAACAGTGTTGAGTATTTAGCATGGAAAAAACCATTACTAAAAAAGAAAAAGTATCGGCAATCATCAATATCCTTGATGATTTATACCCAGAATTACCGATCCCACTCGATCATAAAGATCCCTATACATTGCTCATTGCAGTTTTACTCTCTGCCCAATGTACAGATGAAAGAGTTAATCAAATTACACCAAAATTATTTGCTCGAGCGGATAACCCTTTTGATATGGTGCTACTTACAATTGATGAAATAAAGGCCATTATTAAGCCATGTGGTTTATCTCCAATGAAATCAAAAGGGATTTGGCATTTATCAGATATGATCATCAAACAACACAATGGTGAAGTACCGCAAGATTTTGCTGCATTAGAAGCGATGCCGGGCGTTGGTCATAAAACGGCATCAGTGGTGATGGCACAAGCTTTTGGTGTACCCGCTTTTCCTGTTGATACACATATTCACCGGTTAATGTATCGCTGGGGCTTATCAAATGGAAAAAGTGTTGAACAAACAGAAAAAGATGCAAAGCGCTTATTTCCAAAAGACAGGTGGAATGGCCTACACCTACAGATCATCTACTACGGAAGAGAGTACTGCCCTGCGAGGGGTTTTTCCTTAGATAAATGTATCATCACACGTGAGTATGGTCGTAAAAGCTTTATTAATGAAGTTCTAAAAGAACAAGCAAAAAAGAAAAGGTAATCACTCGATTACCAATAAATAAGCTACACAACTATTCAATTACAGTCATTCATTCTAAAGGTTCAATGATGAGATTAATGCACACTATGTTAAGAGTTGGTGATTTAGACCGCTCTATTAGTTTTTACACTAATATTTTAGGCATGAAAGAACTTAAACGCAGTGAGAATGAAGAGTACAAATATACTTTATCATTCCTTGGCTATGACAGTATCGAGTCATCAACTGTACTTGAATTAACTTATAATTGGGGTATTGATAGTTATGATCACGGCCAAGCTTATGGACATATAGCAATTGGCGTAGATGATATTTATACAACCTGCCAATTATTAAAAGACAAAGGTTGTGTTATTAGCCGAGAACCGGGTCCGGTTAAAGGTGGAACAACAGTAATTGCTTTTATCAAAGACCCCGATGGTTACAGTATTGAACTTATTCAAGAAGGATCTAACTAGTTTAATACCTCGTACTGATCTATGCTTTATTAATCAACAAGCTAGGTTAGCAAAATAAATGAACATATTAATCACAGGTGGCACTGGTTTTATCGGTCGCTACCTTATTCCCTATCTTTCAGAGCACTATCCAAGTGCAAAAATTGCAATTCTAACAAGACAAAACAAGTCATCTACCTCATCTAATGTTCGTTACATTAACTCACTATCTGGCGAATACGGCTTCGATATCATTATCAACCTAGCTGGTGAACCAATTGCAGATAAACGTTGGACTGCTGAGCAAAAAGCCACAATAGAAAATAGCCGGTGGGATACAACGAAACAACTCGTTGAATTTATCAACAGCTCTGAAGAAAAGCCTCAACTATTAATCAGTGGCTCTGCAATTGGTATATACGGAAATACAGGCTTAGAGCCTGTAAATGAAGAGCATGATTGTCAAGCTGATGACTTCGCCGCAAACCTATGCAAAACATGGGAAACAATCGCATCTGCAGTGACGAATCAATGCCGAGTAGTATTAATAAGAACAAGCGTCGTTTTAGAAAAAGATGGTGGTGCGTTGGCTAAAATGCTAATGCCATTTAAGTTTGGCTTAGGAGGCCCTATTTCAACTGGTGAACAAATGATGTCATGGATACACATGAAAGATATGATACGAGCTATACATCACATCATAGAAACACCTAGCCTGTCAGGTCCGGTCAACATGGCAACTCCAAATGCAATTAACAATTTAAAGTTTACTAAAGCGCTGGCTTATAACGTTAACAGACCAGCGATTTTTACCGTTCCTGCGTGTATATTAAAAATGTTAATGGGTGAATCATCTAGTTTATTACTAGATAGCCAAAACATTTACCCAGATAAATTAATCAATTCCGGCTTCAATTTTAAATTCGACAAAATTGAATGCGCTTTAAAAGATATTATTGACTAGCCGATTGTTTAAACATTTGATTTAGGTAGTTCAACTCTGCGGAATTTAAGCTGGGTTTAACTAACGTGTGCTGAACATTTGATATTGCTCAGCTCTGGTAATAGTTAGTGATTACTTTATCTGCACGTCTATTAATTTCATCAATTGTTAAAGTTTGCATCATTGCTTAACCTTAAAAATAAAGTCAAAAACTATACTTTACGACTTAAGGAAAATGAATAAATTCCAATTTTTACAGAACTTAACGCTAACTTGTTATACCTAGAAGCTTAAATAAAAATGAGAATGTAGAAAAGCAAAAAGCCCGTTACTTTCGTAACGGGCTTTTCTTCAATAGGAGTCTGGCAGTGTGCTACTCTCACATGGGACCTCCCACACTACCATCGCCGCTATTAGGTTTCACTTCTGA
>NZ_JABULX010000034.1 GCF_013328345.1 Marinifaba aquimaris
TTTGGGCTATTTAAGCCCAATGGGATATGAGCAACGATACGCTTAATATGATGTCCACTTTTGGTGGGTAAGACCAGCGTCACGGAGGATTTAAGTGTACGAATTAATAAAAACCTTACCTTATTGGCTACAGGTTTCACTACTCATCGTTCCTGTGTTAAGTTTTTTAATAGCCGCTTGTGCATTTGCAATAAATGTAAATCAGACAATATTAACCAATAAACTAAGTAGAGCCAAAATCGTGTCTGATTCTCTCCACTCGTTCATGGATGATGACATGATGCACTCTGCGTTTTATAAAATTGAATATAGTCAATTCCATTATGACAATGGGTTTCACGATTCTAAAGAGGAGCGTGAAATCGATAAGTTGTTGAGACATTTTTCAAATTTGGCGCTAATGTGGCAGGACGATTTGTTGACTCTAGATGATATGCATCCTGTTCAATATTTTATTTTACGAACTGTGAATGATCCAGAAATAGTAAAGTATTTATCTTTTATAGACTCTTGGGCAGAGCAAGCGGGAACAGGTGCGCACCCATACTCATCACTTAATAAACTATCAAAAAGTCTAAACGGGAAAGTGAGCGCCTAACAAGAGACTATGGCGTCAATAGTTAATTTTGACATATTGTTTCATCCCACATGACGCCATCTCTCAACATCGAATTGAGTATGACAACCGTTTTCCTCACACAGGCAATTATCGCTACCTTTTTGGGTTTACCATCTGCTACAAGTTTTTGATAAGTTGCCTTAAATACCGGATTACTCTGTATGGCAGACATCATGGCCATATACAAAACGGTTCTCACTTGAGCTCGCCCACCTTGTATTTTCCTCAGCCCTTTATAACGTCCACTTTCTTTGTTCATAGGCGCAACACCAATGAGTGCACTGGCTTGTTTATTGGTGATGTAACCCAATTCCGGGACATTACTAATGATTGATGCAGAAGCGACTTTCCCAATACCCGGCATACTTTGTAAAAGCGTATTTTTTGCCTTAAATTCATCATTATTTTCGATAAGCTTTAGGATTTTTTCTTCAATTTTATCGACCTGATTTTTAATCGCGGTCAATATTGGTTTTATTGTCATCGCTAGTGCTTTAGGTAAAATTTGGATTCGATTCTTTTCCATTGTTTGCATGACTAACAGCTGATTTCGGCGGAGCACTAAATCAGCCATAAGCCTCATATCATCTGGCTTGATATTAGATAAAGCGGGTTTAATTGCTTGCGCGTAATGCGCAATTAGTTGGGCATCGAGTTTGTCGGTTTTAGCGCGTTGACCAATGGCACCTGCAAAGCGTTTTACATGAATTGGGTTAGTAATTACAAAAGGTAAACCTGCTTTATCACATGCCATAATGAAGGGCATTTCTAATCTACCGGTGGCTTAGATAATAATGCGTTCAGGTTTATGTTTTTTAATCTTATTAACGGCTTCTCTAATGCCTTTATCATCGTTGGAAACAGTAAAGTAAATATCTAAAGGTCGAATATAAATATCGAGTTGACATTTACCGGTATCGACGCCGATGTTAATGCTTTGATTTGTTTTGGTATTCATATAAGCTAACTCTTGCATTGCATAATGCGGGCTCGAGGCCCAGTAGACTATTCGAGTATTTTGCTTGGAGTCTTTTAAAGCGTTCGTTCTTGTTATCGGTCTCTCAACTGAGGAGCCTTTGCTCAATCGAACTACTGTAAAAGAAGGCCTTAGTTGCAGCTAAGGCTTGGGTCTCACTTTACCGAAATAGTTTTGAAATGTGTGGGGAATTATCCATACAAGGTGCTCAAGAAAGGACGCAGAAAGCTTGGCTTGCGCTCATTCTTCGCTAATTATAGCCAAGCGTTTTGCGCCGCTTAGCAAGGCGTTAGCTTTCATCGAATATCGAGCAAGGATTCAGGTAATAAATGCTTATAAAAATAGTTAAGACATTTTTGATTTCTCTGTCTTGCATAATTACTCTAGGAGTTTTAAATGCTTATGTGTTCGTTCCTGATCTACAGCGACATGGCGAGATCGTGGCCTATCGAGGAGGCGGAAGCGCAGTTAACTATGAAAAATTAAATAAAACTGGCTGTACCTCCCTTTCAATAAAAGCATCAAGAGTCAATTATGTTGAGAATACACTAGAAGCTGTTGCTTCTTCCGTTGCAGCCGGAGCTAACGTAATTCATCTAAATGTTCACAGAACTAGTGATGATCAACTGGTTGTTTTTCATGACTGGACGTTAGATTGTGCTACAAACGGGTCTGGGCCGTTACATAAAACATCATTTGAGCAGCTGAAAAATATTGATGCAGGGTATGGATATACGTTTGATGATGGTGCGACTTTCCCATTTAGAGGAAAAGGTTTTGGGATTTCCAAGTTAGACGCGTTTTACAAACGGTATCCAAAGCATGAGTTTTGGTTAAACCTAAAGAATAACGACATACGTTCATTCGAAACTCTATATGAGTATCTATCTGGAAAAAAGTCTAGCCATATTATAATTACCTCTTCAAAAGGTATAGAGTGGTTTGGAAACAAGGATTCGTCTCTACGGTTAGCAAGCGTTGATAGTGTAAAGAGTTGCGGAATAGATTATCTCTTAATTGGATGGGCGGGATTAGTTCCTGAGTCCTGTAGGAATACCGTTCTTTTTATACCTCCATCGATGGCAAAGTATTTTTGGGGCTATCCTGAACGCCTAGCATCAAGATTGCAGAGCTATGGTTCGGATGTTTATCTTTGGTCTCGACATGAATCGATTACCCAATCCTACCATGATGTTGTCGCATCGGGTATTGGAGTTATCACTAGTGATCTTGATTTTATTCGTGCAACACAAGCTAACAAACGCGTCAATCAGGACGCTCGCTAGCTCGCGCCTATCGCGCGGGCGTTAGCTTTATCGGGGAAATTTCAACTTCCCCTACTAATAGATTACGATAGTAATATACGACTAAATTCAGCAAGGAATTCTGAAGTATCATTGATGTAGTTTGGGTAAGCTTTTTCTATAGATTTCAAGTCACTCCCAGCAACTAAAAGAACGTTAACATTATTGTCTTGTTCTAGCTCAGCATAACGTTTGAGTGCAGCAATTTTTTTACTTGATGAGTATAGAAAAGCGTTACCTGTTTGGGCTTCGTTATCATATACAAGTAACGTAAAACCAGAACTTTTTGACTTGTCTTTTATCTCGTCCATTTTAAATGCACTGTTGAAAGCATCTAATTTATGATAAGCGGAGAGCTGTGAGTTAAGCTGTGTTAGTTCCGTTTTATATTCTTGTTTTTGTTGATCTGAAATCTCCCATGAAGCATCTTTTAAAGCAAGGAATTCACCCATAATAACAAACAGACGCTTCCAATTAGAACTTGCTGCTTGTGGATTAGTTTTAAGAGTTTCCTTTTCGATAATATCGACAATTTCTACAGTTGTTGCCCATAGGTGTTGAAGTCTAGTCCTTAACTGAACTTCAATTTGGAAACCTTTCCATTCATGTTTGTCTTCGTTTGCATAACATTTGTATACGCGGTGAATTCCACGGTAGCCAGTTGTCTTTGGTTGTTGGATGTAATCGTAGACTTTTACATCATGAACAGTACGGCTAGAGTCGAGGCTTTTACCTAGTCGTTCAAGATCATCAAGAGTATCTACAATTACACGACATCCACCAATATCATGCATTCTCTTTAAACTAATAGCATTGTCGCTTGTGCCATCTAACGACTTTCTCTGAAGCTTATCGATAATTGTTGGTAAACGCTTTAGACGTCTCACAACTGTAGCTGTTTCGAGTAATTCAAGCTTCCGGACATGTTTCCAAACTAAATTTTTTATGATTTGCAATGGATATAAATGAGCAGCACGATAATTTTGGATTACTTCAATGGCATGCTCGTAGTCTCCTTCGTTCTTACGAATAACTCGACCAGCTTTTTCTACTTGCTTCCTAGAAAACGTCAAAGGTTGCTTTGTTTTTTCGTAGCTCTCGTTAACCATTGAAATGTTTAAACCTATGTATATTTGATCACTACATGATACTACTTGACATCAAATAAAGCTAACAAAGCGTTTAAGACGGATTCCCAACGCAGGGTGGCTTCAGTTTCAAGATATGCATTAGTGTTTATGGCATGATGTCTTAAATGTAGTGGTAGCGTTGCTCACCACATAACGCGGCGTTAGCTTTCGGACTTACCCAAAAAAAGTGGACTGATCTTCCCCTGAATAACTAGACATCTTTTATAGTTAGATAAGAGGTGATTTATGACCAGTAAAAAGAAAAATCAAAGCTACACAGAAGAGTTTCGTAAAGAGGCTGTTCGTCGTGCATACCAACCCGGTAATACGAATGCAACAGTGGCCGCTGACTTGCAATAAGAGAATTACTTTCTAAAAAAGGCAGCTGCGTACTTTGCGAAAAACCAGGAGTAAAGTATGCCCTAATACAGCAGTTTGTAGGACAATTTCGTATCACTATTATGTGTAAAGCGATGAAAGTCTCACGCTCTGGCTATTATCAGTTTATTCACCGTAAACCGAGCGATAAAGCCAAATGTCAATCAGCCCCTTAAATTAGTGTTGTATTTATTGTCTGACATACGGAATTTGAATATGGATTTACAGTCACAAGAAGCTTTTGAACATATAAAAGACCTTTGCAAAAAAGAATTCTTTACTTGCTACCCAAACTTTGAAGCCCCCATGCTAAGTGAATCGGACGCTGATGAGACACACCAAAGCGGTCGGACATAGAAATTCATCCAGATTAATTTTAAGTTTAAAAGCGGACATTAGCCCGCTGATGTTTCAGCTGTCTGTTAGACTAATAGTGCCAGAGGAGTGCTGGCCGAGGACATGAGTGTATATTTGAGTGGTGCGGAGGTCGTTGTGACCTAAAAGTTCCTGAACAGTACGAATGTAGGCGCCGGATAACAGCAATTGTGTTGTAAAAGAATGGCGAAAAATATGCGCAGTCACATGTTTGTTGACAGCCTAATCGAGAATATAGTGAACCTAATTCTAGCTGTGCTGCTAAATGATCCTGGCGAGCTGCTTTTTCCAACCATTCGAGCGCAAGCCTATTACCCTTCTTATCGACATCTATGCCATTTTAGTATGCCAGTCCAAGTTGATATTGAGCATTTGAATTGCCTTCTTCTGTTTTATGTCTAATGGACTCAATTGAATCTTTCACAGTCTTTACTCTTAGACTGATTATTTGGACTTACACACTGCCTAACATTGTAAGGAGAAATTCAGCCAGAGGAATCCTTTTGTTAGACGTCAAACTATCTTGGCCGGCCGGTCTTTTTGATTGTCGCCGAACATACGTTGTCTTTTGTCGATATACCGGTTTTCGTGATCAAACAAGTAAACGATTGACCCAGCCCCTTGTAAAAGAATGTTGAGTGTCAGTTGATTTTACACGTTTGTAGCATTGTGGGATCTGTTCTTTTTTGTATTTTCAAGAAATACCAATAAAAACAGTCTAGTAAGCGTGACCTTAATTATTGGTATGGAATGTGCTCTAGGTATGTAAGTGTGTTGGATTATTAACTGAGCCTAAAAACTTAAATCTTGGAGTCACATATGAAATTGAAAATTACGAGTATTGCTTTAACCTTAGGTCTGGCTGCGCAGTCTCATGCAGGCATCATCGCGTACACAGATTATTCTGCTTGGCAAGCTGCTTTAGGTAGCTCTTCACAAGTGACAGAAAATTTCAATGGTAGTGCAAGTAATTTCTCTGCCAATAGTACAGGCAATTCTATTGGAACATACACGACGTTGGATCTGATTGGCGGTGTGGGTGACCCAGGACCGACGGGGTTAACTGGCAACGGTTTTTTAGAAGGTGAAGTAGACTCAAGTTCTTTCTCTACAGACGATGGGCTTAGTTTACAGTTTAATGCTTCTAATATTCTTGGCTTTGGTATTCTTGGCCTGCAAAGCGACAGTAGCAGTTCACCAGGTGGTCTAGATCTTGAGGAAGTTGGTATCGAGTTTGGTGGCGAGAGTTTTTTGGTTAGTGATATATTAGGTTTAACAAATTCCTCCGATGGAAATTCTGTTTCAAGTGTAGAAAATAGCCAGCCTATTCCATTTATTGGTTTTCTGTCTGACACGCCAGCTTCTAGTTTCAGCTTTGTTCATGGTGATCGTGTCGCTCTGGGAGAAGTTAGCGGAGGAACTGAAGCATTCTATATCGATAGCTTGGTGCTGGCCCGGGTTGATGTTCCAGAACCTCCAGCAATTGCATTACTGGCGTTAGGGCTCACTGGGCTCGTTTTAATGCGTCGTAAGAATGCATGAGTTAGTTTGTCTGAACAGTTTGATTGTTGTCAAAGAGAGCCCATCGGGCTCATTTTTGTCTCTTCTGCCGTACCACCTTTCTACTTCTACTTCGCTAGCGCCAAAGTCGCTACAATTCGATTCTTCTGCTCAGCTCTCTTACCCAGACCCAGTTTTTAAAGTCTACAATCAAAACGCGAATTTAAAGCCTGTTTACCTAATACAAAATGGGTATCCGATATCACGTACATTCGGTTTAAAGGCCAGTGGCTTTATCTTGCCACCGTAATGGGTTTATTTTCCCGCGCCATTCTCGGTTGATCATCGAATACGAGTATGACCGAAGAACTGATACGGACTTACCCAAAAAATGGATATCTTTTATTGTTCCATAACCTGTACATGTGAAATAAATAAAACTACACTTGTCCTATTAATTGTACAACTCGAGGTTAATATGAAAATAGTGTCTTTTACTGAAGCGAGAAATGGCTTAAAAGCTGTTTTAGATAGCGTTGTTAACGATGCGGATACAACCGTGATCACACGAAGAGATTCTGAAGATGCTGTTGTTATGTCATTAGATTATTACAACAGCCTTATGGAAACAGTGCATTTATTACGCTCACCAGCAAACGCTGAACACCTTAATCGTTCAATAGCGCAATATAAATCAGGCAAAGTAAATCATAGGGAACTTATTGATGAGTAGTCGTTTGCTTTCATGGACAGATGAAGCTTGGGAGTCTTATGTGCATTGGCAAACGCAGGATAAAAAAACACTGAAGCGTATTAATAAATTGATCGCAGATGTTAAACGCTCACCTTTTGAAGGTATTGGTAAACCAGAACCTTTAAAAGAGAATTTAACCGGTTTTTGGTCTAGACGTATTGATGACACCAATCGTTTAGTCTATGCAGTTGATGATTATGCGGTAACAATAATTTCATGTCGTTACCACTATTAAAAAACTAACAGTAATCGGCAGCTAACAAACCCATTATGCGGGCGTTGGTATGACTCCCCCTGTCAATAAGCGCACAATATTTCCTGCTCTTAGTTCAAACCATAATTCGTTTTCTGTCGCTCAATGAAATTGAGTTAATGCAGAATGAAGTCAGTACTTTCGTCGGTTTACATGCTGATATTCTGAGGTTATTCACTTTCGTGAACAGAGCTGGCCTTACTTGTTCCGTCGTGGTATATATCTTCAGTCACCGCTCTTGGCATCCTGCCTCCGCTGGCACTCGTATGCATGCTCTTAGGTCTATGAAGCGGTTAAGCCCCATAGCTATCATAAAGCTTCCGCTCCTGCTCACGCTCCTTACCTACATCCATGTAGGCAACGCCGTCGGTGTTTATACCACTGCCGTGACTTCTCTCAGCAGTAAGGCTTTGAGTTGGTACTTCGCATCTTTTAGGTCTTTCATGGCCGTTTCACGGGCACGTGATAAATCACGCACCGCTTCATCTTCTGGCTCTGGCACATAGATAGGGCTTAAATCTTCTGATTTGAGTAATTTAGCCAGTTTTAATGCATCTCGTCTGTCCGTTTTGACGCGCTCACCGGGTTTCTTAGGGATAAGGGATGGAGCGACCACATAACAACAGTGCCCAAGTGATGTCAGCAAACGATATATCCAATAGCCACAAGGACCTGCCTCATAAACAAAGTGTAATGTGGCATTGGGGTATTTAGATTGCATCTGCGTCGCAAATTTTTTTATAGGGACTTTGCTATTCGGTATACGCCCGTAATGCTCCGCTTGCTTACCTCTTTGGTCTTCAATGTAAGCCGCTTCATTAAATGCTTTATGGGTATCCAAGCCAATGAATATTATGCTATTTTTAGACATGTTAGCCTCCAAGTTTAGTTCTTTGACAAACTAATTATGGCTCTGGCTTTGCTAACCCACGACATTGGAGGCTAACACCTTGTGGGGAGTCATTATATCTAGGCTTACTTTAAAATTATGATTCCAACAATTGAGACAGAAAGACTAAAACTAGTTCCACCAAGCGTAGATTGTTTTGAAGTATATGAAAAATTCTATACTGATGCAGACGCCTCAAAAGCTTACGGTGGACCAATAGGGAAAGAGCAAGTATGGGCTAGATTAAAGGCTGATATTGGATCTTGGTACTTGCTAGGTTTTGGTGTTTGGGTAATCCAACGTAAGTCAGATAATAATTACATTGGCACTTGTGGCTTTTGGCAAGGAAATGAGTGGCCGAGAGAACTGACTTGGTGGATAACACCAGAAGGAAGAGGGCAAGGAATTGCAACAGAAGCATCAAATGCAGCTTTGATACATGCATATAGCGAGTTTAACTGGGGCATAGTTGAAACCTATATGAATGATGATAATTTAGCAGCTCGAGCGCTTGTAGAAAAACTTGGTGGTAAAAAAACTAGACGAGAGATTTTTAATGATGGTTTGAGTCGAGATATTTATCAAATACCTAAACCAGCCTGACAAGTTACTCAGAAGGACGTAAAACACTTGGCTAATGCTCCTTCGTTGCCTATTTTAGCCAAGCATTTATGCGCCCATTAGTAAGGCGTTCTATTTCTTAAATTATCTGGCCAATGCTCAATAACAAAATATTAATATTATTTTTAATCTTTATCACAACTATTGTATCTAATGCATCAATGGCTAGTTCGTCGAACGATATTGAGCTTATCCAAATCCTAAAAGATGATGTTGGTGGAATTGATGGATTAGGCAATCCTAGAAGCATTAAAGTTACTTCTGATAACTCTATGGCTTTTGTCTCTAGTGGAGATGATAATGCATTTGCTATTTTCAGTTTGGATAATGAATTTAGCTTTTCATTCAGTCAAATTTTTAAAAACTCTTCCGCTGACATAAATGGACTTAAAGGTGCTTCAGGACTGATATATTTAGACCATGGGAATCAAGTAATCGTTACTGGGTTTTACGATGGCGCTTTGACCTTATTTTCTCGTAAAGATAAGCATTATAGTTTTAAAGAAATCATCAGCGACGGCCTGAGTTATGAACGGGTGATTGATAGTGATGAGCCAGTCGGAGATTTGGATAGCCTTGGACTACTTGGTGCATGGGATGTAATCAATACACGTGATGAAAAGCAACTCTTAGTGGCCAGCTATATGAGTAACAGCATTTCTATATTTGATATAACTCACGATGGAACGGTAACTTTCAATAGGGTTGTAAAAGACGCTAAACCATTTGAAGATGATTTGGGCAAACCAACTAGTCTCGCATTATCCTTTTTGAATAATGAACTCTATGTCTTAGGGTTTGAAGGCAATCAATTAACTATCTTTGATAGAAACAAAGAAGGTAATTTGCTGGCAAAGCAAGTTATAAAAAATGGTGTTGATGGTGTAAAACAGCTTGTTAACCCTCAAAAGATTGTTGTTTCACCAAATGGAATGTTCTTGTACATTGCATGTGCAGGAAGCAATTCTATTGTGGTCTTTAACAGGCTAGATAACGGACAATATAGATTTTTACAGTCTATAGATAATTCTCATATCGGTGGTTCGGGACTCGAGGGTGCTAGTAGTTTATCTATTTCGCCAGATGGAGCATTAATTTATGCGGCAGGGGAATTGGGAGTAGGCCTCTATTTGTTTAATGTAGAGGATAATGGAACGCTTAGTTTTAAGAGTAAACTATTAAGCGTACGTGATAATGAATTAAAAAAAATATCTTCAATTACACTTACGCCAGATAACCGACACCTTATGGTGGCTACCGGAAAGGAAAACTCGGTCTTTGTCTTTAAAATTGAGCCAAGGTAGCTGTAAAGAAACATAACTATGCTGTTTAACGCGGCGTTATTTTAAGGACGTAAGATGAATAGAAATAATCCAGATATAGAAACATGGCTTGTAGTAACTTTGTTCATTCTAGCTATCAGCTTACCTATAATTGTAGGGGTAGCATTTTATAAAATTTTCAGAAAATTCAAGCCCACTGAAGAAGCAACAGAAGAGTACGTTAGTATTAGTGCAAGTCGAAATGGTGATGGTTTTGCAAAAACATATTTCACAGGGCTTCTGCTAACTGCGCCATTTTACTACCTAGTTGCAAACATGCTTGGCTATTAAAATATAACAAGTCACTAAAGCGGGATAAATAAAGCTTGGCTTTTGTCTCGTCGCTCAACATTAAAGCCAAGTTAGTTATTCTCCCTGTTTTGGGGGTAAATAAGTAGGGACGCACATAGTTGTAAATGACGAGTTACAACAGGCTATTTAACAAGGGCTGAACACTGTTGGCTTTTGCTGCTGCTTTGTTTAATCTTACTGTGTATATTTTGCCCACCTCTAGGGTGTTAGATAAATTAAGTAAGGACGCATATGTATCATAGGAATTTGATAGCAATATTTAGCTTTTTTTTGCTTATATCATGTAATTCAACAAGAGCTAAAATTGATAAAAATTGTATGGAGCAACATTCATCTCGATTTTCTGAACCTGAAAACTCACTTTACAACTTACCATTTGGTGTAGGCGAAAGTTATGAACTGAGACAAGGTAATTGCACTTTTCATACTCATTCAGTTGAAAATAAAAATGAATTTGCATTTGATTTTATCATGGATATTGGAACGCCCATTCATGCGGCTCGTGCAGGGCAAGTGGCTGCAATTGAGGAGCGTTTTTTCGATGGTAATAATAAGACCAGTGATTTCAATTATGTCGCCATTGCACATGAAGATGGTACATTTGCATTCTACATACATATTACCAATAGTGGCGTGACTGTTGAGCTGGGCGAATTTGTCGAGCAAGGTGATGTGATTGCCTACAGTGGCGATACGGGTATGGAGTCAATTCCTCACTTACACTTTCATGTTATAGAACTCGATGATTCTTGCGTAGAAAATAATGTTATAGGCGCATGTTCATCTATCCCTATTTCTTTTAAAAATGCGAGCCCCAATGACAAAGTACTTCAGCAAGGGGTAACATACACTGCAATGTAACTAAGCTTACAAACTATTGAAGCGAGACTGCTGAAATTTGGCTCGGTTTCGCTTTGCTACAGATTTTAGCCAAATATCATCACCCCTTAATTATTTATTGTATTTTTTGAGGACAACTTTATGTTTAGACGAATAATATTAAGCAGTTTACTCTTATCTAGCATTTCTTATGCAGATGAGCAGGTGCTTTCCATTGAACCAAGGCTACCCGGCAATTTTGAATTGGCTTACCCAAATGAGTCGGCCACTTTTCCAGAGATCAGCGAATTCGAAGTATTAAACTTTGCTCCAATGAGTAACGAAAAAGGTGAGAGATGGGCTGTTATTACTATTAATAATCTGGCTTCTGGTCGAAGAACACTCAATCATAAACATCTATTAGGTTTAGTTGCAGATGGAAACAGAATACATCCGCAAGAAATCTCGCAGAGCTTTCTGGCAAACGAAACGCTTTCTATTGTTGTTAACTTTGGCGAAAATAAGTTTCCACTACTCGATGTCTATTCAAGGACACAAACATAAGAGGGCACTCAATTTCAGACGCAAAAAGTTTAGCTTGCGCTCCTTCGTCACTAATTTTAGCCAAATACTTTCCGGATCTTAGGGGGGATATACCGTACTTACCCAAAAAATGGACATCTCTTATAGCTAGCTAAGAGGTGATTTATTTTCAGTAACAAGAAAAACAAACCTACACATCTTAAAGAGGCTGCTTTATATGCTGAATATTGCCAATGGAAAATAAATTGAATAATAGAGTTATTGAGTTAGTTGACTACGATTCTAGTTGGCAGAAAAAATTCGAACATGAAAAGTTACTGCTTATAAAAGCGATTGGCGCTAATGCAGTAAATATTGAACACATTGGAAGTACTTCTATTGTGTGTTTGGCCGCAAAGCCAGTCATTGATATTTTAATTGAAGTTTCAAGCTTAACAGAGCTAGATTTTGCCAATGAAAAATTGGAAGGCTTTGGTTATGAAGCATTAGGTGAAAATGGTATTCCAGGCCGTCGATACTTTCAAAAAGGCGGCAATCAACGCACGCACCATGTTCATGCGTTTTTATCTGGTGATAAAAACTTAATACGACATCGTGCGTTCAAAGAGTACTTGATAGCCCACTCCGAAATAGCAAAACGATATGGAGATATCAAAAAGCATGCAGCTTTCTGTTGTAATGACGATATTGAAAGGTATATGTCCATGAAAAATGGATTTATTGAAAAATATGAACCACTGGCATTGGATTGGTATGGCATCTAACTAACTTTTAAGCAAGGGTATTATTGCTTATGACGCTTATTTTTAAAGTATTAATATTAGTTGAAGCATTAATTTGTTTTGGCCCGCTATTAATTTTTATAGGATTTGGCCTTATCGTAATTCCTTTTTCAGTTATGAGAGTTTTGGCAGGGCAGTTTGAAGTTTTGTTTCTTGTCGCTATCGAGATAGGAGGAATACTAGGCCTGGTCGCTTTGATTTGTGTTTTTCTGCATATTTTTAATCCAACCCAACAGTACATTTCGCCTACCAAAATACGTTACTTTATTGTTGCTGGCTTTCTATCCTTATTTACATATGCATGTACAGTTGAATTAAACCTTGGCTGGTACATTTATTTACTTGCTACTATCTTGGTGTGTATCCACTTTTTGTACTTAGGCCGTCGCTATGTGTTTTACAATATTTATCAATCATAACCGTGAAAAAGTATAACCAACATTGTTTAGACGACAGTTAAGGCGGAACGTTTTTATTAGAGTCAGCATTTTAATTTAATTGCTGATTTTCTATGTAGTTGCGGTGAAGGGCGCATAACACCTGAAAGCTATATTGATATTTTTCAAAAAATAGCTCTAATGGGTGGCTGTTTTTTATGAATTTTATAAAGCGAAAAAGTGTTAACCAAAGACTTAAACGAAGTTAATTAGTCCTGAAATCGTTCCTTGGAAATAAGAAAAACTCAACCCAATATTTGTAGTGCTATGAAATACTTTAGAAAAATGATTGAGCAGCATATTGCTGTCAATGATGATGAATGGGCTGATGCGTGCAGTATTTTTGATATTAAACGCGTCAAAAAAGGTACTACTGTGCATCATGCAGGTGAGGTATTTAGTCAGATATGGTTGATAAAAAGCGGTTTAGCCCGATCGTACTTAACGGATCTGAATGGAAAAGATCATACTTGGCAACTGTATTTTCGCGGTAAAAGTAAGCATGGATTAAATCACTTTATGGATGATAGTGTCAGCTTTTTTGAAAAAACAGGTTCAATGCTTAATTTTGAAGTACTTGAAGATGCTGTTTTTTATGTCACGTCACTCGATAAACTCAATGCGTTTATGTCACAGGATAAAAAGTGGGCGTTTTTAGCCACTGCCTGGATACACAACACCTATTATTCGGCCACATACAAACGTGTGCTTTCTTTGATGTCAGAGACGGCCGCAAAGCGATATGAGCGGTTACTCGATGAATACCCATTTATATTCAAACAAGTGAAGTCTTACCATATTGCCTCTTATCTTGGTGTTGCTCCGCAGACATTAAGTAAATTAAAAAATGAATCTAGGTGAATGAATTGGGTAATTTAGTTGTTTAGTCTGTGTTTTTTTAACGGAGCTTATCAATGAATTACCTGCAAATTGTTTACTTTGAGTACCTAGTACAATCATCTCTTTTAAAATTACTACAGACAAATCACATCGCTGTAACGGGCACTAAGCTTAGCCGAGGTCTGTCATGATAGAACTGACCAAAATTGGGGCGCAGCTTATTTTTATCGGAATCGCTTTTTTCACAGTCGGTCTAATTCAAGGCGCATTTATACCAAAAGTTAAAAATTCGCGAATGGCGTTGTCTGGTCATTTGACGGCGGTGCAATGCGCGATGGCGCTGGCTATTTTTGGTGTTATTTGGTCGCAGGTTGTGCTGCCTTTACTTTTAGCGCAGTTTGTTGCCTATGGCACGGCTTTGGGTTTTGTACTTATTTGGTTGGGGATCACATTGGCATCGCTCACTGGGGCAAGTACAGCCCTGCCAATTGCAGGCGCTGGTTTTTCTGCAAGCGATAGCATTGAGAAGGCGGTGATGATTTTGGTTCGTTTGGGGTCAATACTCTCATTAATCACTTGCACCGTTTTGGTTGTTGGATTAATACCCATTCTCGGTTTGTTTTAAAAATACCGGCCATCGAACTAAGTTTAATGCCGCTTTTCATTCAGTATCGTCATACATGTTCAAACAAACGCTTAAAACCGTTTGTTTGACGAGTAAATTAGTATGGTTTGAGATGAATCGATAAGGTAAAAATCTTCAGCAAGATTAACAGCGCTTATAAGGCCTGTTGTTCCACTTTTAAGTTTTATCAAATATCTTACTTTAGAGGATACGTATGCCCATTAGTCCAATTGAAGCGAAACATTGGAATAATATTTTAGAAATTCAGCATGCTTCTTATCAAGAGATTGGCGCGGAAAAGTTAACTGTTCTTAAAAGTAAAAATGAAGCCTCGCCTGATACTTGCTTTGTAAGCTTATCTGATACCGGGTTGGTGAATGGCTATTTACTAGCGCACCCATGGCGTGGATTATCCCCACCAAAATTATTTAAGCCTTTACCTGATATTAAAACCTCTGAGTATTTATACCTGCATGATATGGCGATAAAGCCTGAATTTAAAGGAAAGGGAATAGGGCGTTCGCTTGCTTTAAAACTGTTTGAAGTCGCAAAAAACAAAGGTGTTAACTGCGTTAATCTGGTGGCGGTACAAGGCGCTGAAACCTTTTGGCTGAGAATGGGATTTAAACCGGTTAAGGACGTTAATCTATGTTCAAGTTATGGCAAAGATGCAGTGCTAATGCAAAAGTTAATTGCTGATTAATGAGTAGCAATTAAATAGCATTGAAGGTTCAGAGCATTTTTGTTTTCCCAACTTTTCATTTAAGCTTCGCGCCAGTTCAATATTAATCGTAAATTGAATTTAAACCTTTTCAGCCATTGGTTGCGTCTAACCTTTGGTAGTCGTCATCTATAAAAGGAAAATAATGAAGTTTTTAACCCGCATTCTAATAATAGCCCTGTTTTTTTCTAGCCACGCAATAGCAGAACCTGCGAAAAAGGTATTGATTGTTGCCTCTAATATGCTTGATATGGGTGACCCTGAAAAGCACGACGCGAGAAATAATTTATGGGAATTTGCGCCGCCTTATCACACCTTTTTCAGCCATGGCTATGACATTGACTTTGTATCACCAAAAGGTGGAAAAGTTGAATTTATGATGCAGCCTCTTGGCATCAGCAGCTACACAATAAAATATGAAGGTTTTTTAGATAAAGCCAACCGTTCATTTTCGCCTGAACAAATTAATCCTGATGACTATTGGGGCGTTTATATTGGTGGCGGTTATGGTGTGATGTTTGATGTGGCTGATAACAAAAAAATACATGCCATTATTCGTCGTATTTATGAATCTGGCGGTATGGTTGGTGTAGGCGGTCATGGCGCGGGTGCGATTGCTAATGTGACTTTATCTGACGGTGACTTTTTAGTAAAAGGTAAAAAAGTAGCAGGTTTTCCTAACTCGACAGAAAAATCTAAACCATGGGCCAAACAGGGTACACTTTTACCCTTTTTTATAGAAACTCAGCTCAATAAAAATGGGGCGTTGGCGCAAAATAAACAGACACTTAAAGACAAACACGCAGTGATCACGGATAAGCGAATTGTATCGACGATGTTTTTACCATCTGCTGCATTGGTTGCAAAAGAAATGATACTTTCAAAGCCGCAATAAGCCTTGTCTTTATTACAGCAAATATCTTTTTTAGTGGCGATGAGAATGCACTTGTGCAGACTTTATCGCCATTAGCTTTTTTACCTTTGTAATATTGATTTAACCCTGTAAATAAAAGATGCGCTATTTAATTAAAATAACTTTAATACTGGGTGCTTTAGTAACGCTTATCTATCAGGTTTGTTTTTATCTGATGCCGAGTATCACTGTGGTTAATCTGTCTGGTAGTGTGATAAAAAGTGCCAAGGTTATTTTGCCGAGCAACCAACTCGATTTTGGTCAGCTGGCGGATAAAGAAACAAACACGTTATATTATTCACTTGAACAAGCTGATGGTGTCTATCAATATAGGTTCTCACTCGCTAGTCAGGTTGTACTTGAGGGGCGTTGCGGTTATGTCACGCAAAGTGAATACAATAAACGTGTTGTGATGACGGTTAGCGACCATAAAGTCAGGTGTGAATAAGTATCAAGGACGGTATATGAATAAAAGTATCTTGTGGGGAATAATGGTTGTCTCTGCCATTGTTGTCGCCAGTTATGCCGTTATATTGCTAATAGCGCCCGCTATTAGACCGCCGTTTATTCAAAACTTATTTTCAAATTTCCCGAGTATTACCCGTATTCATCTCGCTGGTGGAGCGATTGCAATTGTAACGGGGGCTTGGCAATTTAATACGACATTCAGGCAAAAGTACTTGTCACTCCATAAGTTACTGGGGCGTTTTTATGTCGGCGCTATTGTCTTTAGCGCAGTGACAGGTTTTATTTTGGCATTAAACTCGGTTGGTGGTTTTTATGCCCAACTCGGTTTTGGTCTAATGGCTATTTTTTGGCTGGTGATCACCTTAAAGGCCTATGCTGTTATACGCCAAGGTGATGTTAAGTTGCATGAGCGTTGGATGATTCGAAGTTACGCGGTCACATTGGCGGGCGTCACGTTAAGACTGTACCTTGGTATCAGCATTGTTTTAGGGATTCAATTTTCAGTTATCTACCCCGTTTTAGCCTGGCTGTGCTGGGTACCCAATCTTTTCTTTGCGCAGTGGTTTATTTCGACTAAAACAAAGACTGGTCATACTTTTAAAAAGCAAATAAACATTAACTGAGCTGTTTAACTAGCATCATCTTTAATTTGTCATCAGAGGAAGTTTTTTTGGAATTTACGCTACAAGGTTACATATTCGTTATTACTTTTGTATTAGTGTTTTTGTTATTGCTATACAGAAGACACAGAATAAAAACGAATCAGAGACGATTAGCATTTATCGACGGTTTTCAGTTTCCTGATAACGTTAAAATTAAAGTTCAAGAAAAGTATAATCACCTAACTGACAGTGATTTAGCGCTAGTTGAGAAAGGCTTGAAGGAATGGTTTTACATTTCTTTTTATGCCAAAGGAAAAGCGGCCTCTATGCCTTCACAAGTGGTTGATGTGGCATGGCATGAATTTATCCTCTTTACAAAAATGTACCAGGGATTTTGCGATAGCGCTTTTGGCTATTTTTTGCATCACACCCCCTCCGAAGCAATGAAATCGCAAAAAAGTGCTCAAAAAGGGATCAAGCTTACTTGGAAAATAGCGTGCACCAGAGAGAACATCTCGCCCAGTACCCCAAAAAAGCTACCTGTTTTATTTGGTATTGATGCCCGACTGAAAATTCCTGATGGTTTTAAGTACTCATTAAATTGTGATGGCCCACGAAGCCAAGGATATTGTGCAACACATATAGGTTGTACATCTACTCCATCTTGCTTTGGCGGTGACAGTGATTCAGGTAGTAGCGGTTGCAGCAGTTGTGGTGGTGGGGGTGATTAGCCGCATCAATACCACCAAGAATAAAGTGATTAAGCTTGCTTTATGTCAATACCTTGTTCAATTGCTTTTAAACCGTGCGATAACTTTTATGCGTTCAATACCTAGTAGAGTATTTATGAAGTATTTATTTTCTGCCTTAGTTTTATTTATCTCTTTTACTACTGTTGCGGATAGCGCACAGAAGATAAAGCCTTTTGAAATTCCTCGTAGCCATGTGATCGAGATTGACGACCCCGATTCAAATCGGGTGTATCCGCTTTTTATCAAATTACCACGCTCCTACCACAAACAAAAAGAGAAGACTTATCCTGTTATTTATTTAACCGATGCTTGGTATAGTTTTCAGATCGTCTCTGGTGCCACGCGATTTCCAATGAACAGTGGAAAAATGCAAGAAGCTATTCTTGTTGCTATTTCATACGAAAAAGATTCTAAAGGGCCGTCTAGTAGAATTCGCGATTATACCCACATCGAAGATAAAAGCTGGAAGTTAGCGACAGGGCAAGCTAACGCTCATATGACGTTTATTGAAAAATCAGTATTTTCGTTTATCGAAAAAAACTATCGAGTCAATGCGTCTCGCACTTATGTCGGTAATTCTTTAGGCGGACTATTTGGTGCCTATATTTTAATGACCAAGCCACAAATGTTTGATGATTATGTATTAGGTAGCCCATCTGTGTGGTTTAAAGATAATGATATTCTTAAGTTAAATACCAAGTTGAATCCAAATCACCACAGGGTATTTATTGGTGTTGGCACACAAGAAACACCTGCATTTAACACAAGTAAACACGATATGGTTCTGGGAGCAAAAGCGTTGGCTGCTAAACTATCAAGTGAACTTTTTCCTAATACCGAAGTTAAATTTTTGGCCATTGACGGGGCTGTACATGAAACAGCTTTTCCCACAACGGCTACCCAAGGATTGTACTGGCTGTTGAAAACAAACACGAACTAATACGCATTACACTGATAAACATGGATGTTTTTTCATTTTTGCTATGAACAATACGCCTTATCTGCTTTAACGTGCTGTTTAGCTTATTGGTGCTTTTCGTTAATTTAACGCCTTGTATTATCACACTAAATTTAATAATTAGTGCGCTGATGCAAAAAGTATCTGTTTTAATTCTCTTCTTTGTCGCTTTATTGAATGTCCCGTTTGCTTATGCCAACAAGGACAATGTGTTGTATGTGCAGTTGCAATCAACAGGTGAGCATCTTCATGTTAAGGCTAATCTTGATAATGATGTAATAGCATTTGAAGTCAGTGATGCTTTAACACAACTTGAAGCTGACTTTGGGCAACTTTGGGGCGAGCTTGATACTTGGCAGGTAAACAAAAAAAATGTAGCGCATTTGGTTTCTCAGTATGAAGCATCATTGCTGACACCGTTAAATCGATTACTTGAAAACGCTAAGCAGGTTCATTTCATCATAGATGAAACGAGCTTTGACTATGCGCTAGGTTTGATCCCTTATCGCGGTCAGCCACTGTTTTTGCAATATCCCATTTCTTACAGCACTGACAACGTTAAGGTACTAACAAAAAGCTATTATTCAGAGAATTGGCGCGGTTTATCCATTTCAGATGAAACCGCCGATCCAGATAATGCCGCTGCATTTATTGGCAGTTTTTTAACCCGTAGTGAGCACTATAAAATGGAAGAGGTGAACTACAGCCAATTTAAACAATTTGAAGCTAAAGATTTATTAGTTTTTAGTCTTCATGGGGTAAAAACAGATGCAAGTGCCATTATGACCTTAAATGAAGAATCAATAACGGCAGAGGATTTTGCGCACTTTAATAGTCAGTTAATCTACCTTGATTCATGCCAAATGGGCGCGTCTTTAAATTTTGCTAATGGACTTAAAAACTACGGAAATGAGTTTTTGATTGCTCCACTTTTTAGTAATGAGGCAGGAGGGTCTTCAAGTGAAACCATTAATGGCTTTTTCTCTCATTTAAAAGCGGGCCATTCACCCGCTGTGGCTATGTTCAAAGTTAGAAAAGCACTCTTTGAAAAATATAGCCAAGCACAAAACCCCGACGATGCTTATTGGAAAGCGTTTCCGTTTAGGGTTTATCAACAGATTTAAGCTATCTCGGAAACTTGTTTTACTAACACACATAATTGCGTTATTTGATTAAATGTTTGCCATTATCATCAAGCCTATTTTATTGTATTCGAGGTATGGTTAACTTGGCCTTAAAAAGGCACCTTAATAAAAAACAGAGCAAGTCACAATCTTGCAAGTTGTATCAGGTTTAGCTTGTTTTTATTCCGTATATTTTAAAAGGAAGATTAAAATGTCAGTAAAAAATGTAAGTAGCGTCATTTCTATTTTACCGGTTCAAAATTTTGAGCAGGCACTCACTTGGTATCAAACCTTGATGGGGCGCACTCCAGATATCGTGCCGATGGAAGGGATAGCTGAATGGCAAATTGTTGAAAATGCTTGGATACAAGTGTCGTTTGATCCAGAGCGAGCAGGGCAAACCACAGTGGTACTTTGTGTTGATAATTTAGCGGCTCAATATCAAAGGTGTATCGATGCTAATTTAGCTATTGGTGAAATTGTAGAATACCCTGAAATTATCAAAATGGCTGAGGTGAATGATCCTGAGGGAAACAAACTGTCTTTTGTTGAAGATATATCAACGAAGTAAAAGCGCTGCCTGCAAATCAGCTGTAAAAGCGAAGTAGTCATGCATCTGCCTCTGCTTCGCTAAGACAGTGTTATTTCATTCACTTACCTTTTAGGGCGACTTTTCTTTAAGCATGAAAATCATTTTTAAATCACTTATCAGTATTTTTTTGCTCTATCCATACTCATTTCTCATCGTTTGGCATTTTACCCTCAGCGATTCGGGCTTGGATGATGCCCTAAAAGGTCTACCCGGTATCTTATTTGAGGTAAGTGCTGTCATAGCGCTGATTTCAATGTGGGCTTTTACTTGGTTTATTCAAACTCGACACTATGCGGTTAAAGGTTTCTGGCTTGCCTTGGTGATTTATAGCGTTTTTCTGTGGCTGAGTTATCCAAAATCTTTTGTTATCAGTTTGGCAATTATTCCGCTTGTTATTTTTGCAATCGCTTGTATTAGCTATTCAAAAAAAACACTTTTTAACGGCTCAAGAAAATGGCTAACAAAGGCGAATAACAGTGAATGTGAAAGGTTACGCAAAATGGTCAACTTGATGACCAAATTAAAGATATTTAAGACCAAAACGCGAGGGTGATGAATTATTCTGGATGGAATCTTCTTATTTATTCCTGACTGACAAGTGGTTAGATTGATAATTAATAGGGCGAATGGCTTAAAAGACAGAACAAAATATGAATATTATTGGATATAAAGCATGGAAAGAAAAAAAATAATAGGTACCACTTTAATAGCACTATCCATTGTTTATCTTTTAAATGCCTCTTGGTTAGCTCCCAGAAGTGAAAGAAACCTGCAACTTTTGGCACACCGTGGATTACATCAAACATTTGAACCTGCAGGGGTATCAAATGATACTTGTACTGCCTATCATATACACCCCCCAACTCATCAATACATAGAAAATACCCTTTCCTCCATGCATCAAGCATTAAAAATGGGCGCTGATATTATTGAATTTGATATTCATCCCACTATTGATGGTGAATTTGTTGTCTTTCATGATTGGGAGCTAGAGTGTCGTACCAATGGAAAAGGTGTGGTGCGCGAACAAACGATAAGCTATTTGAAGACACTGGATGTCGGTTATGGTTACACAGCTGATAGTGGCCGAAGTTATCCTTTTAGAGGAAAATTTATTGGCAAGATGCCAACTTTAAATGAGGTGTTAACTGAATTTCCCCAGACTGAGTTTTGGGTCAATATTAAGAGCAAGTCCAATAAAGAGGTAGAGGCCCTGACGCACTACCTTGCAAAGAATAAAACGCTGAACCGGAAGAAACTTACCATATATGGCGCCGCCGAAAATATTGATTTATTTAATAAGCTCAATCCTGACATGAAAACTTTTTCAATGCAGCAAGCAAAAGACTGTATAAAGTCTTATATTATTTACGGTTGGCTAGGGCTATTGCCTGACAGTTGCCATAACAATATTATTGCTGTCCCAGTTAATTATCAGTGGTTAATTTGGGGCTGGCCAAAACGATTTGAAGCACGACTAAAAACAGTTAATAGTAGGGCTGTCATCATTGGTCCACTTATCAAAGGCCAAGTAAATCAAGGTATTGATAGCCTTGAAATATTTCATGATGTTAATGCTAATTTTCGTGGCATAGTAATGACTAATCGGATTGATATTCTGGCTAGCAAGAATGATTTGAGCAATCAATGCGAATAACAAAAACAATGGAGTAGAGCGTGAAAGGGTATTTAATATTAGATTTTTCAATAAAAGACTTTAGTAAATTTAAAGAATACATTGAGAAAATTCCAGCATTTATAAATAAGCATGGTGGCAGATACATAGTCCAGGGGGTGGTTCCTGAAGCGATTGAAGGAGACTGGCAACCTGAAAGAGTGGTGGTGTTAGAGTTTCCCAGTAACAAGCATGCTAAAGCCTTTCTTGCGGACCCCGATGCTCAACCTTTATTTTCTATTCGTCACTCGACAACACAAAGTAAACTTATATTAGCTGAAGGTTGTTTGTAAATTTATTATTTATCACGGAGGATACTATGCACTTAGCTCAACTTAATATTGCTGATACTAAATACGCTTTAGATGCGCATGAAATGAAAGACTTTGTTGATAATTTAGCGCCTATTAACGCCATTGCAGAATCGAGCCAAGGCTTTATTTGGCGATTAAAAGACGAAGCAGGCGACGCTACTCATATTCAGTATTTTGATGATCCCAATATCATCATCAACATGTCTGTGTGGGATTCAGTTGATGCGTTAAAAAGTTTTATGTTTAAAACCCACCACCGAGATTTTCTTCGCCGTAAAAAAGAGTGGTTTAACCCTATTGCTGAAGCGAGTTATGTTATGTGGTGGATACCTGAAGGTCATATTCCAACGCTGGATCATGCCGTTGAAAAACTAAAACTGCTTCGCGATAAAGGCGATAGCCCTGCAGCATTTAGCTTTAAAAACCCTTACAGTGCTGATGAATATATAAAAAGTAAATCGCTAGCTGTTTAGTCAAAAAGACTGATTTTTGTTGCTTTGTTATGAGAGGTTTATTAAACCTCAAATTATAGGTAAGCATATAAAAGATAAAGATTTTTAAAAAATATAAATTTATTCAACTATGCTTTTATTATGCAGGCATATATAGGGAATAGGAATTGAATAAATTCTTAATTGCAGTTTTGTCGATTATTTTTAGTCACAGCATTCATGCAGAAAGTAATGCACGACTAAAGTTTGATATAAGTACTCGGTTGTCGCTAAATCAAACTAACGACGAAATAGGCAGTATGACCCCACTTGGCTTTGATTACCACAATACGATCGCTGATACGCACAGTGATGTCGGCACCTTCGTTTTACAATTGTATGCTACAAAAATTAATAACCTATCGCCACACCCTCCATTTTTTGATGAAGAAAATGATTTCAAATTAGTCACGCGAATTTTTAATTTTAATTACACTGGTCTGGGGCGTTCATTACCAAATGTAAAAGTCGGCCATATAGAGCTGCCTTATGGCATTGAATATCGGGTAAATACCAACGGAACCTTGAGACAATACAGCCATGGTATGAATCTTGGGCCAAAGGCAGATTGGGGGATAAGCCTCAATAAACAACATGAAAACTTAGAGTATGAATTCTCACTAACCACAGGCGGTGGGCAAGATTTTACCAACCAAAATAATTCCTATGTTTTTACAGGTTATATTGGTACACCATCCCATCATAATTTTCACTATGGCGTTTCAGTTAATAAAAGCGAAATTAATCGCTTTGAGCGGGAAAGTTTAGCTTTTGATGCTGCTTACTATTATCAACTTTGGAGCATGTTTTTAGAAATCCAAGTAGGTAGTAAAGGAGGCTTAGATCATCACCAAGCGTTTGCTGAATTAAACTATACAACTTCATCTCATGATTGGCTTTTTTATCTTCAAACTCGTTATACCGAAACAGAAAATACAACTACCCGAAAGGATTTAATCGTCGGCGGCAAATACCGTTTGACAACAGATTTATCCGGAAGTGTTCAAGTTATTGAATTTATTGAGCAAAATACTACTCAAGTTCTAGCCCAACTAAGATATCGGTTTTAACAATGGTCATGAAAATAATACTCTTCTTTCTCACTTTGGTATTTAGTAGTCAATTATGGGCCGAAGCCTATTGTGGTTTACGGGATCCAGTATCGATCATCAGTAAGTTATACCCATCCTTTACCGGTTTTCGCTCAATAGTGCGAACAATAGACGCAGAAACTCGTATTCAAGTAGCAAAAGAATTACCAGGTATGCCTCTGCACTTTGGTGAGCTAGGCCGGCATACCTTATATGTTATTCAGCGTAACAATAACATTTTAGGATTTGTACACGTGCGGTCTGAACAGTCCCGTTGGGGGTTGATTGAAGTCGCTTGGGCAATAACACCTGATATGAAAATTAAAAGTTACGAATTTCAGCGTTGTCGCCACACGGATAGGAAAATGCTAGAAACAAAGTTAGCTAAAAGCCTTTTTTCTGGGAAAAGTTTATCTGAATTAATGAGTGAATATGACTTTAATGAGAACAAGGTCAGGTCTCAGTTTTATGATGGTATTGACTATGATGGTGATTTAGCAATTAGTGTTTTTAAATGTGCAATGAAAACGTTACTTGTTACACAACTTGTTTGGCAGCAAGAAATTGAAGTTCTAAACCAATCACATTGAGCAGGGATTTATGAAAATTGCAGTACAGAGCCAAATGTTAGTGATGAGTTGTTTTGTTGTTAGCTTGATTTCGTTCAGTTTACTGGGGGTTCAATTTTATAAAAGTTCTACCTTGCAAACTCGCTCTGTATCCATTGATTTAGAAAATACGGAGATACATCATTTAGAGAGCATGTTGGGTCAATGGTTTACAACGATTGATTTGTTTTTTAACAACAGGCAAAGCTACTTGTTAATTGGCATTGAGCAACAGGGAGCGCAGATCATAAGTAAATTAAACAGTCTACCTAAAAGTCAAAAATACATCCCTAGAGCTATTGATACCCTAAAAGTCGAACTTACTGAAACCCTAGCATTAGTTAATGCTGCAGCCATTATTGGACCAGAAGATAAAAATAACTGGTTGATTAAATTAGATAAAATAGACATTAAAACCAGCAAGATAATTACGAATTATGAGTTGATAGCTAGACAACTAGACGCTTTGTCTAAATTGAGCCATGAAGATTATTTAACGCAAAGAGGATATCTAGTTAGTTCTTTTTACATAGCAATGTTTTTAACCATATGTTTACTTACTTTATTAGGAGTGTGGAATAGTAAAAAAATTATTTTGCCTCTGAAAAAATTAAGCGATTTAACACAACAAAATTCAAGTAGTACCGTTAATACAGAGTTAAAAAATGCACCGGATGAAATAAAGCTCATCTATAAAAGGTTAACAACTTCTTTTATGCATTTGGCTGAAGGTAAAAAGCAGGCTGAAAAAGATAGTATTAAAATCAAAGAGCAAAATTTAGCCTTACAACAAAACATCAATCGGCTGGAAGAAACCCGAAAGCAATTAGTTGCGAGTGAAAAACTTGCCTCTATTGGGCAATTGGCAGCGGGTGTTGCACATGAGATAAACAACCCTGTTGGTTTTGTACTGTCAAATTTAAGTAGTCTTAATGATTATCATCAAGACATAGCTTTGTATATAAGGAACACCATCCCCTTACTCGCTGCTAACCCTAAACTGCAAGAGAGTTTTAAAACCAATGATGTAGAGTATATTCTCAATGATTTGGCACCACTTATCAGTAACTCAATGACCGGACTAGAACGTGTAAAGGCGATTGTGAATGATCTAAAAGTGGTCAGTTATAATATGCCTGAAGAAACACATGACGTGCATATTGAAAAGGTGATTGAACAAGCCGTTAACTTGGTTAAACCCAGTTTGAGTCAGAAAATTAAAATTATAGAAGAGATTACATCTTGCCCAGTTATAAAAGGGTCAGAAACAAAACTGATTCAAGTATTTGTAAATCTGATTATGAATGCGGTTGATGCCATTGAGGTTAATAGTGATTCACCTGGTGAAGTTTTCATCGTTACAGAAAGTGATGATAAATATACTTCAATAAATGTTATAGATAATGGTTGTGGCATGGACAGCGATACCATTAAGCAAATTTTTGACCCTTTTTACACCACTAAAGAAGTTGGAAAAGGCACGGGACTTGGCTTACATATCTGTCATTCTATCGTACAGAGCTATCATGGTGAAATTGAAGTGAGCAGTACTCTAAATTTAGGAACAACATTTAAGGTTACTTTTAGACATTAAGTTATTTTTAAGTCACTGTACTATTGGAAAAAGACAGAGAAAAACCACTTATCTATAGATGATGTCAAATCAGCGGGTTGAATGAGCACAAAATTAAAACATTGTGTTAGAACTAAGTCATGAGCTTGTTATTAAAAGCAATTGTTAAGGAAAAATTATGAATAAATCGACATTAGCCAACCCATTATTAATTGCTGGCGGCATTATCTTTTTTAACGGTGTCGCGGTTTCGGTTATTACGCTTGCTACGCAAAGTATGGGGTTTTCGGGTGTTGGCATTGGCTCTATTATTACAGGCCTAGCCCTGAGTGTGCTGGGTTTAACTTATAAATCGAGTAATTAATACTAATCGATTAATGCCGATCGAACTTTAATTTTTTAACCGATTGAAAAAGGACTTATTTTGGATAACACAATTAAACAACAGCTGATTGAAACCTACATTAACGCCTACAATCGTTTTGAAATTGATAAGATGCTTACTGTATTAACTGACGATGTCACTTTTGAAAACCTAGATAATGACACTGTCACTGCAAAAGCAGATAACAAAGCAGAATTTGCTGAACTGGCTCAGCAAGCTAAAGTGGCTTTTGCAGAGCGAGAGCAAAAAATAATGGCTATCGAACACCTAGATAATCTTTCAATAATTGCTATAAATTACTCAGGCACATTAGCGATAGACCTCTCCAATGGTTTAAATGCAGGTGAGACCATAATTTTAACCGGCCAGTCAGAATTTAAATTCAAAAACGGGTTCATTTCATCAATTAGAGATATCAGTTAAATCACATTTTGAATTGAAAAATTGCGTTTAAACCTTGTTAAAGCTTAAACGCAGTGAGTTTGAATTAAAGTTTTGCCTACTGAATGCGGCGCCAAATTTCAAACTCTTTTGTGCCGTTTACTTCACCTTCGTGATACCAGTATTCAACGTTTACTCCATTTTCTTTTTTAGTCTCAATCCAGCCCTTAAACTTATAACGTTTGCCGTGATGCTCGCTGCGCGTGCCTTCTTTGATGGCTTCTGTGTAGTATTGACCGTCTACTTCAAAGTTACCGGCTAAATAGCCAAGAAATACGCCATTTTCAGTATTGGTCAGTGAAAAAATATCATCTTTTACTGATTTTACAGCCACTAAAGACTGGTTATTTGCAAACAGTTTTCTCCATCTGGTTTTATGTACTCGCCTTTGACAAAGTACCAGTTGCCATTGAATGTATGAGCTAATGAGTTGAAACTCAGTAACGTTAATGCACATAAACCTATGAGTATATTTTTCATTTCCTCCCCTTTTTTATTGCTTGTTTTGCAATTACAGCATATCAATTGTGCTTGATTTTGAACGGGCTGCTTATCTTAAGTGAGGGGTCATTGAACGATTATCAGTGCAGGGTAGAGATAAAAAAGCGGCTGCTTTAAATCTATAAGCAGCCGCTTGTCATTAAGTGAAAGGTAATACTGAGGTTAGTAGGAGGATGGCAATAAGTGCTGGCGATTAGATTGATCTGTAGTGAAAAAATCCATCATCACTTGCATTTGCCGTGCTTGTTCAGCCATAGCAGAGCTCGCTGCCGTTGCTTCTTCTACTAATGCCGCATTTTGCTGCGTCATTTGATCCATTTGATTAATCGCTTGGTTAACCTGACTAATCCCTTTGCTTTGCTCATCAGCTGACAAACTAATGGCTTCGATAATACTGTTTACTTTAGCCACCGAGTCGATAATTTGATTGAGTCTATCACCTGATTCATTAACCATCTTAGTGCCAAGATCCACTTTTTCGACACTATTTTGGATCAGGGTTTTGATTTGTTTAGCTGAATCAGCCGAACGTTGGGCTAAGTTTCTGACTTCACCTGCAACAACGGCAAAGCCTTTACCTTGCTCACCCGCACGAGCCGCTTCTACAGCTGCATTTAGTGCGAGTAGGTTAGTCTGAAAAGCGATTTCATCTATGGTACTGATGATATCGACAATTTCATTACTGGCTTGGTTGATTTCACTCATGGCGTTGATGGCATTTTTTACCACTTGGCCGCCATCACTGGCTAAGGTCGATGCATCTTTTGCCAACTGATTTGCCTTATCAGCATTGTCAGCATTGGTTTTAACGCTTGATGTCATTTCATCCATACTCGCGGCGGTTTCTTCTAAACTGGCTGCTTGCTCTTCTGTACGCTGGCTTAAATTCAGATTGCCTTGTGCGATTTCATTCGCGCCCGTACTGACCGTGCTACATGAAGTTAAAATACCGTTGATGATTTCAGTCAGTTTGGTGCTGGTCGTATTGGCATCATTTTTCAATTGCTCGAATGCGCCGGAAAAATCTTGATTAATGCGATAGGTTAAATCACCTTGGCTCATTTTTGATAAGGCATTGCCTGTTTCCTCGATGATACCTTGTGCACTTTCAACTAAATGATTAAGGCCCGTTGCTAAAGTTAAGAAGAAATCACGCTTGTTGGTTAAGTCGATGCGCTCCGTTAAATCGCCATTTGATGCTGCATCAACTAAATGATCAATTTCTTTTTCAATCGCTACTTCTTCAGTACGGTCGAGCCATTCAACAACCGAACCTAAACGCTGTCCTTGGCTGTCAAAGACAGGGTTGGCCGTTAGCGCAAATGTTAAACCGTTAACGGCAATTTCAGTTTGATAAGTAGCTGTTAAGTCAGCAAGCATTTTGGCTTGGTGAGCGGGGTCTTGATGGAATTGATCCATGTTTTTACCTACTAAATGACTGGCATCAAAATCCGGTAAAGCGGCTTTTAACTTATCTTCATTGCGCATAAACATGTTTTGCATCGACTGATTGCAATACACTATTTTACGATTGGCATCGGCTACCATCGCGTTGGTCGATACATAATCGAGCGCGGCTTTGATGCGGGCATTTTCATCGGCAACGCGGCGCTCTTCAATTTGTTTTGCCAGGGCTTCTGTAATGTTATCCCACTCGATAACCGTGCCTAAGCGCTCCGTTTGCTCTGAAAATATAGGTGTTGCTGTAATATCTAAGGTCAGTTCGTTAATACGGTAACGGTTTTGTTCAACTTGCTTTAACTGCTCAATACGCGATATTTCAGTCTCTGGTGTTTGATATAAATGCTGAAGCGGTGAACCCAGTAATTGGTCGGCATTAAATTGCGGTAGCACTTGTGCTAACTGGTCGGACAGCTCATTCATTAAGTTTTGAATTGAGTGATTGAGATAAATGATATTTTGTTCATTATCGGCCACCATAACGGGTGTATTAGCCACATCAAGCGACTGACGAATACGCGCATTTTCGTTGGCTAGGGCACGCTCTTTTGCCTGTTGCGCCAATGTTTCAGTTAAATCTTGCCATTCAACGACATAACCAATTTTTTCTTGTTGATCATTGAATATTGGCGCAATGGTTACTTCAATAGTATTGCCATTAATTAACAGCTGTTCGTTATGAATAGAGGTGAGGCTATTGAGCAACTGGCGTTGTAGGTTCGCATCTTGGCTAAATTGTTCAAGTTGATATTGATTGAGTTCTGCAGCATTAAAATTGGGGATTAATTGATTAATAGATGATGATAATCGTTGCACTAATGCATTCATCGAATCGTTGAAATAAATTATATTATTACGATCATCTGCAACCATGACCGACGTATTAGCCACATCAAGCGATTGTCTGATACGTGCGTTTTCATTGGCAATAATGCGCTCTTGTTGCTGCTTTTGTTTTTCTCTAGCAAGTTGGGCTAGCGCCTCTGTTCTATCTAGCCATTCAAATACCAAGCCTAAACGCTCATTTTGTTCATCAAAAATAGGGGTCGTGTTAATGGCAATGGTGTGCTCTGCAAACATCACTTCAGTCGAGCGGTTTGTTTTAAGTGCTATTAACGCTTGAGTCTCATTATTTTTATCTGCAGCAAATTCAACAACAGGCATACCAATTAATTGGCTTGAATCAAAATGACTTAATGTTTGTTTAATGGCTGGGGTTAATTCAGCCATTAATTGGCTGATTGAATGATTAGCATAAATGATATTTAAATCGGCATCGGCCACCATGACGGGGGTATTGGCCGCATCGAGTGCTTGTTTGATACGCTCAGATTTTGCGTGCTCATCGGCAATCTTGGTATAGAGGGTTTCGATTTCACAGCCTAGTTGTAAGGTACTTTGACTAATTTGTGCAAATTCATCTTTACCTGTAAATGATAAATCTTGAATACCTTTAATTTGATTGTTTTGTACTCTTTTTTGCAGCATTTCTACGAAATTAACTGCTTTTTTAGAGCGTGAATAGGTTTGACGTATCACTAAAATAAGCAAGGCCAAAATCAGCGAAACTAAGCCAATGAAAATGATCTTAGTGGTTTTGTTTTGTTCATCAGCACTTTTTTGACTTGATACAATTAAGTGTGCGATTTCGTCTCTTAATATGATTTCAAGCTCATGAACAGATGCGCGCATCGAACCGCGAAAACCCTTATCACTATTCAAGCCTATAGCTTGTTTAGCACTGACTAAGGCTTGCAATTTGATTTGATAATTGATTAAGCCATTTTTAATCGCGTCGGTGGCTTTTAAATTAGCAGATGCTAAGTCATCTAATGTGCGCTCAAGCTGCAGTTGATGATCTTCTATGTACTTCATCTCATGACGAATCAAGAAATCTTTTTCTAAACGGCGCAAGGTTAAAACATCTATCAATAATTTAGGGTTGTTCTCGGTCTTAATCAGTGCTTCGACTTCTTTTATTGCTAGTCTAAGCTCTGCGCGAAGTCCTAAGTCTTTGTTTAAACCCATTACGACATAGCTTTGAACCATTTGGTCAAAGTAACCAAAATATTGAGCAAGTTTTTCGTTAACCGTTTTTGCAGACCAATCTTCGGCCAATTCATCTGATAGCGCTGTGATCTTTGAGACGTCTTTATTTATTTGAGGTCGCAAATCTTCATGGCGTTTTTTGTATTTCATTGTTAAACGCGCTAAAAAATCTTTTTCATGCCGCCTTAGCATTAGCATATCGGCTTTTAAGATCTGAAGTTCTTGTACTAATGTTTGATATTTTTGCTGTTTAGCTTGATTGAATTCGGTTAGGAAGAAAATGCCAACCATGGCTAGAGAAACTAAAAAACCAACCATAATAAGTAGTTGGCGAAAAGTTAAGCTATTCACAAATGAGACCTATATTATTGATATTGATAATCAATTTTATTATAGGCAGAGAATTGGCAATCTCTACTATATTGCAGAAATATGACAAAAATAATTGAGTGGTTTGTTAGTAGAACAAATTTGTTGTTATTTTTAAGCAGTTATCAGTTAAAGAATAAGCAGGCTGATTGAGCTCGACTATATTTAAGTGATTACAGATGTGTGAATTAAGTTAAGTGACTGCTTCGTTAATAAAGTCGGTCTAAGAATTAAATGTAGTATCACTTAACATGCTTGGGGCAGAACATGTTAAGCAACATAAAAATATCGACTCGCTTGTAGTTGGGTTTTGGTACGATACTCGTTCTTTTGGCATTAATTGCTATGTTCAGCATTATTGCACTGAACAAAGCCACGCATAACTTTTCTGATTATCGGTCTCTCGCTCGCAACACCAACTATGCAGGACTTATCCAAGCCAATTTACTCAGTGTCAGAATTGCAGCACTTGATTACATCAATGAAGCATTAAATATTCAAAAACAGCGTTTCAACGCGTTATTAGATTTATTAGAAAGTGCTAAAAAAGAAGCCATTAGCCAAGAAGAAATCAAAACCTTCAATGAGATAGAAAGACTACTATATACTACTTAGAAACGTTTGAGATGATTGAGGGTAAAATTGCGCAACGTCATCAATTAGTCAATGGCACACTCAATGTAATTGGTCCAACAATGGAGCGAAAACTATCTGATATTTTAGTCAGTGCGCGCAATGATGGCGATATGGAAGCGGCTTATAACGCGTCATTAGCGATGCGAAATTTATTGTTAGCTAGGCTTTATGTGATTAAGTTTCTCGATACAAATGCTGTGGCAGATGAGCAAAGGGTAAAAAAAGAGTACGCAGAATTTGAGCGCAACCTGAATAACCTCGACCTAGACCTACAAAACCCCACTCGCAGACGATTATTAATTGATATTAAGCAATATAAAAGTGATTACATTAATAGTTTTTATAAAGTGGTCGATGCTATTAATACCCGTAACACGCTTAAAACTGAACATCTCGATAAAACAGGTCGGCAAGTTGCAATGGTTGCCGAGGATCTTAAGTTATCCATCAAAGCGATGGAAGATAAATTTGGGCCAGCTTTACTGGAAGAAAAAAGATACTCGAGATGGATGGTGACACTCGTCAGCTTGTCTGCTTTTATTTTGGCTGGCTTTTTGGCTTATTTACTTTCTCGTTCAATCACCATTCCTATTCACAAGGCTGTCATTGTTGCTAACAAGTTGGCTGAGGGCGATTTAACCACCAAAATCGAACGCACATCTAAAGATGAAACTGGCCAGTTATTAGATGCGATAAACAATTTAGTTGATAACCTATCGAATATCATTCAGGAAGTGAGGGAAAACTCTGATGATCTGACACATGCAGCCCATTCATTAAATCAAACTTCACAGTCGATTAGCCGCTCAGCTAATGAGCAAGCGACCAATGTATCGACCAATACACAATCGGTCACATCGATGACGAATTCACTTAACGATACGACCAATAATTCCATTAAAACTGGCGAAATTGCCAATGATGCAGCAGTTGAAGCGCTTGAAGGTGGCAAAGCAGTAAAACAAACACTGCAAGCGATGAATGTGATCGCTGATAAAATTAAGGTGATTGATGATATTGCTTATCAAACCAATTTATTAGCTTTGAATGCAACAATAGAAGCTTCTCGCGCAGGTGAGTACGGTAAAGGTTTTACCGTGGTTGCTGCAGAAGTTAGAAAACTCGCAGAGCGCAGCCAACTTGCCGCTCAAGAGATAGGCTCGACTGCCAGTACTAGTCTGAAGTTGGCGCAAAGAGCAGGTGAGTTGCTAGAGCGTATCGTCCCTTCAATTAACGAAACTGCACAGCTGGTGCAATCAATATCCATTGCTTCACAGTCGCAATCTCGCGATGTAAATCAAATTAACTTATCCATGGATAGGCTCAATGCATTTACCAAAGACAACAATAGTTCGAGCCAGTCGTTATTGGTGACATCACAAGGGTTAAAGTCTCAAGCTGAGAGGTTACAAGCTGCCGTATCATTTTTTAAAACGGTTTAACTTTACTCGCTTAAATTAATTTTCAATATTGAAATAGGGGATGTGTAATGACGTACCCCTATTTTTAGGTGTTATTCTAAATCATTGATTTTATTTGTTTTTCTATTTTTTATTTTTGCATTGTTTTCTATTTGCATTACCTGAACCTTGTCTATACTGAGAAAGGCTTGCCCAGCGATAGGGCCCTTTAATAATCAATAAGGTGATATGGAATGAGTAATGCAACATGGCGTGAAACAGCTGTAGATACTTGGTGGAACAATGATGAAAATTGGAGTACCAATGAGGTTCCATGGGATATAGCTAGGTTTTCTGAGACAAACATCAATACGGTCAGTTTTGATCCAAATAAGGCCGCGATCATAGATAGTATTAACTTTGATGAAGATGCTTGTGCATATAATTTTTATTTTACTACCTCAGATAACCCTTCATTAACGGTTAAAGGAGAGGGGGTTTTTAATCACTCTCAGTACACTCAAAATTTCTGTGTCATGGCTTTGAGTCATGGCATGAATAACCCGCAACTACTTTTTAAGAATAAAGCCGTTGCGGGTGGTCAGAATATTCGTTATCACGCAGGCCCCGTTAACTTCGAAGACGCAGGTGGTGGGGTAATTCGATTCATTGATGAATCTAATGCAGGTGCAGCACAATTTTATATTTATACGGGTGCTAAAAAACCACAATCAGGTTATACCGTAGGCGCGGAAGTTAGCTTTGGTGATAATGCTAAAGCGGGCACGGCTTCTTTTACTGTTTACGGTACATTAGGTACAGATGGCGATACCTTTGGCAATGCTGTCTTTCATGATGAGTCGAGTGCTGAAAATGCAACTTTCACTAATCAGGGTGGAACGGTAGACAGCGGTGATGGTGGCAATACACAGTTCTATCAAACCGCCACTGCAGCCAATGCTTGCTTTTACAATAAGGGAGCAACACATCCAACTGCATTTGGCGGCGATGTCGCTTTTGATAGCCAAGCATCAGGTGGTTTTGGTACTTTTCACAATTATGCATCAAGTGTGAATACCGGTTATGGTGGTGTAACCAGCTTTAATAACAATCCGCCACAAGTTTCTGGTGTTGGTGCTTCAGCAGGGCATGGTAAATTTTATAATTATGGCGCAGTGAGTGGAGATAAATGCGGTGGCGGCCACTGTGAATTTAGCTCAAAAAATGGCAGCCCCACAGCAGAACATGGCACTTTTTATAATTATGGTTCCAAAGTTATTGCGCAAAGTCCATCTACCGCGGGACATACTATCTTTTCTTTAAATGCGGGCAGTAGTTACACACCAACAGCTGGCTCTGCAACTTTTTATAACTTTTCTGCTGAGGTAGCAGGTGGCACAGCTGGCTACACTGAGTTTACAATTTATGGTCAGCCTACAGGCTCAGAAACGCCTCCAACAGCAGGCAACGCGCATATTTATAATCACGGCAGTAACCAACAAGGTGCCTATGGAGGTTATACCGCGTTTAAAATGGGGGCATCGGCTGGCCAGAGTAATATTCAGCTTTTAGCTGGGGTCAGTGGTGGCTATGGTGGTAAGGTCATTTTTGCTGATGATTCAACTGCAGGCTCTGCAATGATCACGGCCTATGCTGCCAGTGATGAGACCGGAGGGGGAGAAGTGGCTTTTTACGATAGCAGCGACGCTCAAAATGCCACATTATCGCTTGGAAACTATACTCAGTTAAGTTTGAGTTACCATAATGGCACCACACAGTTAGGCACATTACAGGCGAATAATTGTTGTCTTGATATAGCTTTGGGGCAAAAGGTTACCGACCTAGCTATAGCCGATAGCTTTGAGTTAGCAAATGGCAGCCAGTTACACTTTTACTTTATAGAAGCCAAAGATGGTACGTTTGAAACGGGAACGCAATACAAAGTGTTAAGCGCCCCTAATTTATCATCGTTTAATGTAAGCAGATTCTCTGCTAATGATATAAACTCAAATAAACCGGTTTTCTCATTGTCTGGAAATAGCTTGTATGTGAGCTATCAAGCGAGTTAACCTGTTTCTTTAGGATACAAGCGGCCTTGAGCCGCTTGTGCTAATTTTTGCCACGGAAGCATTAACAAACTCAAGGAAGTGATTCAGTCATATGAATATTCACGCCTCTGCCATCGGCATTATCGTTGCCTTTGCTATTATCATTTACCTCAAGGTGAGTAAAGCTGAAAGCCATCGTTATACATACTCGCTATTGTTGCTGACTTTTCCATTTTACTATTTTGCATTTGCTATTGTTGCCGTCGACTTTGAAGCGTTAGCTTACGAGAGCTTATTTGCAGTTGGCTTTTTTATTATTGCCCTGTGCAGTATTAAATTACCTGATAATGCAAAGTTTGCATGGCTTGCTTTTGGGTATTTTTTACATGGGCTATATGACTTGTTCCATAATAAGTTTTTTATCAATTATGGCACGCCAAACTGGTGGCCTGACTTTTGCGCCATGGTCGATATTATTTTAGGCATGTATTTAATATTCTTATCGATTAAGGCACTAAACGTTCAGCCTAGCAAAAAACACCTGAGTCAAACCAGATAGCATTACCTTTGTTTGTATTGCGTTGGGCAGTAGCCACGACTGATTGCAGGGTTACGTAGTTTTAAATGTTTACTTTGCCTGCCCGATACGCGTTTTCGCCACAATTTAAAACTACTGGCTTTGAGCGAGTTACGCATCAATTTAATAACGTCACTTTCTGATAAACCATATTCAAGAGCTATTGCTTCAAATGGTGTTCTATCTTCCCATGCCATTTCAATGATTCTTGATTCGTCTGATGTCATCTTGTTTTACTGTTAATTGGAATCCTTAATGCTTTACGGTGCTATTTATAGAATGGATTAGTCAATAATCCACCTCATTCATAAACGCTAACAATTGCTTTACAAATTGACCTTTCCCCCAAGTTTAACACTATGACTTTGATGAGATTTCCAATAAGGTTGATTCACTGGAGATCTCAAAATGAAAAAACGTTACACAGAAGAAAAAATCATTCCTACTGCTATCAAGCAGCATGAACCGGGTAATAAGGTCAATGATATTTGCCAAGATATGGGAATATCTTCAGGCACATTTTACAACTGGCGAAGCAAATACGCAGGTTTGGAAGTCAACGAAGCCAAGCGACTTAAAGAGCTGGAATCATAAAATGTTAAGCTCAAACGATTGTTGGCTGAAAAGATGCTGGAAGTTGAAGGGATGATGGATGTGCTATCAAAAAAGAGGTAAAGCCTTCTGATACAAAGCGAGTAGCGAATCACTTGATTGAACTATTCAATATCAGTGAACGTGAAGCTTGTAAGCTGTCTGATATCAGTCGAACAGCGTTTCGCTATTTACCTATAAAGAAGGCTGATAAAGTCCTGAGAAAGCGATTAAAAGCATTAGCAATCGAATATCCACGATACGGTTATTTAATTCCAAATGGGCTTCTTAAATCGGAAGGCTTAGTGAAAAACAATAAGCAAACCTATCGGATTTACACTGAAGAAGGGCTTCAGGTTCGCAAAAATAAGCGTAAAAAGATGCAGCGACCTAGGTTACCAATAGAAGTACAATCAAAGCCAAATCAACGTTGGTCTATGAACTTTGTATCAGACCAACTATCCAATGGTAGGCGTGTTAGAACACTTAATGTGGTCGATGACTATTCACGAGAAATGCTTGGTCAGCTCGTATCGTTATCAATTAGCGGTAGGCAAGTCCCTCGCTTTCTGTCTCAACTAATTGAAACACGAAAACAGCCTCACTCAATTGTCTGTGATAATGGTATAGAGTTTACTAATAAAGCCATGTTCTTCTGGTCGAAGGAAAGTGCTGTGAAGCTAAGTTTCATTCAGCCCGGAAAGCCCACTCAGAATGCCTTTTTGGAAAGCTTAAACGGGAAATTCAGAAACGAATATTTAAACCAACACTGGTACCGAACTATGAAAGAAGCGAGGCATGAAATCGATAAATGGCCTGTACATTACAATCATATTCGACCACATAGCTCTTTAAATTATTTGTTGCCTGTTGAGTTTGCTACACGGGCTGCTTAATATGAACTATCTCATTGAAACAGTGATACTAATTCAGGTGAGAGGTCAGCACTAATCAATTTTGGAACTTACAAGCAAAAGAGCCATATGACCGCTTTCAAATGACCTGGTAGTTCATATGCGCTATTACAACTCAAAAAGTTCTACAGAGTGAGTGGATACTTATCACTGGCAAAGTATGAATGAAATTCATTAATAAAAGTGGTCGTATTTAGTTGTCCAAAACAAATATGCTGAACACTGAGAATTTAAGCTATTAATTGTCGTTCTTGGTGCATTTCTTGCAAGAAATTAACTGCCACGGGTGACTGAGTCTGTGCAAATATAAATTAAAAACCTGCTATTTTTTGTTGCTCTTGTTAAATAGCTTCTAAAGGGCACTGTTGAAAACTCTGATCCGACTATACATTATGTCACTTGATGATTTTATAAAATATTAGGAGTTCAAAATGCAAATCTCATCAGTAAATTATTATGAAAAAATCAGTATATTACAGCAGAATAAGCCCGTTCATGCTGAACCATTAACTGTCAATAAATCTCAGGCATCAGAAGACTTATTTACTCTTAGCCCGATGGCAAAGAATAAAATGGAGGATGCCAGGCAGATAATGAGTAGATATGATATTAAACATATGTCTTTTAATGGTCTTGGAGAAATGAGTAGTGAGTTGAGGGAGGCTGACCTGATGACAGATCAAGAATGGCTCATGATGAATACTCCAAGGGACCATAACCCAAGTATACAAGGCATGTTTACGACAGATATGAATAAACCTGTTGATATTATATCAACTTTTGAATCTGAATTGGACGCTAAAAAGCGACTTGGACAAGATAGAAAATTACTAACTATAGGGGAAAACCGCCTTAGTCTTCTCCGTTTTTTAGATTCGTTGTCGTCAAGCTGAGAATCATTAATTTAACTGATGGTTATAAATTTGCAAAATTGATTATCAGGACGGTGAAGTTTCACTATGTTTAATGGTATGATTTGGGCATAGGCTTCTTGAGTGATTAACACAATTAGAGACAGAAAAATAACACTATTTAGACAATACCCAATTCGGCGAGGATTTTGTCTAAAAATACTGTGAATCAATTTGCTCTGATCCAATAGTTTTGGACACCTGATTAAGTGAGTAAACTAATTCACAGAGGTGAATAATTACATCCCCAAAGAAAACCAGAAAAACCTATTCAGCAGAATTCAAAGAAGAAGCCTTAAAGCTAGCAATCACAGTTGGAGTAGCACAGGCTGGACGTGAACTTGGCATTTATGAATCTCAACTTTACGCATGGAAAAGTTAGGCACAAAAGAAAACACCCACATCTGAACGAGAAAGCTCTTTAGCCACAGAAAATGCGAAGTTAAAACGCCAATTAGCCGAACAAGCCGAGGAGCTAGAAATACTAAAAAAGGCGGCTGTAGATTCAACTTGTCAACGCAACACTACTTTCAATTACTTGTCTTGGTGTTTTAAATTCTAGTACCTTTCTAGGACGATTATTTTACAACTAATTAGTCTATTGCCTCTGTTGGCAGACACCTGAAGTGGTAAGCCAAAAAACTGAACAGCGAAAATATGTCCGAAGCAAACCGCTGCAAATAACTAAACCAATGTCAGGTAATCGCTCATAGCTGTCAGATGAAGTCTAAACCTATTCATTGAAAATGTACGATCAGACACGAGCTGATGCTCAAATACTAAAATTAACCGAAAACATAGATTAGCGTTGATTATTTCTTCCTTTTGTTGCCTTATTTTCTGACAGGTCATTCAAATGCTCCAGTATTTTTAATGATTTTATTGCAGCTGGAACACCTTCCGCAACTTCACGACTTTCTCTTATCATTGTCAAATAATCTACTCTGGTAGATAAATTATCTTTGATATTTAGTGGAGCCATTAGTCTAAGGTGTTGCTCTGCTGATATTAAGTTACTTTGCCTTAGCTTTTGAGTCATAGAAGCACGTTCATTGGTAGATATATTCTTTACATTATATTCTCCGGCAATAACTTGCCACTTTCCTTCCGCACTTTTGCCGGCCAAACTTATACTAATTTGATCTTTTCGGGTTGGTAGTGTTGAGATTATATCTGATGTGTTCTGAAATTTAGCAACTTGCTGATTGTCATATTTAGTTTCAATTGAGTTTACATTACTCACTTTCATATCAAATCCTTGTTGAATTAAAACTATTTATGAGGCGAAATCTGTGCCAGCTTTATCGGGTGAAGATCAAAAAAAGTTGGTTTTGCTCTTACATCGCCAATTTTAACCAACAAATTTTTGTCTCTGTGATTGGGGTGTTATATGTCTGAGTTAACCTTGGTGTACTTCTTGCATTATGTACTTGTTACTGTAGTACGTTATATATTTTACTCCATGGGTAAGTTTATGAATATCTCATCTTTAGGGCAAAACTTTTCTGCGATTAATTTATCTAGTGATCATAAAGTTCCGCTTCAATCAAAAATAGAAAATAATACTAGTCAGAATGACTCTAAAGCTAAAAAAATCGACATGAGAAATATATCTATTGATGAAGTTAATACTTTGATCAAATCAGGCGAAACCGCGCTTCTTGATGTAGTTCCTTTTATATCACCCAACATGCTTAAGCAATATGACTATGATACAGAAAAAATAGGTAAAATTAGGGTGGATTTAATTGGGCAAGTTGAAACATCAATAGAGTTTAAGAAAAGCATTGGTGAAAATACTGAGTTTCTAGAAAACGTCCTAAACAAGTTTAAAAACTTAGATGGTGTTGATTTAAATAAAAAGATAGATCTTTTTGTGTAAGCCGTATAAGACAACGGACTATGGCGTAAATAGCTAATTTTAAACTTTTGGCTCTACCCACATTAGACCAGCCTACGCATAGAACTTGAGGTCACAATCATTTTCCAAAAGTATATAATATGTGCCATTTTCCGTAAGTGTTCAGTAAACACCACGTTCAATAGGTTGTAAAATCTCAGGAAGCTAACTCCAACTCTCAAATTGGAGAGAGCAATTAAAACATTTCGAAGCCAAGACCAATGGCAGGAGATATTGGTAGAGCAACAGAAAAGCGGTTTAACTATTTCAGCACTTTGTCTGCAGCATAATATTTCAACCTGTAGTTTTTACGCTCTGCGAAAAAACAAAGCGTCATCACTGCCTCTAATTAAGCATTTGTAGATACAACGGTGACAAAAAGACTAGACAAAAGTGCATTGGGACGTTGAGCAAAAGATTGTATTCGATCTCTCAGGTGTCTGGTTAACTCTGCTAATAGTAACTGATTTGCTTTAATCAAACAGGACACTTTAATAATGCAATATAATCCAATTATTGAGCAGTTAAATGACAAAACGAACAAACTGAATTTACACAGCAGAATTTAAACAAGAAAGCTGTGGCACTAGTAATAGAGCAAGATTACAGCGTGCCCAAGGCAGCATCGTCATTAGGTATTACCGATAAATTACTTTATAACTGGCAAGCTGAGCGATCTGGTGCCAGTTTAAATGCAGATGAAAGAACAGAGCTCTTAAGACTACGCAAGGAAAATAAAGCGCTAAGGATGGAGAAAGAAATCTTAAAAAGGCCAGCGCTCCTGCTAAAGGTCACCAAGTAACGTTTGAAACGATTAAGCAGTTATCTTTAGTGTTCCCAGTAGTAAGCTGTGCAAAGCGATGAAAGTAAGCCGTAGTGCTTATTACGCATGGCTTAAACAGCCAGCAAAGGTCATTACTGTAGATCAACTGAGCTTGTTTCGAAATGCAAAGCACTTCCTTCGAGAAAAGCCGAAATAGCTTGGGCTATCGAGAGATTAGAAAAAAAGTTACGTAGCGAGGGCTTCAACGTCAGTTATTATGGCGTTCAGAAATTAACGACAACACATGGTCTAGTAGTAACACAACGAGTGGCATGCAAGGTAACAACCAAACGTAAACACAGTGATGTTGTTGCTGACAATCTGCTGAATCAGAACTTCAACCCAATTACGACCAATCAGGTATGGGCTGGTGATGTGTCGTACTTGAGAACTGGCGAGGGCTGGATGTACTTAGCTATTGTAATGGACTTATATTCTCGTCGTATTGTTGGCTGGTAAATTGATAAACGAATGACGACTGATTTAGTGAGCAAGGCAATGATAGAAGCTTATAACTTACGTCAACCGCCTAAAGGCTTAGTGTTTCACTTTGATAGAGGGTCACAGTATACCAGCAAACATATCGTAAGCTGTTAGCAAACTATGGCTTAAGAGAGAGTATGGGTGATGTCGGTGCATGTTGGGATAATGCTGTTGTAGAAAGATTCTTCGGCAGCTTAAAACATTATTGGTTGTTGAAAGTACCACAGTCGACTCGTGCGCACATGGGAAATGATGTGACAGCGTGTATGTGTTACTACAACTTATAACGGCTTCATATTGCTAACGGTGATCTATCGCCAGTAGAATATGAGCAAAGTTCCTTAAGAAAAGTGTCCTGATTTAGTTGTGCAGAATACTTGAGCGTGGAGGTAAAAAAGGCGACATCTAAAGACATATACAGTTACTGGTACCATTATCAAAATATAGAGTACTTTGTAAATCAAACAGCCAGCATCTTAAGGAAGTTATTGAGTGGTAAAATTTGGATACACAATAAATTATGTTTCTGATGTAGATATGGCTTTGTCATTCTTTGAGAAAGCATTTGAAATGAAACGACGCTTTATCACTGAAGAAAACGACTATGGAGAATTGGGTACTGGTGAAACAGTTCTGGCCTTTGCATCTCATAAGTTAGGGCTATCAAATTTCTCTGGTGGGTACATAAGCGCTACTGAATCGGATAAGCCATTTGGCATTGAAATAGCACTTGTAACAGATGATGTTAGTGCGATTCATCAGCGGGCAATACAGCACGGTGCGACAGAGCTAAAATCGCCTGAAACAAAACCTTGGGGGCAAATCGTCTCTTATATTCGTTGCCCCTCTGGAATCTTAATTGAATTATGTACTCCGGTTAAAGATTAAGCTAAAACAAGGCATTGCAGTAGATAAACCGCTGCATGCCGCGTGATAAGCGCAGCTAGCATACAGAAAAAATCGAGATTTATGGAAATATAAAAAGATTGAGGCTGATTTTATGCATTGATCTTCTGTTTAATATGATGAGGCTCAATCTGTTATAAATTTCATTCAAACAGAGAAACTTGAGGTTACTTACATAGACTCTGTATCATTTAAAATAAGGGGTAATGGCAGAATAGATTTATCTGTCTTACATTAAAGTGTACTAGCTCAGACTTGATCTTACAGTTACCCGTTTTTCAATCGGTGACTGTCAGTTTAGATTTGAGCTAAATTCTTCTCAGCCCAAATCGATTTCCATCAAGTAATGTTTCAAAGGGCGTTCTGCCACTACTGTAACGGCATGATTATTTGGAGACTTTGTTAGAGGTAAAATTCAACTAACGAATGAGGTTAAAAATGCCAAAGAAAATATTAACAGCATAATTTGA
>NZ_JABULX010000035.1 GCF_013328345.1 Marinifaba aquimaris
GCCCAATCGCGATGGACGAAGGCTTACGTTTCGCTATCCGTGAAGGTGGCCGTACAGTAGGTGCTGGTGTTGTTGCTTCAATCATCGAATAATATCGATAATTGATTTAACTATCAGTTCTAAAAAAGGTCGCGAAAGCGGCCTTTTTTGATCGTAATAAAAGTTGAAGTATTAATTCCCAATAATAGGTTTAATTACATTTACTATCGCAATTAAAACTTGCCAAACTTGTTAATAATTCAGTATTTTGTCATTAAAGAGTAATCTGTTTACTTTTATCCATTTCCAAACTGTTAAGGCAGTGAAAGTCAATGAATACAAAAATAACAACAACTAGACCATGGCCAGCAAAATTTGCTGAAATGGTCAATCACTATGGCACTTTCGCTGTTAGTCTTGTATTTCTGTCTATTGCGATTTTTATTGCCATTATAGAAACGTCCATTGTTGAGTACTTAATGCATGGGGAGCTATCCCTAAAGGCGTTTTTTCCTTCAATTTTATTAACTTTGATTATTGCACCTGCTTTTTTATTCTTTATTTTTGAATTAATTGCAAGATTGCATACATCTCAGGATGAAATCCAAAAAGCGGTATCAGAGCTTGAGAACTTAAGAGCACAAGATTTACAAACGGCGACCAACTTACGGAAAAATATCAAACAACTTAATTTTGAAATTGAAATACGTAAACGAGCCGAGCTCCAACGTGAAGAAGCCATCACTTTACTTCAATCAGAGATAGAAGAGCGTAAACGCACCGAGATGAGTCTAAATGCTCAGAAGGTACTCTTGCGTTCATGCTTTGATTGCTCACCCGATATCATCTATTACCGCGATGATAATGGCCGTTTCGCAGGCTGTAATAAGTCCCTTGAAGCTGTGACAGGGATGACTGAAAAAGAAATGATAGGCTTAACCCCATGGCAGGTCTATACCCACGAAGTGGCTGAGCAGGTTATTGCATCTGATAAAGAAGTCCTGGCCAGTAATACCAGTATTTCTTATGACATTTGGCTTCCATTACCTGACGGTACACGTCGCCTTTACGAGTTTAAAAAAGTACCTTTCTTCAACGAAGCGGGTAAACGGATCGGTCTATTGGGCTTTGGGCGTGATGTAATGGAGCGTAAGTTAGCGCAAGATCGCCTTGAGCAAATGAATAGAGATAAAACTGCTTTTATCTCAACTATTAGTCATGAACTTAGAACGCCTCTTAATGGAATCGTGGGTATTAGCCGTATTTTACAAGCTTCACTTGCCAGTAATGAGCAAAAGAAACAAGCTAAAATTATTCATGCTTGTGCAATTACCTTAGGTAATATTTTTAATGATATTGTCGATTTAGACAAAATTGAGAGAAATGCATTAAAAGTCCATCTCGAGCCTATAGAGCTACATGAATTAATAGATGAGCTAGCAACGGTTACTGAGCTGCAATCTAAGCACAAAGGGCTAGGGTTTGTATTTGAGCACAATATCCTTGAAACGCTTTGGGTTAAGATTGACCCTACTCGATTGCGACAAGTACTTTGGAATTTATTGTCAAATGCGATGAAGTTTACGCTCAAAGGCGAAGTTAAGTTCTTAGTTGATGTTGCTCAACAAGGCGAGAAAGTTTGGTTAGATTTTGAAGTGGTTGATTCTGGAATTGGTATTGCAGAAAATGAAATCGATAATATTTTCAATATGTACTACCAAGTCGATCGTGAAGAAGTCAGTTCAAGTAGTGGTACAGGCATTGGTTTAGCGATCTCAAAAATGCTAGTTGAAGCAATGGATGGTCAAATAGAAGTGTATAGTGAAGTAGGCCAGGGCAGTAACTTTTCTGTTTCACTCCCTGCTGAATTGGTTGAGCCCCCGCAAACGACAGAAACTAAAATTGAAATCCCGCCTCTTAAAATTTTATTGGTTGAAGATGTAGCTCTAAATGCTCAAGTTGCTAAAGCAACATTAGAAGAAATGGACCATGAGATTATCGTTGCTAAAACAGGTAATGAAGCACTCGATTTATACAAACCAGGTAAGTTTGATTTACTGTTACTTGATATACATTTGCCTGACATGACAGGTTTTGACGTTGCTGCACGAGTGAAGCAAATTGATCTTAACCATCCTCCTTTGGTTGCCTTGACAGCACACTCAGTCAGTAATAAAGACAAATATCGAGAAATTGGCATTATTGATGTGATCACTAAACCATTAAGAGTTGACGAAATCTCTCATGTTTTTGGGCAACTTTTTGGCCGTGAAAAAATTTCTGACTTTGTCGAGTTAGATAATACGGTTAAGACAGAAGATGAGTGCTCCAACTCACCCATTCCTTTGTTAGATGAGGATTTTATTGAGCAAATGCTCTCTACAGTCGGCGCTAAAATTATGATGGATAACCTCGCTTTATTCGAAGAGCTCGTTATCGATTATCTCGATGAGTTAATTCAAGCTAAAAATCAGCAAAACTACAAAGAAGTAGCTGCAATAGGACATAAAATAAAGGGTTCTTGTGCTTCAGTTGGTTTAACAAGTATGCAAAAAGTAGCTCATGCCATCCAAGAAAAAGACAAAAAAAATTGGTTGGCTCAACTTGACGACAGAATTGCTGCTTTAATTAAAGCCAGAGTGGATGATGTCAGTTATCTCAAACGTTGGCTAGAGACAAAAAAATAGCCACGTGATGTGGCTATTTAATTGATAATATTTAAAGTTCGCTTAGTCGAGCTGTCCTGAAAAGCGGTACCCTTCGCCGTGTATTGTCGAGATAAGCTCTGGTGCGCCTGGAGCTTCTTCAAAATGCTTACGTAACCTTCTGATAGTCACATCAACCGTTCTATCGTTAGGTTTAAGCTCACGGCCCGTCATCTCTTTAATGAGTTGCTCGCGCGTCATTATTTTACCTGGGTTATCTAATAATAACTTAAGTGCTCGGAATTCACTTTTTGGTAAACGCGTGCTTTCTTGATCTGGGTTGACTAAGCTGCGGCTGTCGCAGTCTAAACACCAACCATTAAATTTGTATTCACTGACTTCCGCGCTACTGGTTGAGGTTAACTCTCCCGTACGGTTGATAAGGTTGCGCGCACGAATAGTTAGTTCACGAGGATTAAACGGTTTAACCAAATAATCGTCTGCACCAATCTCTAGGCCTAGAATTCGATCAACATCGTTATCACGACCAGTTAAGAAAATTAGGCCAATGTTTCTTTGTTCTCTCAATTCACGAGCAAGCATTAAACCGTTTTTACCCGGCAAGCCAATATCCATTACTACAAGGTGAATTTCTTGTTCGGATAATAGAGTGTGCATTTCATCGCCGTCTTCTGCAGAGTAAACATCATATCCTTCTGCTTGGAATAAACTGATTAAAGTATTTCTGGTGACAGCTTCATCTTCAACGATGAGGATCTTACGTGTTTGCATCTTGACCCTTTTTGGTAGTCTCTATATCCATGATCTAGGTATTCGTTGAAATTATAGTGATTTCCTTTTATATCTCAATACTTCATATTTACCTAGTTGAAAATTTATCCCCTATTTTGTTACATAATTTTAAATGGTGTTAAATTGGTGTTGGTTCTTTTAACTGAATTACTTTAACTGGCAAACTTATCTCAAATTCTATGCCATTTCCCTCTTCACTTGCGACTGTGATATGGCCGTTCAAAGCTTGGGTTATTAGGTTGTAAACTAGATGCATACCAAGGCCACTTCCACCTTCACCACGCTTAGTTGTGACGAAAGGATCAAAGATACGTTTTCGCAATTGATCATTAATGCCTTTACCATCATCGCTATAAATCATATTGAGCTGATTGTTGTAGCAACGAACTACAATGCGAATTTTTCCTGATTCACCCTCATCGAATGCATGAATAATTGAATTCATGATTAAATTAATAAGCACTTGGTTTAAAGGGCCTGGTTTACTTTCAATAATCAACTCTTGTTCACAGTCAATATCAATTTGGTGTTGATGGTGTTTTAGCTTGGGCTTTAATGAAAGTAAAACTTCTTGGATTAACTGATAGACTGAAAATTCTCGATCGCCTTCGCTTCCCTGATCAACTGCGACTTGTTTGAAGCTACTGATCAATTCTGCTGCTCGATTCAAGTTACGGTAGATGATATTGAGGTTTTCTTCCCCTTCTCCAATAAACTTCTTTAATTGCCCTGCAGTGAGTTGTTTAGAATCCATTTTCTCATGGATGTCTTTTAACCTGTCCATTAACAAGGTTGAGGCTGTGACACCTAAACCTATCGGCGTGTTAACTTCGTGAGCAATACCTGCAACCATATCTCCTAATGAAGCCATTTTTTCAGTTTCAACGAGCTGATTCTGATACTGGTGCAGTTTTTCCAGCGTTGACATCAGCTCTCCATTAGAGTCTTTTAATGCTGTTGTACGTTGGTTTACTTTGTCTTCTAAACTTGAGTTGAGCTTGCGAATTTCAAGTTCGGCTTCTCTTTGTTTGTCTAACGTTACGCGTATTCTATCCAGCATGGTATTGAAGCTGGTACTCAACACGTTAAGTTCTTGTAAGCTTTGCCTTGGTGCTTGCAAGGTATAATCTTTTTCGTTTGCAACTTGTTTAAAGAGCCTAACAAGCTCTTCTATTGGCTTAGTAATATGAGCTTGAAATTTAAGCGATAATACAAAAGCTACAATCAGTGAACAGATTAAAACAGCTACTTTCAAATAAAGCTGGTTATTCACCCTTTCATTTAATTCTTCGAGTGATCCTCGGATATACAAGTATCCAATAATTGTTTGCTCTGATTGTATCGGCCTGATGAGCTCTAAATAGTTATCACTAAAATGAGCTTTGAGTAAGGTTTTTATTTTTCCAAACTTGGCTGGAACAGGTGGGGTACCCAATTTATTGTAGCTGGCAAAAAACTCCAGTTCTCCACTGAAGTCATCGACACGATAGATATGAATGTTCTCAACGAAATCTGTCGTTTCAAGCGCCTGTAATCGCGTTGTTTCAGTTTTAGAGTCATCGAATAGGATGCTACTGACAGAGTTAAATGCGATGATGTCAGCATAAGCAATTGCTGACGATTTGACGTTGTCTTTTTGTTGCTTTATTTCAAGCCACCCATTAATGATAAATGCAGATATAAGTGAAAGTGCTGCGGTGAGCATTACCATTAAAATAATCGAACTTTTTATCGAAGATGTACTTCTAATCGATGCCATATTGCTCAAAGAAAACCTACTGATTATTTCTTTTCATCTCAAGAGTGTATGTAGATATAGAGAATTTAACAAGCCTTGTTTAAATTAGCCTTAGTACTGATTCTAATTAATAAGTATTATCAATTAAATCATTGAGTAAAGAGCTAACTTCATGTCAAAACTATGGCAAATATATCAATCTGTTTACTTTGTATTCGAGCAGAATCAAAACATGCCTGCTGATGATTTTGCTGTGATCACGGCAATGAACCCGAAAGGTCAGCCAGTTGGCTCAGAAGAAAATCGCAAACAGATGAATGATCTAGCTAAAGTGCTTCACGAGTCTGAAGTTCATTTTTTCAAGACATTAGTAATGTCACAAAGTTACGATTACGCCGAGCAAAGTCATGTTTGCATTTGTAATCTAACACAAGCAAAAAAATGGGGTGTGCTGTTTGAGCAAAATGCTATTTATTATGTGCGAAGTGGTAAATTATACCTTGAACCGTGTCTGCTAAATGTGCAAAGTGTGTTATTGGGTCAGTTTACAGATTATCTTAAATATAACTAGTTACTTACCCGTTAGTAACTGCACCAAATCGGCCTTACTAAGCTTGTATTTTATTGCAATATCTTCCAGTTGATATTTCTTAAGATAAGCTTGTTTTTGACTTTCGGTGGGTTTAATTAAATCGATAAAATCAGGTACACAGATACAAGTAACTACTTTGTTGTGTGGTGAGGTTGGGTCATCTGTTGCGATTGAGCGATAAACTTGATGGTTACAAGGCTTAACTCTTAGAGGGTCTTGCAAGCATTGCTCAGCAGCAGACGCTACTGAGCAACAAAGTGAGAGCAAAAGTGCTGCTAAGTATTTCATTCAATACCTAATGCATTTTTGTATACGGTTTCGTATTGAACCGCAGAGTCGTGCCAGTTAAAACGAGTTTGAATTGCTCGTTTCCTAATGACATCAAATACCTCTGGATATTCATGATAAAAGAGCAAGGCTTTTAACACACATGTGAGTAGATCAGTCGGATCAGGATGTTCAAAAACAAAACCATTAGCTGTGCTACTATCAGCTTCATAGTCGTTAATGGTATCTCTTAAACCACCTACTGCTCTGACAATTGGCAATGTGCCATAGGCTAGCGAATACATCTGATTTAAGCCACATGGCTCAAATAAAGATGGCATCATGAAAAAGTCACTACCTGCAGTAACCAAATGAGCAAAACGCAAGCTAAAGTCATTTAAGAAGTAGAATTTATCAGGATACTTGTCTCTGAGCACTTTTAGCTGATCCACCATATGCGGATCACCTGTGCCCACTAAAATAAACTGGACGTTGTGTCTCAAGATATTTTCAAGAACAGGTAGCAAATAATGAAAACCTTTTTGATCGGTAATGCGGCATACCATACCGATAATTGGAATTTTATCATTTACTGCTAGTTTACTTTGTTGTTGTAAGTTGGCCTTACAAAAAGCTTTGCCAGACATATTTTCATGTGTATAGCGAGCTGGAATTAATTCGTCCGTTGCAGCATCCCATTGGCTGTAATCACAACCATTGAGGACACCTGAAAGGTCTGCACTTCGGCTTCTAAATAAATCACCTAAGTGATGTGAACCTAAGTCAGTTTGTAATTCTTGAGCATAGCTAGGGCTAACGGCAACAATTTTATCTGCACAGCGAATAGCCATTTTAGCGAAGTTCACCATACCGTGGTGAATGTGTTCGTAATCTATGCCAGCATGCACTAGGAAAGGAATTTGGTCTAAGTGAAAAATCCCTTGGAAAGCACCATTGTGTACATTAAATACGGTTTTTGCATTGGCAAGACAAGCTTCATGACGCCAATGTTTGTTGAGTAGGTGAGGAATCGTGCCAGTATGCCAATCATTACAGTGAATGATATCAACGGTAAAGTTTTGTAGTAAGGCTACTTGTAGTGAAGCCATACTGAAAAAAGCAAAGCGTTCACCGTTATCGTGATAAGCCTCATAGCCATCGCTGTAAAAGCCATCACGCCCGAAGAAATCATCATGCTCAATACAGAATACTTTTACACCTTTTAATTCTGTTTCGCGAACAGTGTAATAGTAACTATCTTCACCAACTCTCAACTCCACGTTTTCGTGAATGATATGAGTATCGATATCAGACATTGTTTTACTGTAGTAGGGCATGACGATTTTTACGTCATGTCCCATAGCGGTTAAGGCTAGCGGCAGAGCTTTTGCTACATCTGCAAGGCCACCTGTTTTGGCCAGCTCTTCAACTTCTGAAGAAACAAATAATATGTTCATATTCGTTATTCGTCGAAACCGATTTTAGTGCCTTTAGGAACGGTAACAATACCGCCTCTAGATACAGTAAAGCCGCGCTTTTCATCTAGTTCACGGTCTACACCCAATGTTGTACCAGGTGCGATTTCAACATTTTTATCAATGATGGCTTTGTTTATGACACAGCCTTTACCAATCACGGCATCACCAATGATTACGCTTTCGGTGATTTCTGAACGTGGTTCAACTTGAACGTTGAAACCCAGTACAGATTTTTCTACTTTAGCTCCACGCATCACACAACCTGAAGCAATTGAAGAGTTTACAACAGTCGTTTGCTGTCCCTGTGAAGACTCCAGAAGCTGTGCTGGTGGTACAGTTGGATGATAAGTTCGAAGTGGCCATTGCGAGTTATATAAATCAAATGCACTGTCTTTCGATAATAAATCCATGCTCGCTTGCCAGTATGAATCAATCGTACCTACATCACGCCAGTAGAAAGCATCACCGTTTTCGTTAGGGATCTCATTATTGGTGAAGTCGTAAACAAATACATTTCCTTCTGCCATTAAGCCTGGAATGATGTTTTTACCAAAGTCGTGATCTGAATTTGGATCTTGCGCATCTTCTTTAAGTACGCGGTAAAGAACATCTGGGTCAAACGTATAGTTACCCATTGAAATTAATGCTGTGTTTGGGTCGCCAGGAATTGATTTAGGGTTAGCGGGCTTTTCTTGGAAACCAACCATTTTACCTGCTTCATCAATTTCAATTACACCAAACTGGTGGGCTTCTTCAATCGGTACACGAATAGCTGCAACGGTTAAATCAGCTTTTTGTTTTTTGTGATAATCAGTCATCTGACGCACGTTCATTTTGTAAATGTGGTCAGAACCGAACACGCATACAAGCTCAGGCTCGTGAATTTCAATTAAGCGTAGATTTTGGTAGATGGCATCAGCAGTGCCTTCATACCAACGCTTACCCATACGCATTTGTGCGGGTATAGCGTCAATGAATTGGTCAGTTAGTCCTGATAAATGCCAGGCTTGGCGAAGGTGGATATTTAATGATTGTGACTTGAATTGGGTAAGAACATATATTTTGAGTAAATCGGAATTGACGAAGTTGTTTAGTACAAAATCAATCAATCTATATTGTCCTGCGAACGGAACTGCTGGTTTAGTACGCGTCTCCGTTAGTGGAAATAATCGAGTGCCTGCGCCACCCGCCAAAATCATAGATAAAATCCCTGCCATAACCTTTTGCCTTGTATTTTGTCTTATATCAAATTGTATTGTTCACCCAACAACCTGTCGGGTGTGTGGTTTTTACAAACTGCAGCTGTAAACTTTAAACTTATTGTTTTGAGCTATTACATCTACTGTTTTAAACTCTGCTTTAAGTATTTCACTGTACTTTAAAAAGCTATTGGCGACTAAAATCAATTTCCCTTGAGTATTTAATTTATGTCGACAACTTTTTATAAATGTTTCAACCACATGGTAGTCGATTTTAACCCCAGTATGAAAGGGGGGGTTGGTAAAAATCCAATCGAATTTTGATGAAATTTTCGTTAAACCGTCTGATAGAATCACTTTTCCCTGAATATTGTTCATTTGTAACGATTTGTTACTAGCTTCAACGGCCAGCGAGTCCACGTCAGATAAGGTTAATTGCTTGATTTCGAAGTGTTTACCTAAGTAACTGCCAATCACACCACAACCAGAAGCAAAATCGAGCACATTCCCGGATATATCATTGGGTAAATTTTCTAATAATAACTGAGTACCTTCATCCAATCGTCCATCGCTAAATACACTTGGAAGTGATGATACCGAAATGTTGTTTTCACCGATTTGAAAATCGTGTTGACTGAAGTTTAATTCGTCATTGGCTGAATAATTTTCATTGAGCATGGCTTGGAAAATCAAACTGTGCTTTCCTGAGGCCACTTTTTTTATAAATGCGAGCTGATCCGATTTCATTTTCGCCATAGATTTGATGCCACCTTTGTTTTCACCGACAAAATAAATAACGGTATTGGGATGGCAGCAGGCTGCAATTTGATCGACTAACCAAGCTAATTTGTTTTTCGCTTTAGGGTAGTAAATTAAGACATAATCGAACTCGCGCTCTGGTTTGGCTGGCCAAGTATGTTGTTTGAGGTTGCCTGTTTGAGTTGTCGCACGAAAATTTAGTAACTCACAGTCTGGCCAATCGTTTTGATTAAAACCTTCATCGTGAATTGGATCAACAATCAAACAAGGTGCAGTAATGAGCTCTTTTGCGTGTTGTAAAAACAGCTGGGTAGGGGCTGAATGTGAAGCCATAGCTAGTCGTGCTCTCAGAGAAAAAAGGTGCATATAAATATAAGCCACATATAAAAGCAAATAATTCTTAACTTTTTGGCTGTTTCACTTTTTCTTGTTAACGCTTTGGGTAAAATGACGGATACTTAAGGTTATAGTATGTTGCTGCTTTTATAGGCAACGGAAATATCAAATAACCTTTTCGATTAACTGTAATTTATATAATCAATTATTATATAAATCGGTTTATTTATAGCTTAATCAATATAAGAAATTTATTATGTCTGATCATAGATTGACGCACCTAAAGCAACTGGAAGCTGAGTCAATTCACATTATGCGTGAAGTTGCGGCTGAGTTCGAAAATCCAGTAATGCTTTATTCAGTGGGTAAAGATTCATCGGTTTTACTTCATTTAGCGCGTAAGGCGTTCGCTCCTGCTAAAATTCCATTCCCATTACTACACGTAGACACTGGTTGGAAATTTAGAGAGATGATCGAGTTTCGCGATCGCATGGCTAAAGAGTACGATTTCGACTTATTAGTTCACCAAAACCCTGAAGGTTTAGAAATGGGTGTTGGTCCGTTTACACACGGCAGTGCTAAACACACAGATATAATGAAGACACAAGCATTGAAACAAGCTTTAGACAAGTACGGTTTTGATGCTGCATTCGGTGGTGCTCGTCGTGATGAAGAAAAGTCACGTGCAAAAGAGCGCGTTTATTCTTTCCGTGATAAAAATCACAGATGGGACCCTAAAAACCAACGTCCAGAGTTGTGGAATGTATACAATTCTAAAGTTGATAAAGGCGAAAGTATTCGTGTATTCCCATTATCAAACTGGACTGAATTAGATATTTGGCAGTACATCTACCTAGAAAACATTCAAATTCCTGACCTTTACTTCTCGGCAGAGCGCCCAGTTGTTATGCGTGATGGCGTGAAGATCATGGTTGATGATGATCGTATGCCTTTAGAAGAAGGTGAAGTACCAGCTATGGAAATGGTTCGTTTCCGTACTTTAGGTTGTTACCCATTAACGGGCGCAGTCAACTCTGAAGCGACAACGTTACCTGAGATCATTCAAGAAATGTTATTAGCCACTACATCTGAGCGTCAAGGACGTGTTATCGATAGCGATTCTGCTGGCTCGATGGAGAAGAAGAAAATGGAAGGTTACTTCTAACCATGGCTTATTTCGACGTCTTCAACGGCGATGCAGATGGAATTTGCGCTTTATTGCAGTTGCGACTAGCACAACCTTTAGACAGTACGCTGATTACTGGCGTTAAACGCGATATTAAATTATTAGCAAAAGTAGAGGCAAGTTCGGGTGACCAAGTCACGGTCCTTGATATCTCTATGGATAAAAATAAAGAGGCGCTACTGTCGACACTAGCAACAGGTGCTGCTGTCTTTTACTGTGATCACCATTTTGCAGGTGATATCCCACAGGCTGATAACTTAACCAGTTTGATTGATACCGATGCTGGTACTTGTACTAGTTTGCTTGTCAATCAGCATTTGAACGGCCAATTTGCCCATTGGGCAGTTGTTGCTGCTTACGGCGACAATATGCTCGTAGCTGCCGATGCGTTAGCTGACGAGTTAGGTTTAACTGCAGAACAAAAGCAAGCATTAAAAGATCTTGGGATTGCCATTAATTACAATGGTTATGGTGCTGATTTATCAGATTTACATATCGCTCCTGCGGATTTATTCAAAGCATTGCTTGAGTATCCAAATCCGTTAGAGATGATTGCACAAAAAGCGCCACTGTATGTGGAGCTAATCGCCAACTATCAAGCTGATTTAAAGCAAGTTGAAAGTGCTGAGTTAAAACACGCATCTGACACAGGATCAATTTTTGTATTACCAAACCAAGCTTGGGCACGTCGCATTTCAGGTGTGTGGGGTAATGACTTGGCCAATGCTGCGAAAGATAAAGCGCACGCAGTTCTGACTGAGCTGGCCAAAGGTGGTTATTTAGTTTCAGTTCGCTCACCAAAGAATCGTCCTGAAGGCGCAGATGATTTATGTCGTCAATTTGAAACTGGCGGTGGCCGTAAAGCGGCAGCAGGTATTAACGTACTACCTGAAGAAGAACTGAACAGATTTATAAATACGTTTGAACAGACGTTCGCGTAAAGAGAGGAATTTGACATGTCACATCAATCGGAACTGATTGAAAACGATATCCATGCTTACTTAAAAGAGCATGAAAACAAAGAGTTATTACGCTTTTTAACTTGTGGTAGCGTAGATGATGGTAAAAGTACATTAATTGGTCGTTTATTACACGACTCAAAAATGATTTATGAAGATCAATTAGCAGCAATCACTCAAGACAGTAAAAAGAGCGGTACAACTGGTGATGCAATTGATTTAGCGTTACTTGTTGATGGTCTACAATCAGAGCGTGAGCAAGGTATCACCATCGATGTTGCATACCGTTATTTCTCAACATCTAAGCGTAAATTCATCATCGCAGATACGCCAGGTCATGAGCAATACACGCGTAACATGGCAACAGGTGCATCAACTTGTGATCTTGCAATTATCTTAATTGATGCGCGTCACGGTGTTCAAACACAAACTCGTCGTCACAGCTTTATCGTTTCTCTATTAGGTATTCGCCACGTTGTTGTTGCGGTTAATAAGATGGATTTAGTTGATTTCAGCGAAGAGCGTTATGAAGAAATCAAAAAAGAATACTTAGAGTTTGCAGCTGAATTAAACATTCATGATATTCGTTTTGCACCTATCTCTGCTTTAAATGGCGATAACGTTGTTTCTAAGAGTGAGAGCACTCCTTGGTACCAAGGCGAAACATTAATGCAAACTTTAGAGCAAGTTGAAATTGTAGCTGATCGCAACTTCTCTGATTTCCGCTTACCTGTACAGTATGTTAACCGCCCTAACTTAGATTTCCGTGGTTTCTGCGGCACAATTGCATCAGGTGTGGTTAAGGTAGGTGACGAAATCAAAGCACTACCATCTGGTAAAACTTCAAAAGTTAAATCAATTGTGACATTTGAAGGTGAAATCGAAGAAGCATTTGCACCTATGTCGATTACATTAACGTTAGAAGATGAAATCGATATCAGCCGCGGTGACGTGATTGTACCTGTAGGTAACGAGCCTAAGATTACGAATAACCTTAAAGCACACATTGTTTGGATGGATGAAAAAGCCATGCAAGCAGGCAAAACGTATGACTTTAAATTAGGTACGAAACAAACTGCTGGTCAAATTGATGCAGTGGACTACCGTATCAATGTTAATACGTTAGCGCATGAAACTACGGACGAATTAGCACTTAATGAAATTGCTCTATGTAATGTATCTTTAAATGCACCTGTTGCAGTTGATCGCTACCAAGAGAACAAGCTATTAGGTAGCTTTATTATTATCGACCGTTTAACTAACGTAACTGTTGGTGCTGGTATGATCTCAGAAGCGCTTGAAGGTGCTACTTCTGCACAGTTCAGCGAATTCGAAATCGAGTTTAACCAGTTAGTGCGCAAGCACTTCCCACACTGGCAAGCGATTGATTTAAAAGATTTAATGAAATAAATCAATATGCTTTCTCAATGGATTGTCGCGGCAATTTTTGCCGTGACAATTATCGCCTTAATTTCTTCTCGCTGGCGCGCTACTCGCGTTTTTACCTTCACTTTAGTGAGCTTGTTTATCACTGGCATCATAACGCCTGAACAATCTCTGCAAAATGCGGTAAGCCCTGGTGTAGCCACACTTATTGCACTTCTTTTGGCATCTCGCGCTTTAGAGCGCACGAGTGTTTTAAAGTTATTTGCCAGTAAAGCTATCGACGACAGTGAAGCAAAAACCGTCGCTAAGTTATCCGGACTTGCCGCTTTTTTCTCCTCTTTTTTAAATAATACCGCGGTTGTTGCTACTTTAATCAAGCCGATAAAAGCGCAAAGCAAGCACCCGTCTTCGAGGCTACTAATTCCGCTTAGCTATGCGGCTATTCTCGGTGGAACCACCACACTGATTGGCACATCGACTAATATGGTCGTTAATAGTTTCTGGATGAACCAAGGCAATGAATCCTTGGGCTTTTTCAGCTTTTTGCCAATAGGTCTCGCACTGGTTATCTGTGGTGCATTCTTGTTGATTTTGCGCCGGCAAAAATTACCTTTGGTCGAAACTAAAACTGATGATAGTCATTATTTTATAGACCTTAAAATCAACCCTAATTCGCCACTTGTTGGTAAAACAATTGAAGAGTCGAGCCTTCGAAATTTAAATAGTTTTTACCTTGTTGAGTTGGTTCGCGCGAGCAACTCAATTACGCCTGTTCAGCCAAATCGTGTATTACAAGCCAAAGACAGACTCGTTTTTTGCGGTGATGTTAATCACATCGAAGAGTTACAACGTGTTGAAGGGGCAACTATTTTTGCCGAGCACACGGGGTTGATGAGTGATAACCTCGTTGAAGTTGTCGTCGCCGAGCGCTCTACTTTAGTTGGTCAAACACTCAAGTCAGCTGGATTTCGCGCTATGTTTGATGCCGCCGTTGTTGGCTTAAAGCGCAATGGTTTGCGTGTCCCTGGTAAGTTAGGTGAAGTAAAGCTCAAAGAGGGTGATAGTTTATTACTCGCTGCGGGTGGCGATTTCAAAAAACGAAAAAACCTAAGTAAGCACTTCTTTGTAATCTCTGATTTATCTGTTGACCAGCCGTTGACTGTTACACAAAATGCCTGTGTTCTCGCTGGTTTTGCTACCGTCTTGGCAGCAAGTATCGCCGGTTTGACGACCTTGTTTACTGGCCTTTGTATTTTTATTGTGGCATGTATGGCGGCAGGTTTGCTGAAAAGTGCTGAATTAAAACGCTTATTTCCATTCGACTTATGGCTAATCATTACGGCTGCTTTGACCTTAGCAGATGCCATGATGCAAAGTGGCTTATCCGATACGATAGCGACGTCATTACATGCATACTTTAGCCAACAGTCGGCTTTATTTGCGATGATCGGCGTTATCATTGTTACTATGATTTTGACGGAAATCGTGACTAATACTGCTGCCGCCGCTTTGATGTTTCCACTAGCATTGGGGTTTGCCCATAGTTTTGGCGTCAGTGAAATGACTTTTGTAATGGCTGTTGCCTTTGGTGCAAGTGCCTGTTTTTTAAGTCCTTACGGTTATCAAACTAACTTACTTGTGTTTAATACCGGGGGCTATAAATTTACCGACTTTACTAAGTTTGGTTTGCCTTTTAGTTTAATGTACTTAGTAGTTTGTAGTCTGCTAATACCTTATTTTTTCCCTTTCTAAAAAGAAAGCGAATCGAGACAAGAATAATGACAGAGAAAAATAACCCTACTCACGAAAGTAATGAGAATATTGTTTGGCATTCAACTGCTATAACGCGTGAACAAAGAGCAGAGCAAAAGAATCAAAAGCCTTGTGTACTTTGGTTCACAGGTTTAAGTGGCTCGGGGAAATCAACCGTTGCTAATGCGGTTGAGGCAAAATTGTTTGAAGCGGGTTTTCATTCGTATTTATTAGATGGTGATAATGTTCGTCACGGTATTAATAAAGACCTTACTTTCTCTGATGAAGACAGAGTTGAAAACATTCGCCGTATTGGTGAAATCAGTAAGTTATTTGTAGATTCAGGCTTATTTGTTTTAACCGCTTTTATTTCGCCATTTATTGCAGATCGTCAAATGGTACGCGAGCTGGTGGGTGATGCCGAATTTGTTGAAGTATTTATTGATACCCCAATTGAAATTTGTGAATCACGCGACCCTAAAGGCTTATACAAAAAAGCTCGTCAGGGTGAAATCAAACATTTCACTGGAATTGACTCGCCTTATGAAGCACCAGAAAATGCTGAAATTGTCGTTAAGACTGCAGAGATGAATATCGAACAATGTGCGCTGTACGTGTTAGATGCATTGAAAGCTAAAGGTTTTTGTTAATTCAGCGTTGCTCAGAAACAAAAAAGCCCAGCTGACCGGCTGGGCTGAAAATGTTTCATGAAAAAAGGAGGTAAACTAAATCCATTCATCTTACCTCCTTTATGACTCATCAAAATTCAAAATGGTTCAATTTTAATTGAATGTTTTTTGAACATTAATTTTCTACTACGATTGTTCTGCCTTTTCTTCCGTTAGATTGACTATTTGCTCTGACTTCTACTATAGCTTTATCAGCAATCGCTACAGGCTGTGTATAAGTCTGCCAAGCTTGTTCATTAATGCGGTATTCGATCGCCAAACCCGGTAGAGCAATGTTGGCATGCAATTTACCGTCATGGATCTTGGCTCCAACAGTCGGTACACGATAAAAAATATCGGCAATTTCTAATTTAGCGAGCTCTTTTTGTGACAACACGTTTGCAAAGCGATTCCAATCCTGCTGCTGCTTCTGTTGTAATTCACTATTAAAAACACCTGATTCTCGATTGTAGATAGCACCTTGATAATTGTACGGTACTTCCCAGTCCGCTTTGTACCATGCACGTTCTGCCATTGCTAAGAATCGAGGAAAGATCTGATATTCAGCGCTTTCATCACTGCGGATGGTTTCACTCCATAGTTGGCCTTGAATACCAATAAATCGCTTATCTTTGGCTAAAGGTCTATGTGTAATATTACCTTCCTTATCTTTTTGCACAGTATCATTAATTTCAAATGGTTTACCGTCTGGACCTACCCACATTTCAGCGTGGATAGGTAGGTTATCTGGCATAAACTGGAAGACTTTATAGGTGCTGACATGACGAGAAGCCCATGAGTAACCGGCTTCTTTAGGATCGGCTTCATAAGGGAAATCAAAGTACAGCGTATCTGGTGTTGAAAGCACTAAATCCCAACCTAAGTTTGCCTGCTTATGAGCACCCACATGACCTTCCCAAGGTAATACCCCCCAAGAGTTAGATTGAACAGATTGAGGCATTTTTTCACTACGGGTATGACCCATACCATCACTCCAACCGGCAACTTGAATATCTTTCTCTGCTAATAATTGAGAAACACGTTCGATAAAGTAACTACCGAGTTGTTCGGCTTTTTCAATACCTTGCTCTGCCATCAGTGCTTTACAGACAGGTGATTCTTTCCAAGCACCGGCTGTTTCATCAGCACCTATGTGATATACGGTCAAAGGTTGATTAGCAGCTAAATGGACGGCTTTCATTTCATCCATAACTTTATCTAAGAATGCATAAGCTGAGTCCATGCAAACATTGATGGTGTTGTCGTTATAAAACTGAATACTCTCGTATTCTGTTTTATCGTCGAAATCAGTCAATAGGTAACGTTTAGCTTCTTCTTCGTTGCCTTGGGCAATAAATTTGTTATAGCGGGCTTCCATCGCTTTGATTACAGCACGAGAGTGGCCAGGCATGTCAAAAGATGGAATCACTTGAATATGGCGAGCATTGGCGGCAGTCAAAATCTCTTTGTAGTCTTCAATACTGTAGTAGCCATCTAAATGAGTATTACCATCAGGGCCGCTGCCTAATTGTGGTATCAAGCAGGTTTGCTCTGTTAGGTCGTGACAGCGTTTACTGCCAATATCGGTCAGTTCAGGTAAATCCTTGATTTCTAATCGCCAACCTTCGTCATCACCTAAATGTAGATGCAGTTTATTGAGTTTGTATGCAGCCATCTGATCCATCAAATCTAAAATAAACTGCTTAGAGTGGAAGTTACGTGATACATCGATATGTATGCCGCGAAACTCATATCTAGGTTCATCTAATATAGTGACTAAAGGTAATGAAGCTTTGCCCACTTGGATCAATCCCGCGATAGAGTTAACCGCATTAGCGGCACCTTCGTTGTCGGCGGCTAAGATTCGAATCTTATCGGCTTCAATAAATAATTGATAACTGCCTTTATTGCGCTTGCGTTTATCGCGAATAGGCGAAAGTTCTACATTGATGCCTTGCTGATTCTGTTTGATTCCAATTGACGCCAAACGTTGCTGCGCCGCTTCAATGTGTTTTAGATTGATGCCTTTAGCAACAAAGTTCAGACCTTGGCTGATATCTAAACTATCAGCGCTGTTCACCTTGATGTAACTCGGCTGTGGAATTAACCCTGTTGTTAATACTGACTCATCCAGTGTTAACGATTGGTACTTATCAAATAAGTGGCCACTGGTGGCGCGAGCTGTTTTATCTTCACTACCTCGGCCAAAAGTTTTGGCGTAGTTATTTAATTCACCGGCAAAAGGCAGTAATTCTAATCCTGTTTCATCATCGGCTAGAGCAATAGTTGATTGTATTGTTTTGGCTTTCAGTCCCTTTGCCGCTATATAAAAGTTAGGCATGTATTCCGCTTCAGTAATGTGATAATTACGGACAACAAACTCAATTGCAGTGGTCTTGCCAGCTTTCAGGCCCTGATAATTGATACCTGGTGATACTGTATGTAAATCACCATTAACATGTTCTACTTTTAACTCATCATTTGCCGGCATTTTTAAAGGGTCTACCTGGCTAAAGTAAATCGCCCAATCATTAGCACTGATGTCCTGTTGACTCGTTAATTCTACCCTGACTAAGTAACAAGCTTCATCTGCTTTACTCGCCTGACTTCCTGCAGGCTTACAGTTGCCGTTTTGGTTGGATAATACCGTGTAATTTACCACTAGTGTTTCTGCTAGTTGATCAAGCTGTACCTGATTTATTGTTAGCTGAGATTGACTCTGTACACTCGATTCATTCGCTACATTACAGCCCATAAGACTGCATGAGAGCGCTAAGCTAATAAGCGTTTTTTTCATTGATACACCCTGTTTTTATATTTTTATAACAATCCGACGTTGGTAGAGTACTTTGCAAAACCACCAAAATAAACTTACATGCAATATAGCAAATAATAACGAAGCAAACTTAGCCGAGGTTATTTGGCTAAACGTTTGATAAATAAAGGCATGCATATTGGTATCTGGCGTGATTTCAATAAAAGAGTAGCTGCCAATCCAGAGCCAACTTACCACATATATAAACAATGGGTTTAGCCCATATGCTAATAATGGTTCTGCCATTTTTTCTTGTTGCTTAATATCAAAAAGATAAATAAACAAAGCCAACAATACAATCGCTATCCCAGAGGTCAAAAATACATAACTTGATGTCCATAGCGCTTTGTTTATTGGGATCAAGGGTGCCAAAATTATGCCTATGGCGATCACTAAAAAGCCAATCATGGATAACTCTCGCACTGCGTGGATTTTTTCCTTGTACTGCAACATAAGACGCGTCACTTCAAAGCCAACAATGACATTGACCACTGCGGGTAAAGTACTCAGTAGCCCTTCTGGATCAAATGGTAAACCAAAGCCTTGATATAAATGTGAAGGACCAACAATGGCAAGGTCTAACATTAACGCGGCATTGTGCTGCAAGCTGTAACTATTTTCTGGAGCAAAAAAATAAAATATGCTCGGATAGCTAACCAAAATAGCTAAACTACTGAGTATTAAATATTTTCTATTCAACAGAAGCACTAAATTTGCGGCGATGAAGTAACACAAAGCGATACGCTGCAGGACACCGAACACCCTTAGCTCTTCAATTGGTGCATTAAATGGAAATGCATTGAGCGCTAAACCTATAGCAAAAATAATAAGTGTACGTTTAGTAATTTTTATAAATGCACTTAGGCTAAATTGAAAATCACTCTTGCTAAAAGCAAAATACATAGCCGAGCCCACAATGAACAAAAACAACGGAAAAATTTGGTCTGTTGGGGTAAAACCGTGCCATTTTGCGTGAAGTAGTGGGGCGTAAACCGCTGACCAATCTCCTGGAAAGTTTACTAATATCATAGATGCTATGGCCAAGCCACGCAGTGCATCTAAGGCTTGGTAACGAGTCATAAATACCTCTAATTATTGGCCATTAGCGCTATCACTAATGGCCATTTTTTATTCGTTGGCAATATCTAACAATTGCCTTTTATTTAAAAGTTAAAGTGTGCTCTTACGCCATACATACGCGGTGGGTTATACGACCCTACAGAGTAGCCACCATCGTGATCCCACCAGTTTTGTATAATTTCATCTGTGGCATTATTGACGTAAGCTTCAAGATACCAATCACCATCTGGCCCCATTAGCTTTACAGTGGCATCTACATTTACATATGCATCTTGTCTATCATTGACGTATTGATTGTCTAAGTTCCTTACTGAGAAATACATATCATCTTGCCAGCGCACTTGAACCCATGGGATCAGTGCGTAACCTCCACCTAAATCAATGTCATGGCTATAACCAATTGCCAAACTGAATTCAGGCGAGTAGGGCAATTGGTTGCCTGTTACATCATAAATTTGGCGCCCTCTTAACGCTGGGTCTTCACCTAGATAAACCTCGGGGCAAGGTTCTGCGCCATACTCATCGCGATAACCACAAAATAAGTTATCTGCGTAGGTTTTATAATCGACAACTTGCGTATCCAACCAAGCTAAGTAACCCGATAAACGACCGTCCTGCCAAGGGATAAAGTCATACTCTAACTCCAACCCTTTAATTTCTGATTCACCAATATTCTCTGTTTTCCAAGCTGTAACCATGTCACAGGCGGGGTTCCAGCCAGGGCAAACTTGGTTCTCATCCAATACCTTTTGGCCGACAACATGGCTTCCTGTTACTTGCATATCATCAAATTGCGTAAAGAATAGGGTAGAGCTCAAATTGAGTTTGCCATCCATTAATACGCCCTTATAACCCACTTCAAAGTTAGTGGTTGTCTCGGGTTCATAAGGTAAAAAAGAGTAGATCGGTCCTTCTGGTTGACCGACACATTGACTACCACCACAGATATCAAATTTGTCACCGTAACCACCTGCTTTGTAACCTGTTGCAGCGGATATAAATACCATTTCATCTGGGTTGAGATCGTATTGTGCACCCAAGCGCCAAGTTGTTTTATCCCAATCCATTTTGTGAGCGTTTTTTGTTGGCTCGCCATACGCTTGTGTTTTATATGGTGCAAACTCCCCCATATTTTGTGTTAATTCATAACCATTGTGGGCTGTTGTCGGCACAGTTCCTGGCGCTTTTACATCAAAATCGCCATTGTAATACCAGGGTTGATAAGCATCCCAGTTGCCATAGGTGTAACCACCGCGATCAATTTTTTCATCCTCAGAATATCTCAAACCTAAGGTCACCGAGAGCTGCTCTGTGAGTTTGATGTCAGCCTGCGCAAAAATTGCTTTGGCATCTACTTCTCTATCTTGGTCATAGTATTGCCCATATGGATATCCAAAGGGCGCAATTACTAAGCTATTCTGTGCAAATTCTATGGTATTTTCTTCATTCATCCAGAACGCGCCAGCCACGTAGCGCCAATTATCAAAAGTTTGTTTGAGTTGTAATTCATGTACGACTGAATCGTAATCGGAATCGAGTGTCCATGTACCTCGGTCATCGACTTGCCAAGTTCCCCAATTTCCTCCCGCTGGAATGGGATTCTGTTGGTCATAGCTGACCGTGATTTCATCGGGGTGAGGATGAAGGCCCGCATCGCTATCCTGTTGTTGGTAACGGCTTTGCTGAGCATAGGCTAGTCGATATTCTAAAGTGGTTTGCTCGTTGATTTGCCAGCTGGTAATACTGCGGATGGTGTCTATCGACATATCAATTTCACCAGGGACATTGATTTGGGCAGAAAAGTGATCGCCCTGACACTCAAATTTTGTGCCTTTCGCATCTTCACAATCGAGTAAGTTAACTTCACCTGCGCCATTGTTTTGGTAGCTTTCATAGGTCAAAATCGTATCTATATTGTCACTCGGAGCCCACCGAGCACTGCCCCTAGCTCCCCAATGATCGGCGTTGGTGTAATAATCTTGGGGGCGTACTTTGACATTGTAACGCTGATCGACATCAGGCTTGCCATCAGGAACAGAGGCTGTTTTGCCAAACCTATCAGTAAAATCTTGGGTTTGGTTTAAATAGCCATCGCGTTTTTCCATCATAAACGTACCGCGAACTGCAAAATTGTCTGCAATTGGCATATTGAACATTGAGCGAACTTGCGTCTTATTGTAGTTACCTTTATCTAAGGTAATGCTGCCTTGTTTCTCATCAAAATTAGGTTTATTGGTGATGATATTAATGACACCGGCAGTGGCATTTCGACCAAACAAGGTGCCTTGTGGCCCCCGCAAAGCTTCAACTTGCTCTAGGTCGTACATCAAAGCTAATGCGCCTTGAGGCCTTGGTGAATATAAACCGTCAATATGAATCCCCACTGCTGGGTCACCTATTTCAGTGAAGTTAGTTGATGTGACACCGCGTATTGATGCTTGAACCCCAGAATCACTGGCTGACAAACCCAACTGAATATTGGGTATTAAGCCTGATAAATTCCTGACTTCAGTCACATCTTGTCGCCTCAATGATTCTTCGTTCATGGCTGTTACTGCAACGGGCGTTTTCATTAAATTGGTTGGTGATTTGGTCGCTGTGACCGTGATCACTTCTAAGGTATCTTGCTGCTCTTTGTTTTCTTCAGCACAAACTTGGCTTGCTATCATACTTAGCATGGCTAACGAAACCGCTTGGTTAAGCGAAGTTCGTTGGAACGTTGGTAAAGACATGGTGTGTCCCCTGTTGAATTATTGTTTTTATCCGAGCATGACGAATGCAAAAACGGCCGGGCCAGAGCGTATTTTTGCCATACTCAAGTTGTGCTAGCTTTTACAGTTTGCCCAGAGAAACTACACTTAGGTGATACTTTTGAAACATCTGATGGTATGTTTCTAACCAAATAACGGTGAAACTTTGCGGTTTCTATCGGCTTTTTGTTAATTTGTATGGCGGTGAAATAGACGTTTTTTACCGAATGAGAATTTTGAAAAGTTAAGTTTTATGCCAACAATCAGCAAACCTTTGTGTGAAAAAATAATCCCGGATGCAAATACATCTTGGCGATATTGGCTTTATGAAGTGGAGTCACTTGATTTTCACTGGCACTATCATCCTGAATATGAAATTTGCCTCACATTAAATAGTTTTGGTCAGCGTTATATCGGTGATGATATCCAGTATTATGATGATTTGGATTTAGTATTACTCGGGCCTAACTTACCACATGCTTGGCGATCGGATGACAGTATTAAAGGAAGCCTTCAGCAAGTTTATGTTGCTCAAATTCCAGTTTTGTTACTCGAGAGTTTGATGAAAACGTCCCCAGAATGCTTGCAACTCAAGGGTATGTTGATTAAATCAAAAAAGGGATTGGCATTTAGTAACAGGGTTGCGAAGCAAAGCAAAAGCCTGTTTGAGCAGATGTCGACAGCCAATGATATCGAGCGGTTTATCTTGTTAATGCAGTTACTTAATTTACTGCAGCAAGATGATGTAGCCAAGACATTATCCAGTGATAACTATTCTTTTACCGAAGCTTCAGATACCAGCCAAGATAAAATTGAACGGGTACTTAAATATCTAGACCAACACTACAACGAGGCAGTAACAGCCGAAGATATGGCAAACCTCACACATATGAGCACCAATCATTTTCACCGCTTTTTTAAACAAAAAACGGAGCAAACATTTGGTGAGCACTTAACTAAGTTAAGAATTGGTAAAGCGTGTGCACTTTTGCAAAATACCGAACTGCCCATCAATCATATTAGTGATAGTTGCGGTTTTAACAATATGTCTAACTTTAATCGCCGTTTTCTACAGCACAAAGCTTGCACGCCAAGTGAGTTTAGAAAAACTTACGCTAGAACGAGTTGAGTTGTTATTGATTGACCACAGGGAAGTGAATTTGATAGCTCAGGCCTTGGCCAATTTTACTCTTAGCGGCAATATCACCATTTAGTGCTTGAGTAACTAAGTTGTAGATAATGTGAGTACCTAGGCCTGTTCCACCCTCGCCGCGCTTGGTCGTGAAGAAAGGTTCAAACAAAGAAGCTAAATTATCTGGGCTCAAACCTTTGCCATTGTCTGAGTAGTCAATATGAACATGATCTTGCATTAGGTATATTTTAATACTGATGATGCCACTGACGTTCGTGTCAAAACCATGCAGAATTGAATTCATGATCAAATTGGTAATGATTTGATAAATTGCACCAGCGTTACAATTGACGGTATCTGGACAACAATCGATTTTCAATTGATGTGATACCCGTTTTAGCTTGGGTTTTAAGGTTGTCAAAATTTCTTGTAGGTAATCATCAAGTTTGACGGGCCTGATATTATCTGAAGACTGATCAACTGCCACTTGTTTGAAGCTCGATACTAACTCTGCGGCTTTGTGCAAACTTTTATCCATCACGTCTATTGCTTCAGACGAGGTTTGTAAGTATTGCTTCATGTCCTTGGCTGATAGTGTTTTTTCCAGGTAAGCCTTTTCCAGCTTTTTGTGTAATTCGGCTAAATGGGATATTGCGGTTACACCTATTCCCACTGGAGTGTTAACTTCATGCGCTATGCCTGCTACCAGTTGCCCAAGAGAAGCCATGGTTTCTTTTTCAACCAATTGCTTTTGAGAGTCTTGCAAGCTATCTAAGGCTTTGACTAGCTCGCCATTCGATTTTTCTAACTCCAGTGTTCTAGCATGCACTTTATCTTCTAATACTAAGTTTAATTGTCTGACTTCTGATTCAACGGCAAGCTGTTTGTGATGGTGTTCGGCAATTTCTTGTAGCATGTGATTGAAGCTTTCAGCTAAAACGGCAAACTCATCGTTAGAATCGGTTCGTGCGCGAACGTCATAATTTTTTTCATCTCTGACTTTTTGCGTGACATCAATCAAATATTGTAGCGGTTTCAATAAGATGAACTGGAAGCGAACAGACATCATCATGGCGATGATTAAGCTGAAAATTAGCACTATGGTGGAAATCGCAATGCTCTGTTGTAAAAACTCGTCTAACTCGGACAACTCTCGGTGAATGTGCAGGTAACCGATTTTCTCCCCTTCAAACGAAATGATCTGACTCAAAATCAACGCTCGTTCAGAAAATTGCGGATTGAGGTAACTGCTTATATCTTTTGTTGACGGTGACGGGTAGTCTCGCCTTTGATATTCAGCGAATAGACTGATGCTACCTTGACTGTCGGTTTGAAATACTTGGGCCGATAATATGTTCGGGTTGGTACTAAAAGCTGACATCGCTTCACTTGCACTTGAGTTGTCATCAAAAACCAACATAGGCACCAAGTTGTATGACAACAATCTTGCTTTTTCTTGCAACGATGTCTGCATATTGGTTTTGTAGTTTTTGATGTTAATAATAGTCAAAGCAGTGGCGACTAAAGTCAGTGATAGCAGGGAAGTCGCCATCACCATAATGAGTAACTTGCGATTGAAGGTTCCAATAGAGAAAAAAGCATTCATTATTGCGTTACCTTTTTCGCCAGAGCCAATAATCGAGCTTCGAGTTGAATTTGGCTTTGTTCAACGGCTTTTGGATTCACAAAAATAGCGAGTTTTGATTTTACTGGTATTAAAGCGAGCATGCCGCCTTGTTTCAGAAATGCCTTACTATCTCCGATTGTTAAACGTTGTTTAGTTATTGCTGCTTGTTGTTCATAGGAAAGCTCTAACCATGTTTGTTCACTGAAATAGATAAGCTGGCAGGCTTGTTTTTGTTTCAGTATTATTTGCCCGTCGGCAAAGTGATGTGTTGCTATTTCTCGTCCATTGCTCTTTCGAGATGCGAGTTTGTTTAATAAGGCCTCGAGTGTTGGTGTTTGTTGGCCAACATAACAAATTTCTAATTTGGCATTGTCATCAGAAAAAGCTTCCTGCTGCCATTTGGTAAATTTACTCATCTGATACAAGTAGGCTACTGTGAGCTTAGTTGCGTCAGTATTTTGCGCGGCTGCAGATAAAGGCCAACACAAGCATAACAGGTACCAGCTAAGGCTTATCAATTTATGAGTTAAGTTTATTCCTTTAAACATCTGCATCATTAATACACCATTGCCACCGCAAAACGCACCTGTCTTTGGCTGACGGGAACTGTGTTAATGCCGTTAAAGGGCAGGTATTCGGTGTTGTCGAATAAGTTGTTAACGACCAATTGTGCTTGTAAGTATTGGTTGATGGGATAGTTAAAGCCAAGTTGAGTTAAGTTGTAGTCCGTTTGTTGATAGCCGTCATAATAGCGATATTGATGACCGATAAATGCGCTGCCTTTCTCAAAATTGTGTTGCAATCGCAAATAAACTTTCCTTTTCGGCGTATCGAGTGTTCTCTCATCGACCCCCTTGAATTCAATGACTTCACTATATGCGCCATGTAATTGCCAGTCACTTGAGGCAAACCAGGTGGTGTGTAAATCAATACCACAACTTTCTATTCTGCCATCACTGTTTGCAAAACTATTAACACTTTGTCTTGTGCCTTGTTGATCGAGGTAGCGAATGGGATTGCCATCTAGCGCATCTTCTGTGGTGTTGTGATAAATAGAGAAAAAACTGGTTAATGTATCGGTATTGAAATTAGCCGAAAGTTCAAAAGAATCAAAGGTTTCTGCTTTTAGACTAGAGGGGATTTGCGCCAGTACCCTGTCTGGATGGAGGGCATTTTTAGCAATTACATCGTTGCTTTCAGCGTTGAGTAAGTATTCTTTCAAGCCGGGCGAGCGAAGCGCTGAGCCATATGAGGCCTTGATAGAAAATGACGGTGTAAATGATTTTACTAAGGCAATACGAGGAGAGGTATGCTCAAACTTATCATCGTGATATTCCCCTTCATCGTGACGAATCCCCGCTGTTAAATGCACATCCCATAAGTTATCGAGCTGTTGATAAAACTGCGCATAAAACCCTTTGTATTTAACTTTATCTGACTTTAGCCGAGGATTTGAGTACAGCCAATCTTCAGGTTTGGTTATATCTAAGCCTTCGTTAAAATAACCGCCTTGATCTACTTTTTCTTCGTAATTGAAGCCAAGTAAAAGCTGTTGTTCATCAGTTGTTGACCAGCTGAGTTCTGATTGCAACTGGTCGCTTTTTACATTAACCCTATAGTCAATAAAAGGAATACGCAGAGCATGAGACTGTTGGTATTCCCCACGGGTACTATTAGCGGCAAAGCCAATTTCAGTCGAAGTGTTTTGCAAATATTGAGTGTTGAAGCTGACTGATTCGGACAATTGAATTGGGACTTGGATAAACTTGATCTTGGTATCCCATTCGATACTGTTAGCGGCAACTGAAAAATCACCCATCCAGTGCTCGCCTAAACCACTTTTGCGATTGAGCTTAATGAAACCAAAGCGAGTGTCTTTAAGCCAACCAGATGTCACTTTGTGATTGAAGTAACCGAATTCACTTTTTTGGTCATCGTAGTATTGTTGTAATTCAGAAAAATGAGGCGCTACTTCTTCATTACTTGCCTCTTTATTAAAGCTAGAAAAAGCTAAGTAACTATGACCTAAGTATGAGTGAAAATTACCATTTAACGTTAGTTGCTCTGCATCTACTTCTGCTTCGTAACTGATATAAGCATTGAGCTGATCTGAGTCTGTATAGTTTGAAGTCAAATTCGCGACACCAAAAAATGCCCCAACGCCGTATAAAGAAGACGCAGGACCAGTCAGCATCTCTACTTGCGACATCGTAGCTAATGGCAATTCATACTCAGTGGGCGCTTTATTTGAGCGAGTGTGATTAAGCGGAATACCGTCTAGTAGTACTAAGTGTTTATTATTTTCAAAGCTGCCTGCTTTTTGCCCTCGCGTTTCAAACACTCTTTCGCCATAGATACTGTAACTCGAATAGCCAGGTGTAACATCAGCTAAGTCGGCTAATGTTTGTATATTCATTTGGTTGAGTTGTTTTCGGTTGTATGCATTGACAGAGGAGGGGGAGAGTCTTATTGCCAAATCCGATTTAGTGGCGACAGTGATTTCGACTTCCAGTAAATCTTCTAAATCATAGTTAAATAAATCATCTAACTCTTCGGCGGCTAGGCCAAAGCTCAGGTAAGATGAAATCACGGCTATAACTGGAAATCGTTTTCTCATAATTATTATTAACTTCTTTGTTAGCTTATAAACATAAGTATTGAAAACTGTGAAGTCAATAATTCCCCATATTATTTGGATTATGGTATCTTTAATTAAATATACGCATTCACTAGATAATTATAACAAGAGAGCCATCAGTCCATGCGGTACACTTCCTTTTCGATGCTCACCGGTTTACTCGTTTCCAGCTTTGCTCAAGCCAATGAATTGGAAGATATATCTATCGACAATTTACAAGCCATGTCGTTGGGTGAGTTGCTCGAATTAGAAGTGATTACTCCCTCTCGTACCAAGCAAAAGCTGATTGATGCACCAGCCAACATAACGGTGATTAACCAAGTTCAAATTCAGCAGCGCGGTTATTCTAATTTAGTACAGGTACTAGAAGATGTACCTGGTTTTGACTTTGCAACGTATCAAGACGGTGGTGGTGAATACCCTACACATAGCTCTGCCCGGGGGATTGGCGGGGATCCTGGTAATCCTAAGTTATTAATTTTACTAGACGGTATCATTCAAAATCACATCGCTTTTAACTGGTCTCAACTTTGGGGTGAGGAAAACATCTTTGCCGACCTTGAACGCATCGAAATCATTCAAGGCCCAGGTTCCGCTATTTATGGTGCTAACGCTTTTTCTGGTGTTGTTCATTTCATTACTAAACGCTATGTCAAAGAGCCCAATACCAAAGTTGATGTCAAACTGGCAGACAACAGTACGCAGTCCCTGACGGTGACGCATCAAAGCCTTTATAAAGATTTCCATCTCAATGCCGCATTGAAAACTTATTCAAGTGATGGCGATATGGGAAAAGACAGATTTGACCCTGCGGGTTACTTTTCATCACACCCTTGGCCTGTTTGGCTTGAAGAAAATTATGATGAAAACAACCAATATCAAAAAAATGTGGTTAATCCATACGCTGGGCAATACTTAGATGCAGGTTTTAATACAGAGCAAAATCACTGGGCGATTCGGGTCAATGCCAGTTATTTTTCACCAGAAGAAGAAAGCAAGTTAGCGGGTATCAGTAAAATTAGCTTTGGTTTTCACTTGTGGGACCAAGAAAGTGGCTTAGCCAGTTATGTACCTAGCTATGAATATCAGGCCACAGCAGATAATTTTAAATCCCATCACAGTGGTAAACACGCCTATTTAGATCTCGACTACCGCCTCAGTAGTGATTTAAAAACTAAAACACGTGCTTGGTATAGAGAAAATAGACAATTACCCGACACAGGTTTTAGGTACAGCTATCGCTTTGTCGATTTAACTAAGAGTTATCACAGCTTCAATTCGCAGATTGGTATTGAGCCTCAACTAGAATGGCAAAGAGATAAAGACTCTACTTTATTAGTTGGTATGAGATTAATGCAAAGCGATAAAATGGATCAGTTAGTTTCACTGGGTGCTGAGCAATTGGGCCATGATCCAGTTACCGACTCATCTTGGCATAGAGCCACCGAAGGTGATAACCCTCAGCTTGGTTTACCTGAACGTGAACCTGTTAATAAAGTATCAGAACAAGCGCTCTACAGTACCTACGATTCGGTATTGGCCGACAACTGGAATTACAGCTTAGGGCTTAGATATGACAATAGCGATGATTATGGCGATACATTAAACCCGCGTTTAGGTTTTATCTATAAGGTGCCAGTTGAACTTTTTGAAAGGCTTAATGTTAAGTTTTTATATGGTGAAGCATTTAGAGAGCCGTCTGTTTTTGAATTAACCGATGAATTTCGCGGTAATGAAAATTTAGAGCCTGAAGAAATTAGTACTTATGAAGTGGTTAGTCAGGGCAGTTGGATTGCCGAAAATAATGATGCTTGGATTCAAGCGCTGACATTTAGTGCTTCTGTTTATTACTCTGATTTACAAAATCTTATCTCATTAGTGGCCAACCCTGGCTCAGAAAGTGGGGTTATTTATAGCAACACTGATGATACGCAAGTTCGCGGAGCAACGCTAAGCTCTGATTTACAACTAGGGCGAAACCTCAAGTCTTATATTAATTATCACTTTAATGAATGTGATGCCGGTGATGGTTGGAAAGATATTCCAAATGTTGCTACACACAAAATTAATGCAGGTATAAATTATCAAACTGAGTGGGCTAATTTTGATCTTAGAGTCAATTATGTCGGCGAACGAGAAGTACCTGATACCAACAGCTACTTTGCTCATGAAAAGGCGCCTTCATATACTAAAGTAAATGCTGTTGTCACCAGCCGCTCATTTAATTACGCTGGCTTTGAACTTCAACCACAGTTAAAAATCAACAATCTATTAGATGAAGATTATTACGGAGTAGGGCGTCAAGATGGTCGTAGTTTGGTCACAGATTATGATCCGATTACTAACCCTAATCCAGAAGGCTTCGCTCCTGCTTATCACCCCCAATCAGGTCGTACACTTGAGTTTAATCTCAGTGTGAAATTCTAAATTGATTGGCAAGTATGTCTCATATACTTGCCAGCTGTGAATATTCAAAATTAATTAAATAAGAATTATTTTCATTTAGTGCTTGACGGCGTTCTTATATGCGCGTAAAGTTAAACGCAATTGAGAATCACTATCAATTAGCAATTCGTTTTAAAGATATTTATAAAGCAACTTGCTTTATACGCCGTCTCCGTGGCTAGCGTCCCAAGGATTTATTCATCGAGAATATGGAAGTTTTTGGTGGCGCTATTTCTTTAAGCGCTTATAGGTTTCAGGTCCCTATAAGCGCTTTTCTTTTATCTGCAGCTTTATATCTAAGACTTCAGAGAGTATCTATCACCAAGCATATTTTATAGGTTGTTTTTGGCATCTGTTGTGCCCTTTTCGAAGTTAATATTATGCCTATAAAATTAAATGATAATTATTTTCATTTGGGTATTGATCTTTGAATAAAGCATAAGTATAGTTAAACGCAATTGATAATCACTATCATTTAGTGGCAGTCGATTACTGTGAGTTTGCTCTAGGTTTGCCGATTTTTAGCTAACTCCCAATCTCCGTGGCTAGCGTACCAAGGATATATTCATCAGAATATGGAAGTTTGTTGGTTTCGCTAATTTAGTAGGCGCTTATGGGTTTCAGGTCCCCATAAGCGCCTCTTTTTTATCTAAACTCAGCCTATTTCTCTTCACTAAAGTATTACAGCAATGACATAGTTGCTCGCTATATAAACACTTCTCATGCCTTAACCAGGGCTTAAATTGATCAATTTTTCATCTTTGCAACATTTATAAATGAATTGAGATCTCACTTTAACATTTGATCAGAATACCTATAAAAGCTAGGGCTTTTTATCGTCTATTTGAGTGGTTTACTGTAATTTTTATGTTAATAAAATGTTAAATTAAGATCTTTTTTTGATCACTGCTTAGCTACTTGTCTTGTGAGGTTTTACATTTAAATTGCTGATTTATATTGTTTTATTTTTGTTTTTACAGTTTTTTAACTTTTTGTAGCTAAGTTAATTTAGTTTTCTTTGCCATTTTTGTTGTTAATTATGTTGCCTAAATGTTAATTATTGTGTAGTTTTAGTATTGCAATTGTTTCTACTTTTCGTGTTGATTGAAAAATGAGCGTTATTTAGTCAACACATTACAAAAAGTAAAAACTCTTAATAATAAAAGCTATAAAGGGGCTTTAAATGAAAACCAAACTCACCACACTTGCGGCAGCGATAGCTGCTTTATCAAGTGCTAATGCGGTGGCTGCAGCACCTGGTGCTGCAAATATCGGCTGGATGGAGACTTCGTTCTCTATCATCGAAGTTGATGACGCTGCAACGGCATATAACAACATTATCAAAATCAATGATGCTGCGACTGTACCAGTTGCTTGGGATCGTTGGTCAGGCGATGCTGCTGACACTGCACAATACTTACTTAACGGTAAAGTTGTAGCAGAACAAGCTGTTTCAGGTAGCGCAAGCCAATCTGGTAACATCGACCTTAAAGTATCTAAAGGTGGTCAATATGACTTAGTTGTGCGTTTATGTAACGCTGACGGTTGTACAGACTCTGCTCCGATCGCTATCGCAGTTGCTGATACTGATGGTTCTCACTTAGATCCAATCCGTTTAAACGTTGGCGAAAACAACAAGCCATACGAAAACAAAACGGGTAGCGTTGTAGGTACATACTTCGTTGAATGGGGTGTTTACGGTCGTAAATTCCCAGTAGACAAGATTCCTGCAATGAACCTTACTCACCTTTTATACGGTTTCGCACCGTTATGTGGTGGTGACGGTCTTAACGATTCATTAAAAGAAATCGAAGGCTCATTCGCTGCATTACAACGCTCTTGTGCTGGCCGTGAAGACTTCAAAATCTCTATCCATGATCCATGGGCAGCGGTTGGTATCAACCAACAAGACCAGTCTTTCAGCTCTGCTTATAAAGGTAACTTCGGTCAGTTAATGGCGCTTAAGCAAGCTTACCCTGATCTTAAAATCTTACCATCAGTTGGTGGTTGGACTTTATCTGACCCATTCTTCTTCTTCGATGACGAAGTTAAGCGTAAGCGTTTCGTAGATTCTGCTGAGCAATACTTACGTGCATGGAAATTCTTCGACGGTTTAGATATTGACTGGGAATTCCCAGGTGGTAAAGGTGCTAACCCTAACCTAGGTAACCAAGCAACTGATGGCGCAACTTATGTAGCACTTATGAAAGAGTTACGTGAGATGTTAGACAAGTTAGAGTTAGAAACTGGTCGTGAATACGAACTTTCTTCTGCAATTAACGTTGGTTACGACAAGCTAGCTGTAGTTGATTACGGTGAAGCAGTGAAGCACATGGATTACATCTTCATGATGAACTATGACTTCTCTGGTGCTTGGACGAATGTTGACTTAGGTCACCAGACTAATCTTTATACTCCTTCTTGGGAATTACCTCGTTACGCAGACAAGCCAGAAGCGACTCCTTACTCTATGAGTGCAGGTACTGAGATCTTACTTCAACAAGGCGTTCCAGCTAACAAGTTAGTTGCAGGTGTTGCTAAGTACGGTCGTGGTTGGACTGGTGTTTCTAACTTAACTGATCCTAACAACCCATTCACAGGTACTGCCACAGGTCCTGTTAAAGGTACATGGGAAAATGGTGTTGTAGACTATCGTCAAATCGCTAACGAAATGACTACTGGTGCTTGGGAAGTTGGTTACGATGAAGAAGCTGAAGCTGCTTACTCTTGGAATCCAACTACAGGTGACTTAGTAACTTACGACAACGAGCGTTCAGTTAAAGCTAAAGGTGCTTATGCACAAGCTAAAGGCCTTGCTGGTTTATTCTCTTGGGAAGTAGATGCCGATAACGGTGACATTATGAATGCTATGCATGAAGCATTAGGTCATGGTGAAGGCAATACTAACCAAACTCCTACTGCGCGTGCTGGTTTAGACTTAACAGTTACTGCACCTGCTACAGTTGAGTTAGATGGTTCTACTTCATTCGACGCTAACGGCGACGCATTAACTTTCTCTTGGGTTCAATTATCAGGTACTCCAGTAGCATTAATGGGCGACAACACTGCTGTTGTTACATTCGATGTTGAAGAAGTGCAAGTTGCTGAAGAGTTAGTATTCCAATTAACAGTAAGCGACGGTTCATTAGACGATGCTGATACAGTAAGCGTATTTGTTGAGCCTGCTGACGTAACAGTAACTGACACAGATACTGGTACAGGTACAGCGACTGAAACAGAAACTGAAACTTCTACAGGTACTGGTACAGCGACTGAAACAGAAACTGAGACTTCTACAGGTACAGGCACTGCGACTGAAACTGAGACTTCTACAGGTACTGGTACAGCAACTGATACTGATACAGACACAGGTTCTTCATGTGATGCACCTAACTATGTAGCTGGTACTGCTTACTCAGCAGGTCAAAAAGTAGCTAACATGGGCGGTTTATACACTTGTAACATTGCTGGTTGGTGTTCTTCTGACGCTGCGTGGGCTTACGCTCCAGGTGAAGGTTTATACTGGGCTGACGCTTGGTCTGAAGCTGGTGCTTGTGACGCAAACACTGACACAGACACTGTTACAGTAACTGAAACAGATACTGGCACAGTAACTGTTACAGAAACTGATACAGATACTGGCGGTTCATGTACTTCTGAGCAATTCGTTGCTGGTACTGCATACTCAGCTGGTCAAGTTGTTCAAAACGAAGGCATGGAATACGCTTGTGATATCGCAGGCTGGTGTTCTTCAAATGCTGCATGGGCTTACGCACCAGGTACTGGTTTATACTGGGCTGACGCGTGGACAGCTAAAGGTGAATGTTCAGTTGGTACAGTTACAGAAACTGAAACAATGACTGAAACTGTCACTGTTACAGAAACTGAAACAGAAACAATGACTGAAACTGAAACAGTTACAGCTACTGAGACAGAAACTGCTACTGAAACGGTTACAGTTACTGAGACAGAAACTGCTACTGAAACAATGACTGAAACTGAAACAGTTACAGCTACTGAGACAGAGACTGCTACTGAAACAGTAACAGAAACTGAAACAATGACTGAAACTGAGACTGTTACAGCTACTGAAACAGAAACAGCTACTGAAACTGATACAGACACAGGTATGGTTAAGTCTGACCAAGCGTTAGGCAAAAACTGTGTACCTCAAGGTCTAGAAGTTACTGCAACTGGTGACACTTACTACTGTACTATCTATGATGAAGACGGTCGTGAAATGATGGGTGCTGATCACCCACGTCGTGTAATCGGTTACTTCACTTCATGGAGAAACGGTGCAAACGGTCAGCCGACTTACTTAGCATCAGACGCACCATGGGGTAGCTTAACTCACGTTAACTATGCATTCGCACACATCGACAGCAACTGGAAAGTTTCTGTAAATGCTAACGAAGCTGGTAACGCTGCGACTGATATGACTTGGGAAGGTGCTGAGAATGCAATGGATTCTTCATTACCTTACACTGGTCACTTCAACTTATTAAACCAATATGCACAAGCTAACGACGTTAAACTTCTACTTTCTGTAGGTGGTTGGGCTGAAACTGGCGCATACTGGGGTCAAGACTGTGCATACGCAACTGACGAGTTAGGTCGTTGTGACAATGGCGGTTTCTACTCAATGACTATCAACCCTGATGGTTCAATCAACTATGACGGCATCAACACATTTGCTGATTCAACAGTTGATTTCTTACGTACGTACAACTTCGACGGTATCGATATCGACTACGAATACCCAACTTCAATGCAAGATGCTGGTCACCCTCAAGACTGGGATGTTGCTAACCCTATCCGTGGTGAATTATGGAAAGGTTACATGGAGTTAATGAAGACTTTACGTGAAAAGTTAGATGCTGCGGGTCAAGAAGATAAGACTCACTATATGTTAACTATCGCTTCACCTTCTTCAGGTTACTTATTACGTGGTTTCGAAGCATTCGAAGCTGTTAAGTACCTAGATTACGTGAACATCATGTCTTACGACTTACACGGTGCTTGGAACCACTTCGTTGGCCATAACTCAGCGTTATACGACGATGGTATCGACAGCGAAATCGCTGATGCAGGTATCTACGACATCGCTGGCGATGGTAAATACTTCAACGGTCAAGGTTACTTAAACATTGACTGGGCATACCGTTACTTCACTACTGCTTTACAAGGCGGTCGTATCAACATCGGTTTAGCTCACTACACTCGTGGTTGGCAGAACGTTGAAGGTGGCACAAACGGTCTTTACGGTTTAGCTGCTCTTCCTGACCAAACTGCATGTTACTTAGGTACTGGTGGTAACTTAGGTGGCGACGCTATCTCTGATAAAGCTGGTGCAGACTGTGGTTACGGTGCACAAGGTATCGATAACTTATGGTGGGATGCTGACACAGATGGTTCAGAAATGTTCGCTGGTGCAGGTCCAATCTGGCACGCGATGAACCTTGAGAAGAAACTACCTATGCCTTACTTCGGTGAGTATCACTCAGCTGACCCTGCGTCTCCGTTCTACACAGACCCAGCTTCACACGAGTTAGTAGGTACTTACACAGCTCACTATGATTCAGTATCTGCGGGTGCTTGGTTATGGAACGCTGAGAAGAAAGTATTCTTATCAACTGAAACTGAACAGTCTTACGCTGCGAAAGTTCAATACGCTATCGACTCAGGTGCTGGTGGTGTAATGTTCTGGGAAATGGCTGGTGACTTCTCTAAACCAGGTGAAAACGGTCGTGACCACTACTACATGGGTAGCACATTAACTGACTTAGCATACAACATGCTTAAGACAGCTGCTCCATACGATGTAGTACCAGGTGACAACACTCACGCTCAACCTACTAAAGCGGTAGACGTATCAGTTAACTTAATTGGTTACAACCCAGTAGGTATGCTTAACTACCCAATTCAAATCGGTTTAGAATTAGTTAACAACTCTAACGTTGACTTATCTGGCGCGACAATTGAATTTGATACAGCTCCTTCAACTCCATTAGTACAAGATGGCGTTAAATGGTTGAAACCTTTCGTTGATGCTGCATACCCAGTATTCGATGATGCTGACATGGTTGACATCTACTCAGGTGTTACTTACGACGCTCAACCTGCTGGTAACACAGTTGGTGCTGTAGGTGGTTTACCTGAAGGCTTCCACCGTATTTCAATGACATTGAAAGAAGCGGGTGCATGGGGTGCTGCAGACTTCGGTCCTGGTAAGCGTATCGTTGTTCCATTCCGTATCTTCATGCCTATGACGTTACCTTCAAACGTTACATTCACTATCGGTGGTGAGACGTTAGGTACAGTTCGTGACTACCGCACATTAGATGGTGTTGAAGTTGTTGACTCAATCGGTGATGGTAACAACGGCGGTGGCGACACTGGTGGCGGAAACAACGGTGGTGGTAACAACGGTTCATGTGATGCAACTGGTGTTAACGCATACCCTAACTTCCCACAAACTGACTGGCAAGGTAAGCCTAGCCACGCTAACACTGGCGACCGTTTAACTCACAATGGTGGTTTATACGAAGCTAACTGGTGGACAAGTTCTGAGCCTACTGACGGTGGTGCTTGGAAGTTAGTTTGTACTCTTTAATAGAGTCTAGTTACTAAACTTCAAAAGGGAGCCTAATGGCTCCCTTTTTGTTTTATAACTCTCTTAAAATATTCAATTAATAAAATGGCTCAAGCGCTGTAATTCAAACACTACAACCTCAGCTGGTAAGAGCAGTTCTGACAAATTTATTACACTTTTTTTTAACATACCTTTCACATAAGCTATTTATTATCTCGCCTTTTTATCCGCTCAACCACGCTAAATGGCGGGCTCTATCGTGCTATGCAGTATCAGCGCATCGTTATAACAATAAGCAGAATACATACGATGAAATTTGCTCGATGTTGTTTTGTTGCTATTCACTTGGTGGCTACAGCAGCTTTATTAATTAGCCTGTTTACTGGCTTGCGTATTCGCGCAGTGCTTGATGATTTTTGGCGTAATTACAGTTACTTATTGCCACAAGGTGAAGTGATCTCTATTCACTTGTTATCGGGCATGCTACTGAGCTTAGCCGCTTTTTGTTATCTAATTTATACGCGTCTAAAACAACAAGATAAGAAAAGAACTACGACGCGTTTAAAGCACAAATACCATCATTTGGTGATTAGACTAGGGCACTGGGTTTTAATTACAGCCATCATTTCTGGTTGGTTGATTTGGCTGCAGGCCCCGGTTATTAACAAGCTTGCTAGTATCTTGCACTATTTGATGGCGCTTGCTGTTATCGCTTATTTATTTTCCCATAGCTATTTTCATTTTATTGATTCAGGCGTTGGCGGATTAAAGCGCGTTTTTGTACCCGGCAAAGGGCTCAAGCCCCTCTTTTTTATTATTGTCTTTTCACTACCGGCATTGGCTTGGCTGAGTCATGCATTTATCGCTCAAAACCAATATCAAACCTTGTTAGTAGATGACTTAAACCCTGATACACATATCGATATCGATGGTATCGCCAATGAAGGCATTTGGCAGCAGGCCCATCAAATTAGCGTATTAACGCATGGTGGGGCGAATTTTGATAATGGCCAAACACGTATTTGGGCACAGGCCGTACAAAATGAGCAAGAAATATATTTTGCTCTTCGCTGGCAAGATGCAAATGAAAGTTTATCCCACTTACCGTTAAAGAAAACCGAGCAAGGTTGGAAGGTTAAACAGCAAGGTTTTCATCATTTTGATGAAACTGAGCATTACGAAGATAAGTTTGCGGTCATGCTTTCTAATTCTTGCGACTATGGTGCTGATGGTACTGCGCATCTTGGCCATCAACCCTTAAAAGATAAACCCGTAAACTGGCATCAAAAGGGCTATCACGCCAGTTTAGATAACCAAGTACGTGATTTATGGCATTGGAAAGCTGTTCGCACCAATGGCATGCTGCTTGCGGATGATAACTTTATTGGTAAGCCTATTTCACATAAACCTGGCGTTCGACGTTATACCGCTGGATACCAAGCTGATGGTAAAGAAAGTGGTGCGTATGTGATGAATTGGCTTTGGTATAAACCCGATATCATCGTGCCAAAGCGCTTGCCACAAGATAACAATAAGCTCGCGTTGTTTAATCAAAATGCATTACTGCCTTGGTTTGAATCAACGCCTTATCACAAAACAACAGACCGATATCCAGTAGGCACGGAATTACCCTCGGTACTGTATCGCTCTAACCGCTTTGAAGGCGATCGCGCGAATGTACGTGCCAAAGGTATTTGGAAAGATGGCTATTGGCATTTAGAGCTCGCTCGAAAACTCGATACGGGTTCGCAAAAAGATGTGGTTATCGATTCGGGTGTGTGTATTTGGTTCTCGGCATTTGATCGTTCTCAGGTTGCCCATACTCGCCATGTTCGAGCCATTCAATTGGTGTTTGCTTCATGAAAACCGCGCGCTTGATTTACAGCATATTAACCATTTTGGTATTCACTGCTTGGTGTTATTGGCAACTAGAAACCCCCGTTGACTTTGCCGATTATAGGTTTGCAAAAATTGCTAGTAATGGTGAGCCATTAAACCCTTGGCAAGGTCCATGGGCTTGTACCTTAGACAAAGAGCAAGGTTTGTTATGGGAAGTGAAAACCGATGATGAATCAATTCACGATGGTTACTGGACCTATTCTTGGTATGACGGTCAGCAAGGTCAAGATAACTTTGGTGATTGCTACTTTGAAGATAACCGTTGTGACACTTTAGATCTTGTCATTAGAACCAACCAGCAAGCCTTGTGTAATGTCAGAGGCTGGCGTTTGCCGACGAGTGCAGAATTACAGTCGCTCTATAGGCTCAATACCTTGCCGCAACAAGCACAGATTGCGACACAATATTTCCCACAAATCAAAAATGGTGATTACTGGAGCAGCGATCATCATCAAGCATTGACGGGGCATTATCAACGATTTGGCCATGGTGCCAAAGCCTTCAATTTCTTTTCCCAATCCGAGTTGAACCTGCCTTATCGAAATGCAGCATTTGTGATCTTGGTAACTGAACAGTTGCCAAGTTCGCGAACCGAGGCGGGAGTGCTATCCCGCTGATTTTAAGCAGTCAGAAGAACTGCATTCAACTTTGGAGCAAAACAATGAAAAGGCTAAGCCTAGCAATAATGGCATTGGCAGGAGTCGGCTTGTCCACTTCTGCTGTTGCAGGCAGTAAATATCACAGGTTAGTTTGGGATGCGAGTCCGCAAACTCAAGCGACTATCGGCTTTACACCAGATGGCGGCTCTGGCCACTATGTGAAGTATGGTTATTCAACCGATGAAAATACCTGGCAATCAAAATCAGTGACGGCAAAACACACTTTTGGCGGTAGCTTGAAAAGTGAGTTTGTTAAATTAACCGGCTTAAGAGCCAATTCTGATGTCTATTACCGAGTATGTGATAGCACAGGCTGTGATGATAGATTGTGGTTTAAAACGGCCCCTAGCGATAATTCACCTTTTATTGCCATTGCCGGTGGTGATACGCGTACCGGGTGGACCACTCGTCGTAGCGGCAATCAGTTAGTCGCAAAAATCCGTCCGTTATTTATCATGCACGGTGGTGATTACACCAATGCGAACTCTGCATCAGAAATGTCGAGCTACTTATCTGATTGGCAGCAAACGTTTTCATCTGATGTGATTGGCAGCACAAGTTATAAGCGTATTTATCCATTTGTCGCTACACATGGTAACCATGAAGACAATAACTACAGTACGCTTTGTCAGGTGTTTGGTGTCGATTACGACCAAAATGGCGCGTGTAATCCATCGGATACTTATGGTGCATTCAATGTATCGCCTTTACTTAGGGTTTATACACTGAACAGTCAGTTCAAAGATTCAGGTTGGTCAAGCTATGCGACATCAATGAACAATTGGTTACGCAGTGATTTAGCTTCATCGGGTAGTAGCGCTAAATGGCGTTTTGCTCAATATCACAAACCTATGTACCCACATTACACAGGTAAGTCTGATAACACTATTTTGCACACTTGGTGGGCGAACAATTTTTACAACTATGATATGAACTTAGTTGTTGAATCGGACACTCATATCAATAAGTTAACTGAAGCTTTAAGGCCTTCAGGTAGTGGCTTTAGTGCAACGACTTCTGGTGGTACAGTTTATGTTGGTGAAGGTAGTTGGGGTGCACCAGCGCGCTCTGCCAATGATCCAAAATCATGGACTATTGATTTAGCGAGTATTCAGCAGTTCAAAGTGATCAGTGTTACAGCTGATAACTTAGAAGTGCGTACAGCGCAATTTAGCTCTTCAGCTAGTACGTTATCTCGCAGTGCCCGTGCTGCCGATTCGCTTGCTTTACCTACAGGTGTTAACTGGTGGAGTGCAGCTTCGGTTGGTCAAGTGCTGAAACTCAATCGCGCAAGCAATGGCTTATCTGTGATTGATACAGGTGGCGTAACTGATCCGACTGATCCTCCTGCCGGTGGCGCCTTGGAAAATGGCAAAGCAAAAACAAATTTGTCAGGTAGCAGAGGCTCAAGCACTTACTTTGAACTTGATGTCCCTGCCAATGCAAGTAACTTGAGCTTTGCTATATCAGGCGGTTCAGGTGATGCAGATTTATATGTCAAGTTCGGCAGTAAACCTAGTTCATCAAGCTATGATTGTCGTCCATACCGCAATGGTAATAGCGAAAGCTGTGATATTACCCCGGTCCAAGCTGGTACTTACCATGTTATGTTACAAGGTTACTCGTCGTTCTCTGGACTTACTTTGTTAGGCCAATACACAGCGGGTTCGGGTAATAACAATCAAGCACCCGTAGCTGATTTCTCTTTTACCACAAATAACTTAGCAGTTAGTTTTAAAGAAAACGCTTCTGATGATAAAGCGGTCACTAGTTATGCTTGGAATTTTGGCGATGGCTCAAATTCTTCATCAAGTAACCCTAATCACACATACAGCCAAGCTGGTACCTATTCGGTTTCTCTAACCGTTAAAGATGCTGAAGGTGAGCAAAGTGTGAAGACTAAATCAGTTTCTGTCACATCAGGGAATTCAGGTGGTACTGGTTGCTCTGGTGTAGAAACATGGAACGCAAGCGCAGTTTACTTAACTGACGACCAAGTTGCCTACAATGGTGTTAAATACCGTGCTCGCTGGTGGAATCAGGGGGATAACCCTGCATCAAACTCTGGCCCTTGGGCTGTTTGGGATGAATTAGGCACGTGTAACTAATTACGCACTAAATGACCCATCCTAGTATGGGTTGACACTTTTTTGATTAAAACGCCTGATGAATTTCATCGGGCGTTTTGTATTTTAAGGCCGAATGTGGCCTTTGTTGATTATATAAATCGACTGATTGTTTTACCATTTCCCTTGCCTCATTTAGGTTATTTGGTTTCATTAACAAGTATTCGTTTTTAAGAATACCGTTTACTCTCTCAGCCAGTGCATTTTGATAGCAGTCATAACCATCTGTCATTGAAC
>NZ_JABULX010000036.1 GCF_013328345.1 Marinifaba aquimaris
GTTCAATGACAGATGGTTATGACTGCTATCAAAATGCACTGGCTGAGAGAGTAAACGGTATTCTTAAAAACGAATACTTGTTAATGAAACCAAATAACCTAAATGAGGCAAGGGAAATGGTAAAACAATCAGTCGATTTATATAATCAACAAAGGCCACATTCGGCCTTAAAATACAAAACGCCCGATGAAATTCATCAGGCGTTTTAATCAAAAAAGTGTCAACCCATACTAGGATGGGTCATTGATAGAAAAATCAAAGAATCACATTAACTGGGTAGAATAGTATTAGCTTTGGCCTAAATAGTGTTACATAAATGTTAACAAAAATCGCAAACTGAACATGCATAAACACTATAGCGAGAGACAGCATGTTTACAAAAACAAATATAATTGCAGCGTCAGTACTTACATTATTATCTAGTCAAGCATTAGCCAACAATTATCCATTTCCTCAATCAATTGATCATTACGGGATCAAACCAAGTCAATCTCAACAAAGTCTCAATCAAGCTGTTGCAGACTTTTATCAATATTGGAAAGCTAAGTATTTAAAACAAGCAACTACGGGTGGCTACTATGTGCATGGTGCAGATACTGACGGTAATGCAAAAGGTACATCTGAAAGTCATGGCTACGGCATGGTCATATTGGCTCTAATGGCAGGAGAAGAAAATAATGCACAGCAGTATTTTGATGGAATGTACGCTTTTTTCGATACTCACAGAAGTAGTATAAATAATGAATTAATGGGCTGGTACATAGACAATCAAGAAACGGGTACAGGTCGTTATTCTTCAGCAACGGATGGTGATATGGATATTGCATATGCATTAATTCTTGCAGATAAACAATGGGGGTCAGGTGGGGCTATCAATTACCGCCAAGAAGCGATTGATATGATTGAGCAGGGTATTGCAGTCAGCTTGCTTAATCAATCTAGCTTAAGATTGATGAGAGGAGACTGGGATACGGATCCACAGACTACGCGTTCAAGTGACTGGATGATTACCCATCTGAGAAGTTATCAGGCATTAACAGGTGACACAGTATGGCAAGACGCCATTATAGAAATCTACCAAATGGTTGATGAGATCACATCAAACTATGCAAGCAATACTGGCCTGATGCCTGACTTTATTACAGGTGATCCAGCTAAGCCTAACCCAAACGATAATACCGGAGAGAATAATGCAGGTAATTATTATTACAACGCTTGTAGAACACCTTGGCGACTAGGCGCCGACTTTTTACTATACAACCAGAAACGTGCCAAACTATCTTCTGATAAGGTCATTGATTTTGCAAGAACACAAGTGGGTAATGATCTACAAATGTGGAAATATCAATCAGGTTATCGGCTTGATGGCACGAGTATAGGTGCCAACTGGTCGTCACCTGCATTTATCGCCCCCCTTGCAGTTGCTGCCGCTGCCAATGAAGCGAACCAAGACTTTCTCGATGCAGCATGGCTATATATGACTGCTAACAGGCAAGGGTATTTCGAAGATACGATAAATTTATTGTCAATGTTGATGGTGACAGGGAATTGGTGGGCGCCAGAAAAAATCTCGAATGATTTTACCGACACCGCTACAGACAGTGACACGGCAACAGACACTTCAATCCATACCGATACTGATACTGGCACAGATACAGACTCTTCAACCCAGACAAGCACAGATACTGACACCGATATAGGTTGTGATTTGGTCTCTTATCAAGCGGGTACCAATTATCAACTCGGTGAGCAAATAACGAATAAAGGCAGCACTTATAAATGCAATATACCGGGATGGTGCAGTTCAGCTGCGAGCTGGGCTTATGAGCCTGGCGTAGGGAGTGCTTGGCAAAGTGCATGGTCTCTAGTCTCGATGAGTCAGCAATGTGATACTACATCGACACAAACAGATACAACAACAAATACAGATAGTGATATGACCACTGACACAGAAACAGATACGGATTTAGATCAATGTACTCAACCTGAATTTGTAAATGGCCAAGTGTATGTGAATGGAGATCAAGTTGTCTATCAAAATGGCTTGTGGCAAGCGAATTGGTGGACCAAAACTATCCCTGTAGATATACAGTGGGGTCCTTGGGCAAAGGTCAAAAATTGTCAATAAATCGTTGATAATAAGAAGAACAGCTAATAAAAATAGACAAAATAATCAGAAATGATTGTTCATTTAAGTCCTTTCCAATAAACTTATGATCCAGTTTATTGTTTTATTAGAGGCTAGATGACCTTACTAATCATTTACTTGTCGTTAGCGATAGGTATTTCTTTTTTGTGTTCTATTTTAGAAGCTGTTCTTCTATCTATTACACCTGCTTTTGCTGCTCAAAAAATCAATGAATCTCCTGCTGGTGGCAAGAAAATAGCAAAGGTCAAAAAGAACCTTGATGAATCAATTTCGAGTATTCTTATACTTAACACTTTTGCTCATACCATGGGTGCAGCCGGTGTGGGAGCTCAAGCGCTGACCATTTTTGGCCCAGAAAAAGAAACGCTCATTGCTTTTTTACTCACCTTAGCCATTTTATATTTTTCTGAAATTATCCCTAAAACACTCGGTGCTAATTACTGGCGTCAATTAGCAGTACCTTCAGCGTATTTAATCAGCATCTTAGTCAAGCTCGTTTACCCACTTGTATGGCTATCAACACAATTAACGCGTTTATTCAGCAATAAAGAAAATGACAAAGTGAGTAGGGAAGAAGTTCTCGCATTTGCTTCTTTGAGCCATAAAGGCGGTGAGATGGTGAGCCAGGAAAACCAACTCATTGAAAATATCCTGAGTTTACGTGAGGTTAAAACACAAGACATCTTAACACCACGAAGTGTAGTGCACGCACTTGAAGGGAATGTAACTGTCAGTGAAGCGCTAAGTATTGAACAAACAGCAAGCTTTACTCGTATCCCTATTTATAATGAAAAGATTGATAATATTACGGGATGTATTTTAAAGGCTCATCTTTACGAAGCTGATCGTCAAGGCAAAGGCGATTGCCCTGTGACCGAGATACAACAGCCAATACATCGCGTTTCAGAAAACTTTCCTGCGCTTAACTTACTGGACTTGTTTATTAAGCGTCATGACCATATTTTTGTCGTTGAAGATCACTTTGGCCAAGTAGCAGGTATTGTCACGCTTGAAGACGTGATTGAAACATTGTTAGGTCGAGAAATTGTTGATGAGAGCGATCAAGTTGAAGACATGCAACAGCTTGCTAAGTCAAATTATCGTCAAAGGTTACGTAAAAAAAAATTAAATAGCGAAAGTTAATTTGCACTTTGTAACAGTTTTACTGAGTAAAAATATGACTTTTTTCGTTATCTAAATGGGCTTTTATAACTTTTTAGCGTACATTTAAGGCAACTCGTACTGAGTTGCACACGTATTCTAGTGTTAGGTTGTGTCGAGGCATATATGCAAAAAAACTTAATTGCAGTCATTCAGGATGGTCATGACTACATCAAACAATGGCCAATGCAAAAGGAGTTATTTGCTTTATTTCCAGAATGTCGAGTTATTAAGGCTACACAATTTGCCTTTATTGTGATGCCGGTAGTAGCACTGTTATCATTAGTTCTTCAATTACAAGCGCTCGGTAGTCAGTATTTCCCACAAGCACTGGCTTTTGCGTTGTTGATAATCAGCTTACCAGTACAGGGTTATATTTGGTTAGGCAAACGCTCTCAAGAAACGTTACCAATAAATTTACAGTCTTGGTACAAAGAGCTAGAAACTAAACTTGCGGTCGAAGGTATAGAAGTTAGAAGTTCCGTCACCAAGCCCAGATACATAGAGATGGCTAAATTACTAAACAAAGCTTTTTCTAAGTTAGATAAAGCATTTACTAAAGACCTTTTTTAAGATTCATAAAAAGGTCTAAACAAAGTCGCCTAGTGCGGCTTTTTTTATGGTTAATAATAATGAAAGATATTAAAAGTGCAGAGTATTGGCGCGAACAATTAGACGCTGACACCTTTCATGTAACTCGAGAAGGCGGTACAGAATACCCGTACACAGGCAAACTGCTACATAATAAAAAAGTAGGGCAATATCTATGTGTTTGCTGTAAAACCCCATTGTTTACCGATAAACACAAGTTTGAATCTGGCTGCGGTTGGCCTGCATTTTCAGACTGTAAAGATTGGGATAAGATCCGTTTTATTGAAGATTTATCACATGGTATGAAAAGAGTGGAAATTCGTTGTATGAATTGTGATGCTCACTTAGGGCATATATTTGATGATGGGCCAGCACCAACAGGTAAACGCTTTTGTGTAAACTCGCTATCGCTCGACTTTAAAGCCGAGCAATAAAAGTATATACCTATCGTTTAGGTGGCACAAACGTACCGTTTTCTATTTTATTTTGGAAGTTATCAGCTAATAAGTTGAGCTGTTCAATATTTAAACCGTCGTTTCTAAGTAATGCGCGCAGCGGAGCAAGATCAATATCTTCAATGCCCATTTTTCTTGCAATACGACCCCAAACATAAGCGTGTTTGAATTTCTCATCTTTTAGATACAAGGTACTTAACGTCTTTAATATTTCGGGGTTGGGATCTTGATCTGCGGTGTACAAAGACAAGGCGTAATATAAGATATCGATTGTTTTATTTCTATCTGTCTTAACGTGATAAGTCGCTAACTTAAATTGTAACTCTGGTGTATCGAGCTCCCCAGTATGTTCCATTTTAAGTAACTTGTGGATCGCCTGTTCACTACCATTTCGTGACCAATGCCAAAATAAAAGTTCTGGCATCATAGATTCTTCAGTTGCGTCAGATAGCCTTGCAATCTCTTGTAAGCTGGTCATGTAACCATTAATTCGGGACGTCTTTTTTTCTTTGAGTTTGATATGTTCAATCTGCGAAGCTAATTCCACACATTGTGAGTACTGTTCATAATCGGTGATCAGCTTATACCTGATGGCATCGGTAGGATTTTCAGCTTCTTGAAAGCGACCAATGATAATCTCAGCGCGGTGGTCTTTGCACCACGAATCTGTATTCAAATCATCACAGAATTCTGGATTGCTATCACAGACTTTCGCAACACTCAGCTCTGATTCACACCCACTAAGGGATATAATTAACGGTAAAAGCAAGAACAGGGTTCTTTTTGTAAATTTCATCTAAAGATTGGGTGAAAGAATTAGTTAGGTTTGTCTGTCTTATAGGTTAGCGAATCATGAATGACTAATAAAGGTAGTTTTAACATTGAGAAACAAAATTTTTTCCATCAAATCAATAAAAAGCGTGCTTTATCAATTATTGTTCTTAATTGGCCTGTTTTATGTTATTCATTACTTTCAGACTAAAGACCTACTAAATAGTGATGAGCTAACAAATACTCAAATTCAATTAGTGGCAACAAATAATGAGTTAATTACATCTGAGTTAGCTAACCCAAATAAACAGACACTCGTTTACTTTATTGCACCCTGGTGTGGTGTTTGCCGTCATTCTATTACAAATGTTGATACTTTATTTAGTGAGGGTAGAGCCGGGCTTGAAATAATCGTTATTGCACTTGATTATGAAAATGTCGACGAGGTCAAAAACTTCATTAATACGACAGAAATTAGTGTTCCTGTCTATTTAGGTTCACAGTTTGTGAAAGAAAAATTTAAAGTTAAGGGCTATCCTACGTATTACCTGCTGAACTCAGATGCTAGTATTGAGTTTAACAGCGTCGGTTACTCAAGCTTAATAAGCTTAAAAACCAGACTTTGGCTATAAAAAGTACTAAATATAAAAATTAAAAGTAGGTTCGCCTGTGAATACCATTAATGATTTTTTGCTATGGCTAGATAGTTTTCTAGGCAGTGCATTTTACTTCCCATATCTACTTCTTGGTGTAGGTCTATTCTTTACCCTTTACTTGGGTTTCCCGCAAATACGTTATTTTAAACGTGCCTGGTATATAGTGACTGGAAAATACGATCACAGTAAATCAGAAGGTGATACCTCTCATTTCCAAGCATTATCAACAGCATTATCAGGCACCGTTGGTACGGGTAACATTGGTGGTGTAGGTCTGGCTATCTTCTTAGGCGGTCCAGCTGCATTATTCTGGATGTGGGTTACAGCCTTTTTAGGTATGACCACAAAGTTTGTCGAAGTCACGCTATCACATAAATACCGTGTTAAAACCGATGATGGCACGATGGCGGGTGGTCCAATGTATTACATGGATCGAAAATTAAATGCTAAATGGCTAGCAGTGGCTTTCGCTATAGCAACCGTATTGAGTTCTTTTGGTACAGGCAACATGCCACAAATTAATAACATTGCCATGGGTATGGAGTCATCGTTTGGACTATCACCATGGATCACTGGTTCAGTCCTATCTATTATCCTCGCTATGGTGATTATTGGTGGTATTTCACGTATTGCTATGGTGACCTCACGTATTGTACCAACAATGGCAGCTATATATATTGCAGGTGCACTATGTGTCATTTTCTACAATATAGAAAATTTAATTCCATCTTTTATGTCAATCATTTCTGATGCATTTACCGGCTCTGCTGCTGCAGGCGGATTTTTAGGCGCAACATTCGCTTATGCTTTTAACCGTGGTGTGAACCGTGGTTTATTTTCTAACGAAGCAGGTCAAGGTTCAGCACCTATTGCACACGCCTCAGCTAAAGCTGATGAACCTGTCTCAGAAGGTATGGTATCTATTCTTGAGCCTTTTATTGATACGATCATTCTATGTACTATCACAGGTTTAGTCATTCTTTCATCAGGTGTTTGGACTGAAAAACATGAAAATGTATTCCAAAAAACGGACATGTTAGTCATTCAAGGTCAATACTCGGATAAGAGTGAAGAAGACCGTAACCAATTATTCAAATATCTAACTGGACAAGATCACGAGATTAAACTTTTTACAGGTGAATTAGATATAGAAAATGGTGTAGTAAATCCAGAGCAAAACGTCACTATTATCAATTCTCGCTCCGTAGCAGAAGATGTTTCGTTCGCTTACGCAACCGGTAAAATGGTTGAAGAAGATTTGGTTTTCAAAGACGGTAAGCTAGAGACAGAAGGCGTAGTTGTAACGGGTAAGTCGCTTATTCACTCAACACAGTTAACAGCAAAAGCATTCCAAAAGAGCTTCTTAGGTGATTATGGTCAGTATGTTGTGACAATTGGCTTACTACTATTTGCGTTCTCAACAGCTATATCATGGAGTTATTATGGCGACAGGGCAATGACTTACTTACTCGGTTCAAAATCAGTGATGCCTTATCGTATTGTCTATGTAGCCGGTTTTATGTGGGCTGCAGTAGCAGATACGACAGTGGTATGGACGCTAGCTGCTGTCACCGTTGTCGTAATGACCATACCTAATCTAGTTGGTATCGTTCTCTTGAGAAGGGATATGAAAGACTCAGTCAAAGAATATTGGCAAAAACAACAAAAGTAATTAGTTAAAATAAGCCTTTTCTACAATTTATTACGTAAAACAATTAAAAATACGCCTTTAGTTCGCTAAAGGCGTATTTTTTTTGCCAACTTGTGAGTAAAATCTATTGTTAATAAAAGATCTTAAGAGGTAGCTTTTATGGCGTTAATATCTTGTCCAAAATGTGGAAAACGCGTATCTGACAAAGCCGATAGTTGTTTGCATTGCGGTGCAGTTTTAGTCGATGACCCAGAAAAATTACAACGATTAGGTAGAATTGAGCGTATCAAGCGTTCTTCACAGTTAATGACTCGTTCATTTTTAGCGTTAATCTTGTTTATCGGCGGCCTTGCTTATAGTGGTTTTTATGCAGATAAAGGTGAAAGTACAGATAAGTGGATCTCTCAAATAGTTGCAGGTATCGGTTTTGTTTGGTACCTAATCTTAAGGGTACAAATTATTCAATTTAAGCGTGAGGGTAAATCATGAATTTCATGGCAATGATAGATAATATGCCTGAATCCGTTTACCTATCTTTAAGGCAAGCAGTTGAACTGGGTAAATGGGAAGATGGTACAGTGTTGTCTGAAGAGCAAAAAGACAATGCCATGCAAGCCGTATTAGCCTGGCAAGCTAAACACCTTGACTCAAAGGAGCACTTTACTATCGGTGCTGATGGTCAACTCATCGAAAGACCAAAATCTGAATTAAGAAAACAGTTTTCAACACCTGAACAAGAAATATTAAGAGTGAAGAATGAAGATCTTTAAGCAATTATTCCAAGCTAAATGGAAGCATCAAGACGCAGTAATACGATTAAAAGCCCTTGATGAACTTAATTTAGAAACGGAAAGTCACATCATCAAAACCCTCGCCTTTGATGATAGCGATACCCGAGTACGAAAACGTGCATTGGAAAGATTAAATGATCTTGAACTCTTTTGGCAAGCTCATCTAAAAGACAAAGAAGAGACCATTAAAAAACAATCGCTAGTTAAAGTGTCTCAGTTGTTACTTGACCAAGGTACGAGTCAAATTACTGAAGATGAGAAAAAAGCATTTATATTAAACTGCAATGATAAAAGCCTACTTGAAACATTAGTACGAGACGAATCGAATGCTTTATCAGTGCAGTTGAAATGTGACTTGCTAAATAAAATCGATAAAGCAACACTCGACAATGAAATGGCTATTAAAAGCAATGAAGTTATTGCACTTGCCGCTTACGATAGAGTTTCACATGATATCAAAACACTCGAGAAACTCACCCAAAAAGCCAAAGCCCCGCTTGTTGTTGAAAAAGCACAAAATGCACTTTCTGCGCTCATAGAAGCGCAACAAAAACCTATCGACTTACGTAAACAAGCATCATTAGTACTCAGTCGTTTGCTTGCATTAAAAGATAAAACAGATTACGAACTTATCAAACATCAAGGTGAGCTACTGGTTGCCGAGTGGCAGTCCATTGTGCCTGAATTTTCATGTTTTGAAGATTTAGAGCAACAAGAACTTAATGATAAATACGTCACCATCTGTCAAAAGTTAGATGTGGCGACTCAAAGTTTGAAAGATGCATGGTTCCAAGAAAAACAAGAAAGAGAACAAGCAGAACAGCGTGCGAGTTGTTTACAAAAGGCGAGTGTAGTTATCGAGGAACAAAGTGAAGTCTTATCAGGATTGATCGAAGCTGAAAATGAAAACGCAGTAGCGTCGGTACTCGCTAATTTGGCTAATGCCAAAACAACTTTGATTGAAAGCCATTATCAAGGAAGTGATGTTGAGGAATTACTCAATAAAATTAACCAACTTGAAAGTAATGCTAAAAAGCTGCCAGAGTTCTTTGAGAAAATTTCCCTGTTAACCCGTGAGTTGACATTACTCGCTCAACAAAACCCGCCTAATCAAATAGAAGAATTAGACGAGAAGCAACAAATTTTCAGTACTTGGTTGAAAAACTGGCGTCAGTTGGTCAAACCATTGACCTTACCATTGCCCGTTTCAATCAATGAAACCTCAATTGCCTTGATTACACAATGGCAAACAGCCATAGCGGAGTATCAAGCGGGGCAAGATAAAAAAATTCAATTGATTCGAAGTAAACTGAAAGAATTAAAGCGCCTTATTTTCTCTGGTAAATATAATGCTGCACTGGGTTTATTTAGAAAAATGAGTGAATGGCACGGTGAATTGACGCCTGCTAATCAAGGCAAAATAGAAAAAGAATACCAAGTTATTCACGAAAAAATTGACGAATTAGCAGATTGGAAAGAATACATCGCTATTCCAAGAAAAAAAGAGCTACTGGAAGAGGTTCAAGCGTTAAGCCAGCTAGAAAATCCAGACCCAACACAGCAAGCGAAAGAAGTGAAAGCGTTGAGACAAGTTTGGTTGCTTTTAGGTAATGTGCCAACAGACGAAAACGAATCGCTTAACCAAGCGTTTAATGAAGCAAGTGAATTAGCGTTTGCACCATGTCGTCAATATTACCAGGCTCAAGATGAAGTAAGAGCTCAAAACTTAACGCATAAACAGGCATTAATAGATGAGTTGCTTTCATTAGAACAAACGCAAAGTAGCGAGGATTTCGATATAAGCCTGCTCGGTCGCAAGCTTAATGACCTGATGGTCCGCTGGAATAAAATAGGCTTTGTCGATAAGTCTTTACATAAGTCTATCAATGATCAGTTTTACTCTGTGTTTAAGCCTTTAAAAGAGCGCAGTAAGAAGTGGAACCAAGACAACCTCGCTGCCAAGCAAAAGCTGATACAACAAGCAGAAGAAGCTCAACAATTAGATGATATCCAACAGGCAATAGACGCATTAAAGCAACTTCAGAATCAATGGAAAGACATTGGCTTTGCCGGACCTGGAAAAGACAAGGCATTATGGCAGGCTTTTAGAAAAATTAACGATAATGTATTTGCAAAACGTGATGATTTAAAACGCCAAGAACAAAGCAAACAGAAAAGTCTATCCAGTAACATTGATAAACAGCTTTTGGCATTATCAGAAGATCTTAAACGTGTTAATAGTTTAAAAGAGCTCGAACCAATTGAAAGTAGCGTTAGGCATTTAATTAACGATGAACTTAAGCAAGAATTGGCCGAGCATCAATTCAAAAAACTAACTGCGTCTAAAAATAATTTACTCGATAAGTTAAAAGCCAAACGCAATGAGCTAAAAAATGATAAGCAGCTACAAAAGCTAACTTCTTTTAAACAGGCCTTAATCGAATGGTTTGAATCGTCTAATAAACTTACAGAAGAAGAAGTAGCAGAGCTTGGTAAACCTTATGCCGTTTTTATAAAGGCTGCCTACCAACAAGCCACTATACCTAGTGATGAGGCCTTGCTTGCTCAAAGCTATGAAATAAGATTAAAGATTGAGATTGCTGCTGAGATTGCCCCTCTCCCTGAGGACAACCAGAAGCGAATGGAAATACAGGTAAACCTTTTAGCTGATAAGCATAACCAAGGTCAAACCTTGGATACAAACCAACTGATACTAGATTGGTTGGGACTAGGCATGATCAAAGAAGGTGATTCACTAGCAAAGAGTGTTCGAACTGACTTAGAGAGAGTACTGTTAGCACTTTAACGCTATTAAAAAAAGCGCAGTTTTAACTGCGCTTTTTTTAAGATTAGTCTTTAGAAAGCTCGCCTCTTAGATTTGTGGTCAAGAGTTCTTTAACCACTTTATTTGATAAATCCTGACTTAACAGATAATACAGCTTAGCGATCACTGTTTCAGTCGTCATATCCAAGCCACTGATCACACCCGCATCACTCAATGCATGACCGGTTGCATAGCCGTCCATGTTGACACTTCCTTTAAGACATTGGCTGCAGTTGACGACAATAATACCCGCTTTATCGGCTTTTTGTAATGTTGCCAGCAGGGCTTCATCTTGCTGCGCATTACCGACACCATATGTCAGCAGTACTAACGCCTGTAATGGGCTCTTGAGTAGATTATCTAGTACTTGCCAGTCCAAACCTGGAAATAGATGTAAAATACCAACTGATTGTTTTTCAATATTACTGAGCTTAAGTGGTGTATTGACTGTTGCTTTTACTTCACCTGCAAGTTTCTTGATTTCAATTCCTGCTTCTAATAAAGCTGGATAGTTTGGTGATACAAATGCATCAAAGCCATCGGCATATTGTTTAGTAGTTCGATTACCTCTAAAAAGCTGATTATTAAAGAAAATACTGACTTCATTAATCGGATGATGTGCAGCCAAATAAAGGGCGTTGAGTAAATTAGCTCTAGCATCCGATCTCAGTTCTGACAGAGGGATTTGTGAACCGGTGATTATTACGGGCTTTGATAAGTTTTCAAATAAAAATGATAACGCAGAAGCGGTATAAGCCATGGTATCAGTGCCATGTAAGATCACAAAGCCATCAAAGTCGTGGTAATTTCTCTGTATATCTTCAGCTAATTGTAACCATGCAGGTACTGACATATTGGCTGAATCGATCAAAGGGTTATATTCATGAATTTCAAACTCAGGCATATCATGATGATAAAACTCGGGCATAGCTGCAATTGTTTCGGTCAAATAACCAGGAACAGGTACAAAACCATCTTCGGAGTGTTTCATGCCGATTGTGCCGCCGGTATAAGCAATGTAAATGCGTTTTTTATTCATTAATTAAACCCAAAAAAAAGCGCAGTGATTACTGCGCTTATTATTAATTTAGTGTTCAGTGTGTTTAATTATTCAGGACACACTTCACATAGAGCATAAAGACCTTGTGGATCATTTAGTCGCGCAACTTTATTGTACTGTGCGATAAACTCATTAACGATAGCTTTAACTTTATTGTCTTTTAAAGGTTGTAAATCATCATTGACATCAGAATAATCAAACCAAGTGTTGGCTTGGCCTAAAATTTGTCTGATCATGATCTCTTGAGGTGATAACTCGCGTTCAATGATTTTACTTTCATATTCTTTAATGTCAGCTAAACGAGCTGCAGCAGAGATGGCATCATCCAGTGTGCCAAGCTCATCAACGAGGCCAAGTTGTTGAGCTTGGGCGCCTGTCCAAACACGACCTTGGCCAACTTTGTCTACTGCTTCAACAGTCATTTGACGATTACTTGCTACCATTTCAATAAACTGGTCATAAACATTTTCTACACCGTGTTGGATAACCGCTTTGTATCTAGGATCTAGCTCTTTCATAGGGCTAGCACCCGCAAGCTCAGTTGTACCAACTCCATCGGCATTCACACCTAGATAATCCAGTGCATTTTCAAATGTCATAAACATACCAAAAACACCGATTGAGCCCGTTATAGTCGTAGGGGATGCCCATATTTCATCTGCACTCGTTGATATCCAATAACCACCTGATGCTGCAACAGAGGCCATAGATGCAACAACTGGTTTACCGGCTTGTTGCAATAAATCAATTTCTTTTCTAATCACTTCACTAGCAAAAGCAGAACCACCTGGGCTGTCAACACGCAAAACGACTGCTTTTACATTGTCATCAAGTCGAGCTTTTTGCAGTAATCGAGCTGTGCTGTCACCCCCAATGGTACCTTCATCTTGATAACCATCAAGAATTGTACCTTTGGCGACAACAACACCAACTTGGTTAGGGTTTGTCACAGGTAGAGGTAAAGGAGGTTTCACGACAGATAAGTAATCAGCGTAGGTAATTTGATTAAAAGTAACTTCATCAGACTCCCAACCAGCGATGTTAGCGATTGCTTCACGGTATTGGTGTCTGTGCGTTAACTTATCAACCCAGCCGTTATCAATTGCAAATTGTGCAAAATTACCATTTACTTTGGCAATTTTTGCTTCGAATTCAGTCAGGCTTTCGTCAAAGTTATCGATATCCATATTACGACGCTGTGCAACTTCGGTTTTATAAGTTAACCAAAGCTCATCGAGCAATGCTTGGTTTGCTTGTTTTGCTTCGACACTCATATCTTCGCGCATAAACGGTTCAACTGCAGATTTAAATGTTCCTACACGAAAGATATGCGTAGTAATTTTCAAATTTTCTAAGGCTTTTTTGAAGTAAAGGCGATATGAGCCATAACCCTCGATAAAAACACCACCCATAGGATTTAAGAAGATTTCATCAGCGTAACTTGCAACAAAATACTGTGACTGGTCATACATATCACCGATTGCAAAAACAGGTTTTCCCGCTTCTTTAACAGATTCAATGGCTTGGCCGATTGCTTTTAATTTATCAAGGCCGGCAGGGTTCATACGAGATAACTCAAGTACTACAGCTTTAATTCTATTATCATCTTTGGCGTTTTCTAAAACATGGACGACATCTGCTACCAGTACTTCTGCTTCTGGGTCGGCTTCTCCAGACGCCTCATTTAAAAATTTCTCGACGGGATCTATCGGCTTTAATTGCTCAACTAAATTACCTTCTAAATTGAGCACGAGCGCAGTTTCATTTGGCACTTGCACTTTATCTTCATCAGATAACATTGCACTAATAAAAACGACCAATAGGGTAAAGAAAATTAAGTTAATAATTATTTTTCTACTGGTATTAATGAAAGACCATAAAGCAGAAAATACTCTGCGGATCCCCGATTTTTGTGTCGACATTCAGTTTTATCCTAATTGTGAAATTCCATCTATGCTTATCATAGGACCTTTAGTCCGTTGATTGTAGCTTTTGTAGATATAAATAAGCTTAGCAACCTGAAGTAAAGGATAGATAGTTTTACGCTATGGTAAATAAATTCGATTCATTGTTCGAACCACTTGACCTTGGCCATTGCCAGCTTAAGAACCGTATCATAATGGGTTCTATGCACACTGGACTAGAGGAAACCCCAGATAAATTTGATAAATTAGCTCATTTTTACCGTTTGAGGGCACAAGGCGGGGTAGGCTTGATTATAACAGGAGGGATCAGCCCAACATTAAGAGGAAGACTTGCACCTTTTGCAGCACAATTAAGTTATGGGTGGCAATTAAGTAAATATAAAAAACTCCCTGATGCAGTACACCCGCATGGTTGTAAAATATGCCTACAAATATTGCACGCAGGGCGATATGCCTATCATCCATTTTTACAGGCGCCATCAGCAATAAAAGCGGCTATATCGCCATTCAAACCCAGTCAAATGTCTAACCGGCAAATTAATTCAACCATCAAAAGCTTTATTAAGACTGCACAATTAGCAAAAAAAGCGGGATACGATGGTGTTGAAATAATGGGCTCTGAAGGCTATTTGATTAATCAGTTTTTATCATCAAAAACGAATATAAGAACCGACAATTGGGGGGGCTGTATCCTAAAACGAGCACAATTTGCTCGAAAGATTGTCTCAGGAATAAGAGAGAAACTTGGAGAAAGCTTTATCATTATATTTAGACTTTCATTAGCTGATCTTACTGAAAAAGGAATGGGCTGGAATGAAATTCGCCAAATAGCTAATACATTAACATCAGATGGTGTGTCTATGTTTAATACTGGTATAGGCTGGCATGAGTCGCGTGTACCTACGATAGCTACCTCTGTCCCCAATGCTGCATTTATCTATGCAACAGAAAAACTTAAAAACGAGGTGTCTGTACCTGTTATTGCTACCAATAGAATTAATATGCCTGATGTAGCTAGTCAGATAATTAAAGATAAAAAAGCAGATGCTATCTGTATGGCGCGGCCATTTCTGGCAGATAGTGATTGGGTGATAAAAGCTCAAAACAATGAGCAAGCCTTGATCAACACATGTATTGGTTGCAATCAAGCATGCCTTGACCACGTTTTTGCTAACAAAAGGGCGAGTTGCTTAGTAAACCCACTGGCTTGCTATGAAACCGAGTACGATTTATCTGAAACTAACTTACCTAAAAATTTGGCTGTAGTTGGTGCAGGCCCTGCCGGCTTAGCTTTTGCTTCTTATGCGAGTGACAGAGGTCATAAAGTAACGATCTTTGAAAAATCTGACCAGATCGGCGGTCAATTCAATTGTGCGAAGGTCATTCCAGGTAAATCAGAATTCAACCACACCTTGAGATACTTTCAACAAAAGCTGGCTAAAAATAAAGTTAAAATAATGTTGAATCAAAATTTCGATGTAGCGATGGCGGAACAATACGATCACGTGATTGTAGCAACAGGCATTTTACCTTCAATACCTAACATTCAAGGGATTGAGCATGCGATAGAATCAGGATTTGCAGTCAGTTATCTCAATTTACTTAGAGATAAATTACAATTAGGTCAATCAGTTGCGATAATTGGTGCAGGTGGGATCGGTTTTGACGTAGCTGAATATTTAGCTACAGCGGAAGATTTTCATACAGATGACCCTCAAGATAAATGTTATGCTGAGGCTTGGTATAAACAGTGGGGGATTAATAAAGATTTAGATACTAACGGGGGCTTGATACAGGCTATACAAAACAAATCACACCGAAAGCTTTATTTAATGCAAAGGAAAAATGAAAAGTTAGGGAAAAGACTTGGTAAAACTACGGGCTGGATACATAGGCTTAGCCTCCAATCTCATGGTGTTGAAATGCTAAGTGGTGTGAGTTACAAAGCAATAACAGATAAAGGTTTAAAATACGAGCAGGATGGAATCGAATCATTCATAGCCTGTGATAACATTGTCATTTGTGCCGGTCAGCGCTCAGATAATAGCCTTTATCAAGAACTGCTAGATCTATCAATTCCGTGCGACATTATTGGTGGTGCCTTCAAAGCTCAGGAAATAGACGCTAAACACGCAATCCGACAAGCTTTGGAATTAGCCACTAAGATTTAAAAGAGTAATTAATGCGAGCAAATAATTTCGAATTATCGTCTTATCTAAGAAGAATAAACTTTACCGAACAACCTAGCCAAGATATTGAATCTATATCAAAGATGATGCAAAAACAGTTATTCAACATCACCTTTGAAAATTACGATGTGCAATGCGGAAAAATCGTATCACTTGAACCTGAACATATTGTTGAAAAAATTCTTAACCATCAACGAGGTGGTTATTGTTACGAATTAAACGGTTTATTTGCAATGGCTTTAACTGCCCTAGGGATAAACTACAAATTTGTGGCTGCTAGACCCATGTTTTATCCAATGCGCAGACCCAAAACACATATGGTTGTCTTATTTGATTTAAAAGGGACTCGGTATTTAGCTGATCTAGGCTTTGGTAGTTTTGGTATCAGAGCGCCAATAGCGCTTACAGAAGTAAATAAAGTTATTAAACAGGGCTACGATGAATTTCAATTGTGTCCGTCTGAAGAAGAAAACGGTTTCATTGTTAAAGCTAAGGTTAAAAATGAATGGGTAAGCCAGTTTGCTTTTAGTGATATTGAGCAAGAATGGATCGATTTTATGCCAGTAAACTACTTAAATTCTACGCACCCAGAGACTATTTTCGTCAAAAGCTTATTGTTGATTAGATATACCGAGAATGGAAGAATCATATTATTAGACGATAAATTAAAGACTTACGACAAAGGGCAAGTAACTGAAGAGCAAATCTGTGAACTAAGCAAAGATAAAGTTATTAGAAATAAGTTATTGTTAGACTTTAAGCCTTTCTAGAAAGGTTAAAAAAAAGTTATAATATTGTTAGCAAATGTGACTCTTATTACTTTTTAAATGATTAAATGTCACACCTAAAAGAAATATTCATACTTATTTTGACTAGTTTAACTTTAAAACTAAGGCTGAATAAAATAACTTATATTTGCGTACAAAATTACATCAACACTGTTGCTTGTCATTAGGCATTTTAGTATTAATATGTACGCCGTTTTAAACTCATCAATGGAATTAATGAAGGTATTATTAAATGATTGGACATGACGATAAGCGCGATTTCTATCGTATGATGGTAAACACTGAATGTCAGGTAACGGTTGTCGATGCCGAAGCGCAGCAAGACCATAGTGCACTATGCAGGGATCTAAGTGCAAATGGAATGGCGGTAGAGATAGACGTTGCTGTAGATATGGGGAAAACGGTAGAAGTACATATCCGCTCTACAAATGCTCAAATCCCTTCACTTGATGCAAAAGGAAAAGTAATTCGTTGTTCTAAAGAAAGTGATAACCTATGGTTACTCGGTATTGAAATTCAAGAAATCGTTTAGCGGATAATTGTCTATGAAGCTCACTTTACTTTTAATGTTATCTGCAGTTCTTTTTTCAAATGCAGCTTTAGCAAAGTGGGCTAAACCACAATACATAAAACATTACTGTGACGGATACCCTCAACATAAATTAGCCGATAATCTTTTTGTAGACTGTCTGACTAAAACCCATGCAGTTGACTTTATCGAACCTGAACAATGGCAGGCAGCCATAGGCTCAGTCTTTTACAAAGCAACAATGACCAATAAAAAGCCTGCTTTGATGATCATTAGTGACAAATCCGATGCACCCAGCTTAAAGCAAATAACCAAAACGATTGAAAACCATAACCTGCCACTGGATATATGGACTGTAAGTCCAGCGAAGATGACTATCGTAAAAGTGGATAGCGAAGGCAGTTATGATAACCCGACAGTAACTAAAAGAATTGATTTTTCAACCTATAATGCCAAGGCTAGTCAAAAAAGCGCACCTCGTTCATCGAGCTTCTCGAATAAACAAAGTACTATTAAACAGCACAGCCAACAAAAGAATAAATTACCAGCCTCGCTTTATCGCGATGTGAATAGTCAAAGTAAGAATCAAAGTCTGATGCAAAGTAGGCCAACGTATTAAATCTTTTCAGCACATTCAACACCTTTCAATTCAAACTTTCTTGGAAGCTAAACAACTCGATAGTAGTTATGCCAATAAGCAGGCACTGGATGGCATTAACCAAATATGGAAGAACCTAGTACCGCTAAAATCTGAAAAGTATATACCTATATTAGGTATCAGTGGCGGGCAAGGGACGGGTAAATCGACACTCAGTGAATTCATTGCTAATGTGTTAAAAATTACCAAAGGGATAAATACGATTATCATATCCATTGATGATTTTTATTTATCAAAACATGACCGAAAAACGTTAGCGCTCAATACTCATCCGTTACTTGAAAAACGAGGTGTACCAGGGACACATAACGCAGAAAATTTATTTAGCACACTTCAACTTCTCAATCGTGGTTACCTAGGCTTTAAAATTCCAAAGTTTGATAAGCTATTAGATGACATATTGCCTGAGTCAAGCTTTCAAATTATCGATAAGCCATATGACCTGGTTATTTTCGAAGGCTGGTGTATCGGTGCTGAGCCAGAGCAAGATATATGCACACCTTTAAATGATTTAGAACGTCAACACGACCCAAATGGAATTTATAGACAATACGTTAATCAAGCTATTGACGATTATCAGGCTATATTTAAATGTGTTGATCAACTTTTGTATTTAGATGCGCCGTCAATTGATTTGATAGTCAATTGGCGTTATCAGCAAGAACTACAAATGCTAGAAAACAAAGGGGAAATTGGGCTTGATAAGCAAGCCATTAAGCAAAAAATAATGGCTTTTGTTAGTTATTTCGAGCGTATTACGTTATCGATGAAAAAAACGATGCCAAGCCGTGCGGATTATCTGATTGAGCTAGATTCTAATCATAAAATGAAGTGGCATATTTAGCTTAGTTATTGAGTTTTATCGTGTTAATTATGAAATATATGTTAATGTTGGGGTTATCACTGTAGTTTATGTGTTAAATAATATGAATTACCTCGCTCATTTGAGATTGTCACAAACTAATCCCCAATCGATTTTAGGGAACCTGATGGGGGACTTTCTCAAAGGCGTTGATCAGAAAAGCTTATCACCTGAAATTATCTCTGGTATTAAAAACCATCAAGCAATTGATAAATTTACCGACTCCCATCCAGAAGTACGAAACTTAAAAAAAATGATCAGCAGCGAGCGTAAACGCTTTCATGGCATTATAACTGATATCGCTTTTGATCACTTTCTAGCTAATGAGTGGCACCGTTTCTACAATGTATCGCTGAACGAGTTTTGTCACAATACCTACTATTATTTAGCCAGTAGCCAACAGTATATTCCGAAAAATGCAACCAGATTAACCAATACAGTTGCATCGTTAGTCAAAAATCAATGGCTAGATAATTATTTAACACTTGAAGGAACGTCAAAAGCCATTGATTCTGTTGCTAGAAGGCTCCGCTTTGACAATAACTTATCAGGTGGAATAGATGAGATTGACAGAAATTACTCCGTTTATCGCTTGTCGTTTCTTCGTTTTTATCCAGAATTAATAGAATTCGTTGAAAAACAATCAATTGAATCTAAAGTTAAATAACTAAATAGAGTCAATGGTATGAAAACTGAGGTGTAGTATTAAGAGTTTATCAACCAGTTATAGCCAAACCACAATTGGGGGATTTTTCCAAGGTCGTTTCTTTTTGTCACTAAGAGAAGCGTTCATCTCACTCATCCCTTATTTTGTTGTGTCGGCTGTTTCTATCTTGGTACAACATACATTAATTGGTTTAGGTTTTATCGATGCTCAAAGTGAAGCTGCGCGCTTTTTAGCTTTTGGTAGTCAGGTCATCATCCAGTTTTTACCCGCTGCCACTGTCATAGCCGTTGGTTATTTCTTATCTAAAAATATCGGGCTTGATAGCATAGTAGCCAGTTTTCTGGCCTTAACCTGCTTTGCCGTTCACGGGCACTACTTTAGCTGGTCCGAAGCCGGCCTTATTCTGCAGCCTAGTGCATCAGCGGCTTACACTTTATTGATCCCGACAATTAGTTGCTACGGCCTGCATTACACCATGAAGCTTTGCAGGCCTTTACTCTCAGTAATGCCAGGTGTCAGTTATTTCTTAAGAAAGCACTTGGTTTTAATTATTCCTTTTGCCATCGTTTTCTTCGGCCTGTTTTTCCTCATACCACTAATAGAAGCGATAGCCGCAGTCACTATCTACCCACTTTTAAATCAGTTTGAAAACGTATCTGTAGCTTTAAATACCTTCAATCGAATGTTGGTCACCCATGTTTTGTGGTTTTTTGGCATTCATGGTGACAATGCTTTTAATATAAGTTTCCAACAACACTTTCTTTATCAAGATATCTTGCCAGGCCTGTCGGCAAAAGTTTTCTATGATACTTTTGTCATTTTTGGCGGCTCAGGCGCTATATGGGGGTTGATGATTGCTGTTTATCTAGCAAAAGCACAATCTCATGAAAGGACTATCGTAAAAATTGCCACGCCTTTTGCAATATTCAATTTTTCAGAAATTATTATATTTGCGCTACCGATAGTACTGAATCCTATCTACCTGATTCCATTTATTATGGCACCTGTATGTAATTTTATTATTTCCTATTATGTACTCGGTGCTGGTCTTGTCCCATTCTCATCAACAGAAGTCAGTTGGATCACCCCTGTATTTATTAATGGCTGGATAGTAGGGGACAGTATCATCACGGCCTTGTATCAGCTTACCTTGATTATGCTGAATGCGCTTATTTATTACCCATTTGTTAATCACAGTATTAAAAAACGCAATTTGGTCAGTTCGGTCAACAAATTACAAAAAAGCTTAGATATTTATGAAAATGCTGAATTTGAAAATGAAAGCCAGTTTATCCGAACCCAACAAGCGACTCGTGAATCCGAAGATGAGTTGTTAAAAATACTCAATGAAATTGCTGACGGTAATTTACAATTGCATTACCAACCTCAAATCTGCGTTAAAAAAGGCAATATCATTGGTTTTGAAGCACTTTTAAGATTAAGAAGGCTAGATGGTAAGCTCGTTGGTCCGTATTTTTTAGATATGCTCATCGAACATAAACTAGGTTACATCATAGATAACTGGGTAATAGAACAAGCAGACAGAGATTTACAAGAATGGGCTAAACAAGGTTTTAACCCAGTCGTTAGTATTAACCTTAACCCTGATGTTCTGACAAACAACGAAAGTGTTGATAACTTATGTCGAACATTTTCAAATTACCCTAACCAAGTAAAAGTAGAAATTGTTGAGTCGAGTTATTTAGCGCAAACAGAAGTTGTTACCCAAAATATTCAAAAATTAAAGAACAGTGGCATCGAGACTGTACTTGATGATTTTGGAACGGGCTACTCAAGTTTATCTATGTTAGGTAGCTTACCGGTGCGTTATGCAAAATTAGACCGGAGTATTTTACTCAGTTGTAATACAGAGAAAGGTAAAACACTGTATCGTCATATTGCGGGTTTATTCCAAGAATTAGGTTTTATTGTCGTCGCTGAGGGAGTGGAAACACAAGAAGAGTTAGAGTGGGTCCGAAGTCTTCAAATCGATTATGTACAAGGTTGGTATTATTCAGGTGCCATACCGCCTGATGAATTAGTAGACTACGTCAACCAATGGCAAATCAAATCAGCATAAGATTAATGATTCTGAACTAGACATTTTCGCTCGCTGAATTTATCCTCCCCGCCTAATAATAATAGGATAATTCGCTATGACGAAATTTGACGAATCAATAGATAAAACCCTTATCACAGACCAAAACAAAGGTCTTCAATACAAATTTTTCCAACTGAGAAATAACAAAGCATTCGAGATTTTTGTTATCGCAGTTATTGTCTTATCAGCTTTGATGATAGGTGCCAAAACTTACCCCATTCCAAGTGGGTTAATGACTATCATCCATTTCTTTGATTTAAGTATCACTGTCATCTTCTTAATTGAAATCATTATCCGATTCATAGGTGAACCGAATAAAAAACGATTCTTCAATAACTTTTGGAATGTTTTTGATACACTCATTGTTGTCGTCAGCTTGATCCCAATCGAAGACAGCGAAATGGCTATTTTAGGTCGTTTAGTGCGTATATTCCGTGTACTTAGGATGATCTCAATCATTCCTGAATTAAGATTGTTAATCAATTCACTGGTCAAAGCCTTGCCTCAACTTGGCTATGTCATGTTATTGATGTTCATTATCTTCTATATCTATGCCGCAATAGGATCTACATTCTTCGCTAAAATAAACCCTGAACTTTGGGGTGATATAACCATTAGTTTGTTAACCTTATTCAGGGTAATGACCTTTGAAGACTGGACTGACGTAATGTATGAAACCATGACGGTTTATCCACTTTCATGGTCTTTCTACTTAACTTTTATATTCTTTACGGCATTTGCGTTTTTAAATATGGTCATTGGTATTGTCGTCAATGTACTTGAAGATGAGCGAAACAAAGCTGCGCAGCTACAAAGTGAAGAAGACGGCGAGCCTAACTTAAAAGAAATAAAAGCAGAATTGGCTGAATTAAAGCAATTACTTATTGCTCAGCAAAAGGCAGATAAACAATAATGGATTTTGAATTTAGACGAGATCTTGAAGGTAACTTTAAGGTCTCGCTTGATGATTACAATCATGCGTTATTTGCTACTTGGCTTAACGATGAGCTAATTGGTAATCCATCTCGCGCTCGCTATCTATTAAACCAATTAACACAGCTCGAAAGTAAACAAATACCGGATTATATTGATACGGGAAAGCAACTATACCTGACAGCAGATCAATACGAAGTTGTTATCCGAGTGAATGATGATACTGATTTAACTGAAATCGATTTACCTGATGAGATATTAGTGCTTGAAGAGCACTCGAGTGAAGCAGGGTGTGGTTTGGTTGATTTTATCCGTCTGATCCAAGCTTTACTCGATTTCATCGACTAAAAATTGCGTTTAATCGGGTGCTTGTTACCTAAATCGTCAATGGCAACATAGGTATAGAGCGCCTGCACAACTTTAAATATCGCACATCCATCTCTATCGGTTTCAATACAATTTCTTAAAATAGGCTCAACCCATACTTCTAACTCTAAACTCAAAGACGTATTGCCAGTATGTTTTATACTGCCATAACAACAAACAATATCACCGACTTTAATCGGCTTTAAAAAGAGCATATTATCAACAGCAACGGTTACCGTTCGGCTTCTAGTGATTGCTTTGGCCATCATACCACCAGCAATATCTAACTGTGACATGATCCACCCGCCAAATATATCACCATTGGCATTAGTGTCTGCTGGCATTGCTGAGGTCCTTAGCAATAACTCACCTTGAGGAAGCGGGCAAATAAGTTCTTTATCTTCAGATGGATTATTCAAAATAGATAGACCATAACTTAGTAATAACTAAAGTATGGCACATAATCTAAATTCTGGATGGTACGGGTAAGTCTGCATAAACAATAGTATTTTTACCTTTTGCTTTAGCAGTATATAAAGCATTGTCAGTTCTTTTAAGCAGCGTTTCTAAGCTTTCGTTTGGATGAATTTCAGCAATACCTATACTGGCACTGATGTTTCTGTCTTCATTGATTGGGTAATTTAAAGCAACTTGCAGGTGGTCAGCTAACTTTTTAACTTGCTCAAGATTAGTTTTAGGGCATAAAATTAGAAACTCTTCGCCACCCCAGCGGCAAATGTAATCAGACTTTCTGCAATGTTTTTTTAATAAATAAGTCACACAAATTAACACCTGATCCCCAACTTGGTGTCCGTATTTATCGTTTACCGATTTAAAATCATCTAAATCAATAATCAATAAGCTAAATGCTTCTTTATGTCGTTCAAAGCGCGCTTTTTCACTACTAATAATTTCATCAAATGCACGGCGATTACAAAGCTGGGTGAGGGGGTCTGTTAAGGCTTGTTGCTGGGTAGTTTTAACTAAACTGCGGACATCCTGCCAACGACGAAAAGAGAAAAAGCCCAATGATAAGCAGAGAGTAACAAATAAAGGTATGACTTCATCCAGTTCGTATTCTTCGTGTTGACGAGAAAACTGATAAATAAGCTCAAGCGTATCGTAATGGGCAAAAACAACAAAACAAACGAGATTGAACAGCAGTAATACTGCGAGTTCTATTTTTATATTGTTGTTTTGTTCTTTATACATCACCTGATCCTACTATCTAAAGGATTCTGACTATTAAAAAATAGTATTAAATTAGATACTTAGGCAAGTATTAACGGTAAAACTGAGTTAGCACCTGTTCAACGACTTGTTTAGTTCTTTGCTGGCGCTGCTGCATATTATATTCTTGATGTACTAGACCTTGTGCGGCCCCACGCCATAAACGCTCACCCGTTCTGGTATTTTCAACAGCGATTAAAAAACTGCCTTTTTCTTGGTCATTTGACGTGTGTAAACCAGGAGTAATGCCAAATTTATCCGAAATGACTGAGTCGCTCAATTCTTTTTCCAATGCCAAAGCAAACAACACACGAAAATCAGGCACTGATTGAGTACTCGTTACTACTTGATAACCTGCATTTTCAAGATTGGTTTGTATACTTTGCGCATATGATTGATAGATACGCTTGTGTGTGTTTTTAGTCGATTCATTAATATATTTAGGCGTAATGATAAATTTAGCGCCCTTTGGATAACTCGCATTGATATCATGCGTCCCCGTTACCATTAATGGATCTGACATAGTCGAAGATTGTTCGGTTACCTGAACACAAGCACTCAACATAAAGATACTTAAAATAAGGGGGAAAATAACTTTCATCTAATTGATTTCCTTTCTTTTTTATTTTTAGAGTAATGGTTGACTGAAAAGTTCTTTCATTGTTACTGAATCTTAGCGATGTATGTGCTAATTGCTTGTTGGTTAACACGTATTTCGATGTCATCTTCTACCGTAAGCCCCATTAAGCGTTTCGCCATTGGGCTTTGCTGACTTATCACCCAAACTGTTTTATCGTTAATACAGAGCTTAAAACCACCGGCTTGTTTTACAATCAGATAATCATATGTTGCTTGTTCATCGTTTTCATTAACGAGTCTAACCAAGCTATCAGTGCTTATCTTTGACACTTGAATTTCTGTGTTTACTTGGCTTTCGAGTAGATTCTTAAAATATAGGATATCTTGGTGAATTTGTTGAGCACGGTTAGATTGCCCTTGTGCTAGAAATGCCGCTTCTAAACCTAACGTATCATATTGCGTTTCTGCAACACTTTCTTCATGCGTAGCATCATTGTGGGCTTGCCTCGCAGCATTTTCTAATACTAAATACTGTTGTTCTAGATACTCAATACTGGCTTTGATGACTACGGCTTTATTCATCGTCTTCTTTTAACCACTCCAATTGAGTAAACCCTAATCGCTTGATTTCTGCCTGTCTGAAATTTCTCAAAGCAGATTTGTCACGTGTCGTGTATTCAAGCGCTTGCTCCATAGATAAAAATTTTTGAATATCTAAATCTTCCGCAGCAGCAACGGCCTCAAACATATCTCGATATTTATCAAAACTAAAGCTGATCGTCTTTTGTTCATTTTTATAGGTATATACTATCTTGCGTGGCAAGGGACTTCTCCTTGAGGCTTAAATTTAATCTATCGCATTGATTTGAGGTGTAATTTATCGATAAACATAGCAATTTCAATTAACATTCATAGCTATGAATCTTCATATGCTAGTTTACCTCAGGAATTGAAAATATGTTGCATATCTATCTGTCAAATCACTTAGAAAATTTATCAGTGATGTTATCAAAAGTATTGCAACACACTTTCGATTCAGTACTAGACTGCCAGCATATCTTGGTACAAAACAAAGGTATGCAACATTGGCTACTGATGATGTTAGCCAAACAAAACGGCATCGCCATGAACCTCAAATTTGAGCCGCCTGCTGGTGCAATTTGGTCTATTTTGCGAGAACTCGATCCTAGTTTAAGCAAAGAGTCACCTTACAAATCATCAATTATGACGTGGCGAATTGATAAGCTATTGGCTGATGAACAACTTATTGCAGACCCTGTGTTTGATACGATCCGAAATTACTGGATAGAAGAGGGCAAAACTAAAGCGGTAAAACGTTTCCAATTAGCTAAAACCATTTCGGATTTATTTGAGCAGTATCAGATCTTTCGTCCTGATTGGATTATGAAGTGGTCCGATGGTGACTACGTGATGCCAAATACAGATACTCATGTTTGGCAAGCGCGTTTATGGCATGAATTAGTTAAACAAAACCCAAGACACCCAGTTGCTGAAATGCTTCGGCTACAAGCCATCATAGCCCAAGAAGATGTATTTAGGCCGAAACAACGTATCCTGTTTGGTTTTAACAGTCTTCCTCCACTTTGGTTAGATTTTTTTGCCCTTTTAGCAGAAAAACAAGATATGCATTTATTTTTGCTCAGTCCCTGTAATGAGTATTGGCAGGACATTCAAAGTGATAAACAGTTATTAAGGCAACGTGTTACTTGGTTAGATCATCAAACCGATTTAGATAGTCAGTTTTATGATTTGAGAAACCCATTACTCGCTTGTTTTGGTCAACACGGCCAAGCTTTTTTAAAGCTTTTATACACTAAGCCTCAAAATGAAATTTCAGCTTTTCAAACCCCTAAGCGCAACTCATTATTGCACTGTGTACAGCAAGATATTTTAACATTGACCGATAGAGGGGAGTCACCCGAGGCTAATCTTATCGATGACAGTATCATTTTTACCTCATCACATAGTGCACTTCGTGAAGTTCAAGCCTTACACGACTGGTTACTCGATCAATTTGCTGAAAACTCAGCATTAACGCCAAAAGATATTTTGGTTATGTGTCCATCAGTGGAAGATTATGCACCTTATATTCAAGCTGTATTTAACCAGCATGGGGTCGATAATAAAACGGCTATCCCTAGCTCGATTGCTGATCGTAGCTTTTCTTTTGACATGCCTTTAATTCAGCTTTTCAGTCAAATGCTGTCATTGCCAGAGCAACGATTTACCGTTAACCAAGTTATTGAATGGCTCAGTACTCCGTATATCCAAGCAAAGTTTGGTTTCGAAACCCAAGACATTGACACCATTAGTTTATGGCTAAAAAATGCGGCTATTCACTGGGGTATAGATGGTGAGCAAAAATCACAATTTGATCTACCAGCCAACGATGATTATACCTGGCACCAGGGCTTAAAGCGTTTACTACTCGGTTACGCACATGGAGATGAGGCTATTGTCACTGATGATGATTTACTTTTATTACCAGATATCGAAGGGGACCATGCCGTTTTACTAGGTAAGCTCATGTACTTTATCGAAACCTTAGCAATGCATGAAGTTCAGGTAACTAAAAATAAACCGCTCAAACAATGGCTCATTTATCTTAATCAACTCGTGGGCGATCTATTTGAATTAGCTGATGACAGCTCCTTGGAATACCGAACCTTACTCAGTGCTATTGAAAGTTTGGAAAATAACTGTGTTCTTGCCGAAATTGATACACCAATAGAACACAGTATTATTGTTGAATATTTTGAACAAGCATTTAATCAGCCGTTGCAAAGCCAACATTTTATGACAGGGCAGGTTACTTTTTGTTCATTAATCCCGATGCGTAGTATTCCTTTTAAAATTATTGTTTTACTCGGTATGAATGATGGGGATTTCCCACGTTTAAAGGCTGCTAGTTCATTAGACTTGTTGGCTAATGATAAACCTAGGTTAGGCGATCGTTCAAGACGCAGCGATGATAGGTATCTATTTTTAGAGTGTCTACTATCAGCTAGAGAAAAGCTATACATCAGTTACCAAGGTAATCAAGTTAGAGACAATGCTGAGCGTCAACCCTCTAGTATTTTATTAGAGATGTTAGCGTACCTTAAAAAAGCTTATCACTTTGAAACATCTGAAATTAAACGAACCGCACTTCAAGCATTCGATACTGGACAATACCTTGTCAATCAACCTAAAAGTTATCAAACAGGCTGGCTAAACCTTATTAAAAGAAGTTTGCAGGTTAAAAGCGATGATATGGCAACAATTTGTAATGTCACAGATGAGATCAATATTGGCCAGATGGTCAGTTATTATACCAACCCTGCTAAGTTTTATGCTGAGAACACACTTAATCTGACTTTTTATGATGTCACCAAAGCCTTGTCCGATTCCGAACCTTTTGATACTGATCATTTAACACGTTATCAATTCCAGCAGGAATTAGTACAGGGTCATATTAGAGGTGAAGAGCCGGACAAATTTATCGAGCAAATAAAAATGTCAGGGCAGTTACCTAATAACCCTTTAATCGATAATCTAGTTGATGATTGGCAGCGTGTTGCCAAGCAATATGCTTCAAATTTATCGCAACAAGGCATTAACAACGTTGAGCTACTGCCTGGCCAGCACCTTTGCGAAATTAAACAAAATAACTACCTAATTAAAGGTTATTTACCCATAGTCAGTGGGCTTGTAGATGATGCAGGTTGCAGAATTCAATTATTGTGGCGTTTGGCCGATGCAAAAGCTAAAGATATAATGAATTTATATTTGTTGCACCTGCTGGCCAATACCCAGGAACCGACATTATCTAAAGGTATTCATAGGGATAGTAAAAAAGAGCAAGGTAAAAACATCACCTTCAATCCGATAGACCAGCAGCAAGCTTGTAGCGAATTGGCCAAGTTAGTTAATCAATTTATACAAGGCAGTCACAGCGCTGAGTTAGTAGACTTTGAAATTGCACAAGTACATTTTGCTAAAGATAGAAAAAAGCAATTAAAACCCTTCACACAAAATAGCTTTGAAACGATTTGGCAACCTTCCAGGGGCGCCGGTCTGTGCGACGATCCTTATCGGCAATATTTTTGGCCTAAAGTACCACAGTGGCAAAGTGCTTGGTCAGACAACATCATGGATTTATACAAGGGGTTATTTGATAACCTTACTATCAGTCATTACGAAATATCGGGTGTAGTTGAATAATGGAAGAACAAAAAAACATGCAACAACTCGATGCTGCAGAGATTCCACTTAATGGTAGTCATATTATTGAGGCCAGCGCTGGTACAGGGAAAACCTATAACATTACCCGCATTTATCTAAGATTGTTACTTGAAAAAAAACTCAATGTTCAGCAAATATTGGTCGTTACTTTCACCCAAGCTGCTACACAAGAGCTCAAAGGAAGAATCAACAAAGAGCTAAGAGCAGCAATTTCGAAATGGCATCAACCTACAGATGAATTAGATACGTTTTTTAAGTCACTCGTAAACAGTATCGATTTTGATGAAGCGAAAACAAGGCTCGATCATGCCATTTTACATATGGATGAAGCGGCTATTTTTACTATTCATGGTTTCTGCTCTAGTGTACTGGCTGAACATAGTCTGCTTGCAAAAGTTAATTTTAATCTCAAGTTAACTACCGATACGCAAGCAATCGTGATGCAAAGTATCGAAGATATGTACCGTAGACTTGCGCTAAATGAGCAAAGTTATAAAACTTTGGCAAGTAAGCACCCAAGTCCTCAACATTTTTATGCCAAATACCATGGTTTAATTACCAGCCAAACAAGTATTGAACATCAAAGTTTGGCATCAATTGAGCAAACGTTAAGTGAATTACAAGCGCGCGCATTAGCTAGCATTAATGATGGTGCTGCTGTTATCGAATCAGTATTAGTCGATGGTGATAAGACACGTTTAGCACAATACGAGGCTATGCATTTATGGTTGTCTTATCCACTTGAGCAATTAACCACATTACCTATTGAACAAGATATTAAAAAATTCATTGATGGTCGAAGGTTCAGCCGCAAACCAGCAGATATCAAAGTACAACTAAAAGCCGCATTAGCACCATTAAATGAGCTGATCAAAGCTATTACGACATACCCTGCGGCATGTGATGATGTAAAAGCGAATGAGTTAATAAAATCGCTTATTGATAAGATACGTTGTCAGGTATCTACACACAAAAATACGCTCAACCTCGTTGATTTTAACGATCTGATCACCCTGGTATCTGAAGCTGTGGCCGATGAAAACAAGCGTGATTTGACATTAGCACTGGCAGATCAATACCCTGCAATATTAGTAGATGAATTCCAAGATACAGATGAACAGCAATATCGAATATTCTCGACAATACACCAGTCAGTAGATAAACATTTATTCCTGATGATTGGCGACCCGAAACAAGCTATTTATCGCTTCAGGGGCGGGGATATCCATACTTATTTACTAGCCCGTTCACAAGCTCAGTATCAATGGGTAATGGACACCAACTATCGTTCAAGTGAACAGGTCGTAAATGCCTATAACCGAGTATTTCTTGGTGAAGCTATCAATGAGACCTCTGAACAAATACAAACCAGCTTTAATGTATTTGGACAATCGATTGCTTATCAGGCAGTGAAAGCTCATCACAAAGATTCTTTATTTGTGGTAGATGATGCAGAGCGTTCTGCGATGAATTTGATTTATTTTGGTGAAGTAGAGCCAGGAAAAGTTAATCCGGCCAGTTATCGACAACACATTGCTGATATTTTCGCTTTAGAAATATCTCGATTACTATCAGACAGGAACCCAATTAAACTGTCATCTGAAGGGCAATTAAGCAAATTAGGTGTAAAGGATATAGCGATACTCGTTAGGGACAAAACAGAAGCTGTCGATATGCAACAAGCTTTGACAAAGCAAGGCTTAAATTCTGTTTATTTGAGTAACCGGGATAATATCTACACAACTGAACATGCCCAAGCTTTATACCGCTTTTTACAAGGTGTATGGCACCTGGATAACCAAGCGCTATTTATTACAGCGCTGGCTAGTCCATTTATCGGATTAGATGAAAATGCATTAATGCGGCTTAATCAAGATGAATATTTTTGGGAGACATGGCGAGATAAAATACTTGATTTAAAGCAAATCTGGCAAAAGCAAAGCTTGATCAGTATGTGCTTTGAGGCGCTATTCAAGCATAGTGTATTAAATCAAACTAACATTGAACGAGATTTAACCAATTATCTTCACCTAATTGAGCTATTGCAAAAACAAGCGCAAAAGTTCTCTTCTATTCCTCAATTAATCGACTGGTTTGAGCAACAAATTAATCAGCCTGAATACATCAGTGAATCAGAACTCAGGTTAGAAAGTGAAAAAGACCTTATCCAAATCACGACATTCCATGGTTCGAAAGGATTAGAATACCCGATTGTCTTTATTCCTTTTGCTACTCGCTACAAAGAAAGCCGACGCCTCGATTATATGCAGTATTTCGATGCGGATACGGGCAATAACAAAGTATTTTTAGGTAATGCTGAACATATTTACCAAAAGTATTTAAATGAAACGCACCAAGAAGATGTGCGTTTGCTGTATGTGGCTATTACACGTGCAATTCACCGCTGTTATTTGGGTGTAACCCCTTTTGCTAATAACGAACTGTCACCTTTTGGTTTGTGTTTATCAAAACCAGATGATCTTAAACAAGCTTTACAACTTCTATGTGCTGATAATTCTAACTTGAGTGTTATTGACAGTGATGCAGTCAATGGCGAGGAAAAAATAGACAACATTGAGCAAGCAAAAGTTGATTTACAAGCGAAACAGTTTACTCATCAAATTGAAAAACATTGGCGCATGCACTCATTTTCAGCGATGACCAAAGATAAACATCACATTAGTGTACTAGAACATAAAGAATTAGATGAAGATGAACAGGGTAATGTTAATAAAATTGAAAGTAATCTGATTAATTTCCTATACCCAAAAGGAGCAAAACCTGGGTTAGTACTGCACGAAGCATTGGAAGATATGGACTTTATCACACCTGAATGGACTCAGCTTACTGATAAAGTATTGTCTATCTACGGAGATAAAGACGACGCTGGAGATATAAGCGCAGTGACAGAATGGTTTAATGCAATAATCCAAGCCCCACTTAATTCATCACAGTTTTGCCTGGCGCAATTAGCTTATGAAAAAACGCTCCGAGAGGTGACGTTTTATTTCCCAACTCAGCTCGGTTCAACTAAGCAAATCAACCAGATATTAAGCCAATGTCGAGGAGCTTCGGGAAATGATTACATCGAACATGTTAGTTCACAAAAGCTTGAAGGTATGTTCAATGGTGTGATCGACTTAGTATTTGAGTTTGAAGGAAAGTACTATGTCGCTGATTACAAGTCTAATTTCTTAGGTGAATGTTTCTCTGATTACAATTCAGAGAATATGAAATTAAGCATGGAATCGAGCTTTTATGACTTACAGTCTTTAATTTATTCCCTTGCGTTACATCAATATTTGAAACAAAGAATTGAAGATTACGATATTAATGAGCATTTAGGTGGTAGCTACTATCTTTTCCTAAGGGGGATGTCTAATCAAAGTGAGCACCAAGGTGCAGGTATATATTTCACTCCTAATCAACCTCAGGCCATTTTGGCATTGGAGTCAGCGTTTAACGGAGTAGATGCTTAATGAATCACTATATTTCTCGGCTCGAAGCATGTTTAGCCGAATTAGCCGGTATTGAAGCGATAGATTTTTATCTTGCTCAGCGCTTGTGTCAGCGTTTAGCAGTAAAAGATGATGATATCAGCCTAATGATGCATCTAATCATTCGATTATCACAGAGTGTACGAGAAGGCCACGCTTGTATTGATGTGGTGAACCTTGCTAATAAACAACCTTGGTTTAAGCAGTTAATCGATGAAAGTACCGGGCTTTATCAATTCCCATCCGAGGTCAATATAATTTCGGTTTTAAATCAATATCGCGTTACACCAGATGATCAAGCTGAATTCGTATTTGATAGCCATACTAAGCTTTTGTATCTTCGACGTTATTGGCAATTTGAAACCGAGCTGGCAACACTGGTTAACACTAAGCTCAGCGTCAGTAATTTAGATGAACAACAAATTACTAAAGCCAATCAATTACTGAGTCATTTATTTGATCAATCATCCACAACTCAATTAGATTGGCAAAAAATTGCTGTCGCTAACTCCCTCGACCGTTCATTAGCCATCATCATCGGCGGCCCTGGAACAGGTAAAACGACTACCGTAGTGAAACTTTTAGCCACCTTATGTTCAATTAATGAAGAATTTAACATTGCATTAGTCGCCCCAACGGGTAAGGCTGCGCAACGATTAAGTGAATCAATAATTAAAGCTAAACAAACGCTTAACGTAGATAATGCACTTAAAGATAAGGTTCCTGAGCAAGCAACTACCATACACAGATTATTAGGTATAGGCTCACAAGCACACAAACCTAAATTTAACAAAACACAGCGTTTAGATTACGACCTGATACTCATTGACGAGGCGTCCATGGTTGATTTGGCACTGATGACGCGTTTATTCCGCGCTTTATCAGATAATACCCGTGTTTTATTGCTAGGTGATGCGGATCAACTCCCTTCTGTTAGCACAGGCTCTGTCTTAGCTGATATTGCGCCAAGACCCATCAAAGGCTTCTCCCTATCTCGATGCCAATATCTTGATAAGTTAAACGCCAATCCGCAATTAATTGATAACCATGCGTTGGATTTTTTAACCGAGTTAAAAGTCAGTTATCGATTCGATGAAAACTCTGGCATTGGACACTTAGCAAAAGCAACGTTATCAGGAGATTATCAAACAGCGTCAGCAATATTACTCGATACGGTTTATCAAGATATTTGCTATCAGCCACAACTAACTGAAGATACATTTAATCATTATGTCGATGCTTACATTGGTACAATATCCAATGCCGAATCGGTACAAATCGCATTTTCAAGATTAAATCAATTCAGATTCTTATGTGCGACAAGAGAAGGAGAGCAGGGTGTTGACCAAATCAATATCAAAGTTGAAGCAAGGCTTAAAAAGCTCAATAAAATAGCACGAGACAGTGATTATTTTTATCATGCTAAACCTATTATGATCACAGCCAATCACTATAATTTAAATTTGTACAATGGTGATATCGGCTTGATTTGGCATCATCAAGGAAAGTTAATGGTGGCATTTGAATCGAGTGAAGGTATCAGGTGGCTGAGTTTAAGTAGGCTACCTAAGCATGAAACCGTTTATGCGATGACGATACATAAAACCCAGGGTTCAGAGTTTGGTCACGTTGTGATTTTATTACCTGATTACTACTCAAGCATAATGTCACGCGAATTAATATACACAGGGCTTACACGTGCTAAATCCCAGCTCGCTATATTTGGTGAAAATAGGCTTTTAAAGCAAGCTATTGAGCATAGAGTTGAACGCCAATCTGGTTTAGCGGCGAGGATCAAAAAAGCTCACTAAAAAGTGAGCTTTTTCTTTATGCAACTTCTACATTTTCTTCATCTTTTTGAAGTTGTACATCTTCGCTTAACGCTTCGCCTTTTCTACGGCGTTTTCTGACGACTTCAAAAGGAGGGGTACCAAACTCATATAATTTTAATTTGCGCCAACGACGATATTTATCGAAATTCATATCTTCGCCAAATTCATCCCATTCTTGCCTGAATTGAATTGCTGTCCTGTATGCATGAAATTGCAAATCTGCATTGAAGTGAGTGTATCCCAGTGAAAATGTCTTCACTGCTGGTTTATCATTTTTTTTGTAGCTAACCCAATAAAACCTCTCGATTTCATTGCGACGCTTATCTAACTTTTCACGGTAACCAACACCGTTAAAGCCACAACTTGTACCATCCTTTGGCTTTCGAACTCTTCTTATCTTGCTGGTAGGATGTAAGGCTTTTAACTGCTTGTTGCGACTCATTGCCGCATCTAATGCCTTCTCAATTCCTCCCCATTGTTTATAAGAATAAAATCCACCTAAATCCTTTTTATTTCGAATGAAGCGCATTTGACAGCCAGTATCACATGGAAAACTTATACCATGCCCATCCTGAGTCAATTTTTGCTTATATTCTTCTGGTATATATTCAGGTAGTGCCAAAACTTAAATCTCTTTTAAAAGCTACTGTACAGCAAGATCAGCAATATATTAATTAATCTTAATAAACGATTATATTTTTCTCAATGTTAATTACAAAGATATCGCAAATTGCGAACTTACAAAAATATATCATTAAACAGCTATTTTCAATCACATTTGACTTACATAGTCATAAAGTGCCTTCAAAATCGCCATTTTTTCGTCTGATAGCTTGCCATTTCTGGTTAAATTTTCAAGGTCTGTTACAAACTCTTGTGCATTTAAGCAGCCTTTATTTGAATTACCAGTCAATTTTTCTTGGCAGTGCAACTGCCATTTGGTCAATTCTTGAGCAGCCAAGCTTTCAGGGTAGTTTCTCGCTTTGAATCTAAACCATAGCTGTTGTAGGCGATTATCGCTAAATGCAGGTGAAGAATTGACTAATTGCTCAATCGGCATTTGATGTAACTGATTCATTAATTGCACATCGCTTTGATTAAAAAAGCCCGAATAGAGCATATGGTCTACATCTTTTTCTTCTTCAAATTCTTGTTGAGTATAGAAGTCAATTAACGATTGTGAAATTTGCTGTTGATGTTGTTTAATAAAAGCAAGATTTTTTAAGCAAGTAGCTCTATCAATACCTAAACGTTCAGCATTTTCTTCAGTTAATGTTTTGGCAGGTGCTAACACTGGACATTTGTTTGTATGAATCAGTTTAATCGGTAATCTAGATTCACCTTCCATTAAATCTTCTTCTTTACTAAATAAAAGGTTGGCAATGTCATCCGTTGTCATATTGAGTAAAGGTTCTGGATCTAAGGCTAAATTTAAAGCAATAAAAGCATTCTTATTTACTGGATGCCAAGCTACTGGCACGATCCATGTTGTACACCCTTGAAAAGCACTTATTTTTGAACTGGTATGTACAAGCGGCACTAAATTTTGTTCATCAATAAGTTCAGCCACTTTTCGCTTATCACGTAGCTCCCATAAATATTGATAGAGTTTAGGCTGTTTAGTTTTAATCAGTTTCGCCATGCCAATCGTCGCCCATACATCCGATAATGCATCGTGGGCATTAGCATGCTCTAAACCATTGGCTTGACTGAGTAATTCTAATTTAAAACTAGGGGCACCATCCTCGCGTTCAGGCCATTCAATACCTTCAGGTCTAAGGGCAAAACAAGCACGGACCATATCGATGATATCCCAACGGCTATTGCCATTTTTCCATTCGCGTGCATACGGCTCCATTAGGTTGCGATAGGCAGAGTAGCGAGTCACTTCATCATCAAATCGTAAAGTATTATAGCCAGCAGAGCAGGTATTAGCCTGTAACATTTGTTTCATGACCTTTTGCATAAACAAGTGTTGATTAGTACCTTTGGCAAACGTTAATTGAGGAGTAATACCTGTGATTAAACACGCCTCTGGGTTAGGTAAATAGTCAGCAGGCGGGTAACAGTAAAAATTAGCGGGATCACCGATAGGGTTTAAATCTAAATCGGTACGTATGGCGGCAAATTGACTCGGATGATCATGTTTTGGCGAGGCACCCCAGGTTTCATAGTCATGCCATAAAATACTTGGTTGGTTACTGGTATCCATTATTACTTCTTAGAATTCTTAAATTGAGCGCGATTATAGGTGCTTAAACCATAAACTGCTATCGATAGGCCAATATTACTAACGCTAAAAGCACTAACCACGACTAAACTCAATTACAGATTTATATAACACGCTAACAATAATGATTGAGCGTATATTTCAAGCACAAATTAATAATCTACAAAGGAAAATAAATATGAATAAAATCATTGGATTTTGTTTAACTATTCTTTTTTCAGCATCAACCCTAGCGATGCCTGATGTTAAATTCTCGGATGTCGATTTAAAGCAATCTAATCAATTAGTTGTTTTTATTGATAGTACCGAAGAATTAAAGGGCAGTGCCTCTACTGTAAACAAACATACAAATGGCCAATTATTGGCAGCAATTAAAGCGTCAAACGCAACGATCAAATTAGGTAGCACAAAAACTTTTTACGGTTTAACTCCTTATAATCAAGTTACAGTTGTAGGAACAGGTAAATCACCCCTGACTCAATCTCAACTGCAAGACATAGGTGGCGCGGCAATTGCAGCCATGCCTGCTAATGGTAAGACAGTGATCTCGATACTGACAGATAATTTAACCACACAAGTGACTGATGCTGAGTCATGGATTGCGATGGGTGCAGCGATGCGTGATTATCATTTTGATAAATACAAAAAAGCAGACGCTAAAACAGAGCCACGTAAGCTTGTTGTTCAATCAAACGAAAGTCAGAAAGCTACCGCTAAATACCAAGGCGATTTAGCGCATTTAGTAAAAGGGATTTACCTTGCACGTGATATGGCTTCTGAACCCGGTAAGTCAATTTACCCGCAAGCTTTTGTTGAACGTGTAGAAGATTTGTTTGATGACATTAAGAACGTAGATATTGACGTGCTTAAAGTTAAACAAATGAAAAAATACAAAATGGGCGCATTGTTAGGTGTTGGCCAGGGTTCTATTCACGATCCGCGCATGTTGGTAATTGAATACAATGGTGCCGATGATGATTCAGCCCCTATCGCCTTAGTGGGTAAAGGTATTACCTTTGACACTGGCGGCATTAGCTTGAAGAAAAATACTGGCATGTGGGCAATGAAATCTGATTTATCAGGTGCTGCAGCAGTTGCTGGTACGATGCTAGCCGTGGCAAGTCGAGGTGAAAAGGTAAATTTAGTAGGTGTTATCCCGCTTGCTGAAAATATGCCGTCTCAGGATGCAATTCGTCCAGGTGACGTGTTAACAACAATGCAAGGCACAACAATTGAGATCATGTCTACCGATGCTGAAGGCCGATTAATCTTGGCTGATGCCGTACGATACGCGCAAGATAAGTACAAACCAAGTATGCTAGTAAATATCGCTACTTTAACAGGCTCTGCAGTTCGTGCTTTGAGTGATGAATATGCAGGGTTAGTAACACGTGATTGGGCACTAACACAAAAAATGATGGATCTTGGCGAAATAAGTGGTGAAAGTGTATGGCCTTTACCATTGCATCCAAATCACTTTACCCAAATAGAATCACCGATTGCTGATATTAAAAATTCAGGTGCGGGGAACCCTGGAGCGAGTATTGGTGCGGCTGTTGTTGCGACATTCATTGATAAAGATTTACCTTGGGTTCACCTTGATATTGCAGGTGTTGATTGGTTAGAAACTGATATTAACGTTGCACCAAAAGGCTCTCAGGGTTGGGGGGTTCGTTTTATGGACCAACTCGTTAGAGAAAATATCAAATAAAAAAAAGCCGCTCATTGAGCGGTTTTTTTATTACAAGTGACCCGTCCTGAATAAGGTTGACACTTTTCCAACTTCAATTTGGAGAAGATAATGAAACCAATAACTAAGCGTACACAAAAAGATTATTCACTTGCCTTTAAATTATCCGTCGTTGATAAAGTAGAAAAAGGCGAATGTACTTACAAACAAGCGCAAAACCACTATGGAATACAAGGGGCTTCAACCGTTTTAACTTGGCTTCGCCGATATGGTCAACTAGATTGGAGTAAAGGTACTCCCAATCATATGAATGAGCTTCCCCTTATGTCTAAACCCAATGACTTAACACCTGAGCAAAAAATCAAAGCCCTCGAAAAAGAGCTAGAAGATACCAAGATAAAAGCACAATTCTTTGAAACGATAGTCGATGTACTTGATAAAGATTTCGGAGTACGTATCACAAAAAAGCAACGCAACGCGTTATTGAAGAAAAAAACATAACCAAGCTATCTGTCAGTAGAGCTTGTCGTTATCTC
>NZ_JABULX010000037.1 GCF_013328345.1 Marinifaba aquimaris
GCTGTTTCTGTTTCCGGGTCGGTAGCTGGCGGTAATGGACCAAATATAGGAGGTAACGGCCTTGGTCTTGGCGCAGGAGGTGTTACCACTTCAGTCTCCGTTTCAGTACTCGTCTGAGTTTCCGTCACCGTCACCGTCTCACTATCCGTACTTGTCTGAGTAGCGGTTTGTGTATCAGTTGATGTTTCGGTGGTTGTTGGTGCTTGCCAACATTCAACAGGTATTTCTTCGTACTTTAACGTCTTATCTCTTTCACTCTGTGCGATACAGTCGAGAGCTGTGTGCTTGAAGTTAAAGGAATCGACAAGCCTTAAGTTCACGAGTGGGCTAATATCAACGAGTTTGTCTGATACGACTGTAACTACTTGTAGTTCTGTTAAATTAGCTAGTGCACTGACATCTGTAAGGTTTTTACTTTGAATGAGGATAGAAACCAGGCCTACTTGTCTCTTAAGTACACTGATATCAAGCTCTTGCTCAGTTTCTAAGTATAGGTTTTCCAATGAGAAATCATTGAGGGCACTAATATCATCTAAATTAGGGGTAATGAGTGTTAAATTATGCAGCAGATTGAAATGACTAAGTGCATCTAAACTAGTCAGTTTAGGGCTACTTAGGTAAAGATCATGAAATAACACTCGTAGATTTGAGATGGCGTCTATATCATCTAGCTGCTCTGAAATAACCCCAAAATCAATTAGAGAGGTTAGTTGCTCCAATCCATCTAAGCTCTGAATATGGTCATCACCTTTACCAGAACAGTACAACGAAAATAACTCATTTACGTATTGTGCCTGCTGATTATTCGCTACTCTGTTGACGCAATTTGCTAGGTGTTGATCTTTAAATGTCAAAGATGAAATCAGTACTTGGCTATCAGTATCTGTTTGCGTATCAGTATTTGTCTGAGTATCAGTGTTTGTCTGAGTTTCAGTATTTGTCTGAGTTTCAGTATTTGTCTGAGTGTCAGTACTTGTCTGAGTGTCGGTAACCTGATTTGAAAAGCACTCACCTGGTATGTTGTATACACCATTAAATGATTTTTTACCGTCTATACATGTATTTCCCGAGTCTTCAAATACAGTGATATTTACTTCTTGTGATGGCTTTATTTGTTTAAAGTAATTGAAGTCGAAAGGAGCTTTAAGCTTAAAGCCCAGTGAAAGTAAATTTGCTGAGTTAATTGCTTGAATCAAATTATCATAGTTGTAATCAGCATACTGGCTATGCTCGATGTTAAGTTGTTCAATTTTTTCTATAAAATCAAAGTTATTAACTTTGCTATTAACAAAATAGATGCTTTCAATACCATCAAATTCATCTGTGATAGTAACTGAAGCATCAAAGTTTTTTAGATATAAATGATTATGACTACTGGTTATATCTTGAAATGCCTCAATAATGGGACTTATCGTTAGGGTACTGAAGTTATAATAGCCTAATGGGTAGATATATTTGAATTTTTGTTCGGCTTTAATTTCTTTCGCAAAGGCTTCATCAACACTGTTACCGTCGATAGAAAAGTCTGTCAATTCCGGCATGTGTTTTAAAATATTATGAAAATCTCCCTTACTGTAGCCTGTTATACTTAATTGGCGCACAGGCATATTTTTAAGGGTTGAAAAGTCATTAATTGAGTTGTTCGTTATATCTAAAATATCAATCGGTAATGATACGAGGTTAGATATATCATGGATGTGGTTATTTGAAACATACAAGTCCTTAAGGTGTGAAAGCGGTTCGATACCTTCCAAAGTGGTGATGGACTTATCTTCACATCTTAAGTCTAAAATACGCAGTGCATAGGTTTTACCTGTTTTTTCAACACACGATGCTAAATTTTGGTCACTAAAATTAATGTCTTTGACTAATAGAGGTGTTGACTGACCGTCAAAAGGGTCGCTTTTAAGCACTATCTCATTAACGTTGTTAATTCCGTCGTTGTCTGAATCGAGGGTCGGGTCTATCCAGCATGCTTCAGGTATTGTTTCTTTCGTATAATACAAGCCGTTCCAGGTATATTCGTTCCACTCTTTCAACATGCATTCTAGTTTTGGTGTATGTAGATAGGTATTTTTTAAAAGAGGCAGGATTTTAAGTGGAGTAATATCATCTAAATTAGCCGATATTAGACTTATCTCTTCAAGTGCAAAAAGCTTTTCAGTACCAACAATCGAGGTAAATTCGCCTTCACACGATAAGGTTTCTAATTCAGCGATATTCACTTTGCCAGTATCTAATACACATTGCTTGTACTCGTTATCTTCAAAGTGAATATTTGATATTAACTGGATTGGGTCGCTACTATCATTGAGGTCAGTGCCAGCAATAATTTCTGCTTTATCAGTTAAGCCATCATTATCACTATCAATTAAAGGATCTATGGTGCAGGCTTGTGGCAGTTCGCTAATTTCATTGACTGATATTTCGGTAAACTGAGTACATTCTTCTACTAATTTAAAGTTTTCCAGTTTAGTAAGATGGCTTAGTTCCGAATAGCTAACTGATGCCGTATTTTTTAACTCTAATCCAATCCATTTAACATTTTTAAATGCACTCAATGCATCTATTCTCGTTGCATCATAACCTAAGCAAAAAACTTGAGTGAATTGTTCTGCATAATCAAATTTGTATTGACTCGCTCTGTAGTCAATACAGGATTTTAACTCGTTATCACCATAAAAATTAATGTCTGTTATTGCAGTTGGGTAATCAGCTGCATCAAACGGATCGGTCAATCCCGCGTATTCTTCTTTATCGGTAACACCGTCGTTGTCGCTATCTAATGTGGTGGATACAATGCACGCTATAGGAAGGCTATCCGATGTAACAAAGGTGCTTTTAAAGTTAACGCACCTGTTATCGTCAATTCTTATATTTAAATTAGTAGCGATTAGCGGTGAGAAATCATAGATTTTAGGTTCGATTAAAGTTAAACCTGTGAGGCTGGGAATTTTTAATAAGATATCTTGAGTTAAACCATTTAAATCATCAAGCTGAGTATTGAAGAGACTGAGTGAGCGTAACAAAGAGAGTGAGGTAATTGGCGTTAAATCACTTAACTTCGTTGTACTGTTAAAAGTTAAAATTTCTAAATTTTTAAAGTCTTCAATACCTGATATGGATTCTATATCCTGTTCTAAGCAGGTTAGTTGGTAGTATTCTTCGGCATAGATAAATTGTGTTTTTTTGTTGTAGTCATTATTAACACACCGTTCAAAATGAGAATCGGTTAAGTTGAGTGATGTTATTGGTGTCGGTGTATCGTTAATATCATAAGGGGCGCGATTCAATCTCATTTCAAGTTTGTCTGAATAGCCATCCTGATCAGAATCAAGAGTTGGGTCGACGATACACTCTTGTGATAAATCTCCTAAAGACGATAGATAATTTGGGTAGGAAATATATTCATTAGGCTTATGACAGTTACTGTCCATAACCAAGTTTAGTTCGTTTGGCAGACCGACGAACGGATAAAAATCATCAGTGTTATTATCTGTTAGATTAACTTCTTTAACGTTAGGTAGTGCTTTAAGAGCGACTGTTAAACTACCATAATCCATTACATTATTTTTTGAAATGTCTAATTCAGACAGTGCTTCAATACCAGAAAGAGCAGAGAAATTATTAATATTGTTACCACTTAAATCAAGTATTGATAGATAGGTTAACTCCGATAAACCTGTAATATCAGATATTTGAGTCGTATACCGATTACTACATTTTAATTCTGTTACTTCAGCAGGGTAAAATTCATTATACGGGGCTAAACACGAGGCTAATACTGGATCGGGAAATGACACTGCTCCGATAGTTTTTGGTGTTTCATTTTCGTCATTTGGATTTGTTTTCGCAATCAGCTCATCTTTGTCACTGATACCATCGTTATCTGAGTCAAGTGTTTTGTCTATTGTGCAAGCAAGAGGGAGAGCGTCAAAACTTAAATATTTTTCCCATACAAAATAATTACATCTATCTTTTATCCTGATATTGAATAGCTGAGGAAGGTCTTTTAGGCTTGAATAGTCATAGAAGGGGTTGTCATTTAAGTTCAGATATAAAAGTTGAGGGTGATCTTTTACAAGTGATACTAATTCTTCCAGATCAGTTAGGTTATTTTCAGTAAGATCAAGTTCATAAATATTTGTGAGCTTAGCAAGCGCATTTAATGAGCCATCTTCTAAACTGGCGTAAAGAATTCTTAATTTTCCTATATTTATGAATTGCTCTAAGCCATCTAATGTCGAAATGGGGCTTGTTCTTAAGCACTGTAAATCTTTGAGTTCTTCAACAGCAGTATAACCTTGTCTATCTAGGCGCCATTTTACACAAATTCTTAAATTCTCATCCACAATCCCTGCTAAGGCATCATCGAGCTCGTTTGCATGTGTATGGGTAGAAAAAGTGAGGGCGAAAAGGCTTATCACCAAGGCATAGCTGGCGCTTAGGTACTTCATAGATAAATCCGTTTAATTATTGTTGTTTTAGCTTTTTTGTTAAGTGTACAAACTGTACTCAATGGACGCAACATTTTGTTACGGTTGTAGCTTATTTGTAATTAAAAAAGCTTGATATATAACAAATTGAGATGTTTGAGGTGGGTAATTGCTGATTTATCAGTGAGGAGAGGGTCGAATAGCTAGCTTTGATTGCCTGTTTAATTATATGAAAAAGCCCACATTATGTGAGCTTCAGCATAGTTTAGAGTTTATTTTGGTGGCTTAGCGTTTTGATAACCAAGTTGACGCCAGGCTTCGTAGACAAATATGGCTACTGAGTTGGATAAATTTAAGCTGCGACTCTCTGGTACCATTGGCAGTAATACGCGATTCTCTGCCGGTATCATGCCTTCTCGAATTTCAACCGGTAAACCTTTTCCTTCTGAGCCAAATAATAAGCTATCGCCTGCTTTGTATTCGATATCAGAGTGATAACGCGTACCATGAGTGGTACAGGCGTAAAGGTTCGTTTCTCCGATATCTTCAAGGCATGCGTGGATATCTTTATGGCGCTTAACTTCTGCAAATTCTGAATAGTCCATACCAGCACGGCGTAAACGTTTGTCGTCCCATTCAAAACCTAAGGGCTCAACTAGGTGTAGTTTAAAGCCAGTATTGGCACATAAACGTATGATATTGCCAGTATTTGGCGGAATTTCTGGGTTGAATAGAATGATGTTTAACACGAATGTGCCTCGAAAAAATCTAGAATTTGGGTTAATGCTTGGCTGCGGATGTTATCAGATTCCTGCAAAATTTCATGTTTCGCCCCCACAACTTCAATAAACTGAATATCTTTATCGGCTTTTTTAGCATTCTCTAACCAAGTTAGCTGAGCTTTGTTAGATACGACACTTTCCTCACTTGCTTGCAGTAGCAGTGTAGGGCTGTTCAACCTGCTAACATTTTCATTGAGCTGTTTAATTTTTTTCAGGGTTTGATTTAACCAATGAGTAGTGACGCCGCCTAAACGAATTTCATCTTGGGCAAATACGCGTTGGCAATATTGATGCCTTGGTTCACAGTGAGTGAGCTGTGAATCTGCAAATGCTGTAGGGTTGTATGGTGTTTGGCCAATAAAATACCCTGCTTCTTTTTTGGCTAGGGTATCAAACCACAACACGCTCTCACTCAATAATAGGGCTTGGCTTTGGTTTAATGGCCCTGCGTTTACTCCCAACAAAGGTGCCGTCATAGCTATTGCATTTATGTCGGGTTGATAGCGATACAAATAATCTAAAGCCACTGCACTGCCCATTGAATGGGCTAAGATAGCGACATCAGCATAGTTGGCCAAACAACGCGTTTCTTTGATAATGGCGTGTAAATCATCAGCGTAACAGTCAAACTGACTGATATAGCCTTTTTCTGTATCTTTGAGCTCTCTATCTGATAAACCTTGACCGCGATGATCAACAGTTAATACTGAATAGCCAGCTTGGTGTAAGTCGAAAATGAGCTCTTTGTTTTTTAAGAATGTTTCGCAACGTCCAGATATTAAGATGATGAGTTTTTGTCGACTGGGATGCTCGATAAGTGCGTAATGTACGTTGAGTTCAGGTGTGGGTTGATAAACCCACTGGTGTGCGTATTGATGCCAAAATGGCTCGATAGTGTTGGTAAAAAAATCAGACCAGTTGTGTTCTCTGTTGTCCATTTACTCGGCAGTTAAAAAGTTGCGGGCTAAAGTAAGCTTTAGTTTAACCTTAGCCTCTATAACTGCCAAACCTAACTTACAAATCGAGCTCTTTTAGCTTGCGAGTGATGGTATTTCGACCCCATCCTAGCGCTTTTGCAGCATCTTGTTTGTGTCCGCGCGTATGTTCAAGTGCTCTTGAAAGCATAATGCGCTCAAACTCAGGTAACAGATCGTCCAAGATGTTTTTCTTGCCCGATGCGAGTTCGGTATCAACCCATTCAACCAACAGTGATTGCCAGCTACCATTGAGGTTGCTATGCATTTCAGGTGTAGGGTTTTCAAGCAGCTCAGGTGGTAAGTCGTTAACCAGAATTTCTTTTGAGCTAGCCATGACCGTTAGCCAACGACAGGTGTTTTCTAACTGACGCACATTACCTGGCCAAGGTAGGTTGACCATATAATCTTTTGCTTCTTTCGATAGTGTCTTTTCTTCGACAGCAATTTCTTTGGCTGCTTGTTTAAGGAAATGCTGAGCTAGCACTGGAACATCTTCTCTGCGTTCTTTAAGAGAAGGAATATGGACGCGAATTACGTTTAGGCGATGAAACAAATCTTCCCTAAATTTCCCTTCTGCTACTAACTTTTCAAGGTTTTGATGGGTTGCTGCAATAATGCGGACATCAGTATTAATTGGTACACGACCGCCTACTCGATAAAATTGGCCGTCGGCTAACACGCGAAGTAATCGCGTTTGTACCTCAAGTGGCATATCCCCGATTTCATCTAAAAATAATGTACCACCGTCGGTTTGTTCAAAACGTCCTTCACGAATCGTTTGAGCACCTGTGAAGGCCCCTTTTTCATGACCAAATAGCTCTGATTCAATTAAATCATGTGGAATGGCTGCCATATTTAGCGCCACAAAGGGTTTTTCTTTTCGCGGGCTGTGCTTGTGAAGTGCATTGGCTACTAGTTCTTTACCTGTACCCGATTGACCGTTAATGAGTACACTAATACTAGAGCGAGATAAACGACCAATTGCTCTGAAGACCTCTTGCATGGCTGGCGCTTCACCTATGATCTCACCACCTGATATTTGCGGTTCGACCTTGTGCTTTTTCGATTGCACTTCATTGGCATGGCTCAATGCACGCTCAGTTAATGAAATAGCTTCATCTACATCAAACGGTTTAGGTAAATATTCAAATGCGCCACTTTGATAAGAATTAACCGCCGAGTCGAGATCTGAGTGGGCAGTCATAATGATCACTGGAATATCTGCACTAAATTCATGGACTTTTTTCATCAGCTCCATACCATCCATATCCGGCATGCGAATATCTGAAATCACTACCTGTGGTGCTTCGTATTCAAGTGCAGATAACACTTCAAGCGGGTTTGCAAAGCTTTGGCTAGTGATGTTAGCTGCTTTAAGTGATTTTTCTAATACCCAACGAATTGAGCTGTCGTCATCAATGATCCAAACTTGATTTTCTGTTGTCATTATACTGCCTGCCTCGGATGTTCAATGATGGGTAAGTAGATGGAAAATTCAGTATGCCCTGGCCAACTCTCGACCTCGATCTTACCTTCGTGTTGTTGTACTAATGTTTGCGCAATCGATAGCCCTAATCCCGAGCCATCTGCTTTATTTGTAACCATGGGGTAGAACAAAGTGTCTTTGATTTCTTCAGCGATTCCCGGGCCGTTATCAATGATTTTGGTGACGACGACAAGCTTGTGTTGTTTTCCACGGATAATCGTATGGGGTGCCACGCGGGTGACAAATTTGATTTGCCCACTATTATCCAATGCTTGCATCGCATTTCGGGCGATATTGAGAAACACTTGCTGAATTTGTTCTGGATCTACTTCAAAGTCGGGAATGCTCGGATCGTAATCTCTATCAAAATGCATGCCTTGCTCTGCTTCCATTTCAAGTAGCTGCTTTACTTGCTCAATGATTTTATGAATATTGGTTTGCTTGTGCTGAGTTAGCTTATTTGGGCCGAGCAATCTGTCTACCAAGTTTCTCAAACGGTCAGATTGTTCAATGATCACCTGAGTGCACTCTTTTAAATCTTCATCGGCCAGCATTTTTTCTAAGATTTGCGCTGCACCTCTGATACCACCCAAGGGGTTCTTGATTTCATGGGCTAAACCGCGAATCAAATCACGAGAGGCGTGTAATTGAGATTGCACAAAGCTTTCTTGGCTAATCTTTTGGTATTGATCGAGCAGCTTGATTTCAATCAACAGTTGAATCTGTTGTTGCTTCTGCTCATCAAGCTGCACTATCGGGGTGACGCTAATTTCTGCTGTACTGTGATTATCGTCAAAAGTGACTAAGTTCACTTCAGAGTCAGTAAAAGACTGTCTGTCTCGGATACATTGCTCAAAGTGCGAGAGATCTAAACTCGAGCGTTTAAAGATTTGTGGAAATTGATAGGCCGTCAGTCTTTTTGCACTGATCCTCAAAAAGTCCTCTGCAGCCGGGTTGGCAAACAAAATGTGCAGTTCAGCATCGGTAAGAATAGTTGAACTGGATAAATGATTCAGTATTTGTTCTTGGTACACAGCAGACCTATCAAGTACAGCACTAAAATAATTTGCATTATTTTAGTGCAACGCACCGAAAAGGTCAGGTTATCTAACTAAGAATTTAGCCGCCAGCTCTTGCTCGGTGCAAATAAAATGTATTTGTTTCAGTCTCTGCAATTTTCTTGCCTGAACCGTTGATAAGTGCCATTTTTATTTGGTGTTCACCGCGGTCAATGTTGCGAAGGATCTCAGTCGTTCGGCTCATTGGTTGACCGTAAGGTTTGCCATCTAGGTAGATTTGAACTTTTAGGCCTTTTTTAAGGCTGGGTTTAACCCCTGCTGTAACGTAAACAGAACCTGTATTATCACGAATGGTAGCTTGGTCGAGCGGTTGTTGTAACGAGATGGAGTAAGTTTGTTGCGCAACTTGCTGGGTTTGAGATTGCAGTACACTGGTATCTTCGCTTGGCACTACAGTTGGCTTAGTCGTTAGTTTAACTTCTTCTGCTTTCTTATCACTTTGTGGTGCATCAGAGAAAACAAGTACACCTTCAGCATTACGATAAACATAGACCTTATTTGCCACTGCCTGTGCTGAACACACAAGAGCAAGTGCTGTTAGCCACGTTTTAACAGACAAACTAAACATACTTCCCCTAACTTTACATAGAAACACTTTGTAATAATGTAACCCGCGGGGAATGAATTTTCTACAAAAAAAAAGCCCGCAATTTGCGAGCTTTTTCATCAATCTTAAAAAAGATTATACAGAGTAGTACATTTCGAACTCAACTGGGTGAGTTGTCATGTTTAATCTTTCTACTTCTTCAGACTTAAGTGCAATGTAAGCGTCGATTGTATCGTCGCTGAATACACCACCAGCTGTTAAGAATTCACGGTCAGCATCTAACGCTTCTAAAGCTTGCTCTAATGAGTTAGCAACAGTAGGGATAGCAAGTGCTTCTTCAGCAGGTAAGTCGTACAAGTCTTTATCTGCAGCTTCACCTGGATCGATTTGGTTTTTGATACCGTCGATACCAGCCATTAACATTGAAGTGAATGCTAAGTATGGGTTCGCAGTTGGATCAGGGAAACGTACTTCGATACGACGAGCTTTAGGGCTTGGTACGTGTGGAATACGGATTGAAGCAGAACGGTTCTTAGCTGAGTAAGCTAACATTACAGGTGCTTCGAAACCAGGTACTAAACGCTTGTATGAGTTAGTTGAAGCGTTAGCGAATGCGTTGATTGCACGAGCGTGCTTGATGATACCACCGATGTACCATAAAGCTTCTTGTGATAATCCGCCGTACTTGTCACCAGCGAAGATGTTAACGCCATCTTTGCTTAATGATTGGTGACAGTGCATACCAGAACCGTTGTCGCCAACTAATGGCTTAGGCATGAATGTAGCTGTCTTACCGTATGCGTGTGCAACGTTGTGAACAACATACTTGTAGATTTGGATTTCATCAGCTTTTTCAACGATGCTGTTGAATAAACAAGCGATTTCGTTTTGACCAGCAGTTGCAACTTCATGGTGATGCGCTTCAACAGTTAAGCCCATTTCTTCCATGATTAAACACATTGCAGCACGGATGTCGTTAGCTGAGTCGACTGGAGGAACTGGGAAGTAACCGCCTTTAACGCCTGGACGGTGACCTAAGTTACCACCTTCGTATGACTTGTCTGAGTTCCAAGAAGCTTCTTCAGCGTCGATTTGGTATGAAGCACCAGACATGTCAGCTTTGAATTTAACGTCGTCAAATAAGAAGAACTCTGGCTCTGGACCGAAGAATACGTCATCAGCAATACCAGTAGAGCGTAAGTACTCTAAACCACGCTTAGCGATTGAACGCGGGTCACGTGAGTAACCTTGCATGTCTGAAGGCTCTACGATGTCACAACGGATATTTACAGTTGTTTCTTCAGCGAATGGGTCGATTACCGCAGTGTTTGCGTCTGGTAATAAAACCATGTCTGATTCGTTGATGCCTTTCCAACCAGCGATTGAAGAACCATCGAACATTTTACCTTCTTCGAAGAAGTCTTCATCGATTTGGTGAGTAGGAATAGAAACGTGTTGTTCTTTACCTTTAGTATCAGTGAAACGTAAGTCTACGAATTTAGCTTCGCTTTCTTTTAATAGTTCTAATACCTTAGCTGCTGACATTATCTGTCCTCCGGTAAGTGATAATTATAAAAAATAAATTTAACAATGACTTTGTTAGCGTGGTTTGTATTAAGCCAGATCCATGCCAACTTTAAACTGCTTTGTTTTCCTGCCCTCTGGAGGGGCAGTTTGTTTAAAAGTGTGAATTTATGCACTAGCTTGGTGCTTTGTTGCACGTTATCGGTGCAATGAGCTGTGTGTAGATCAAATTCGCAATAAAAATAGCTTATTCAGTAAAAAAAGCACAGTGCATTTTTATTGCTTAAATAGGTTAAATTGAGCTTTCCTTATAAGACAAAGGCATATAGGCAACTGATTTGTTGATGAATTTTAAATTAAATCCTAAGTTTTTCGCCAATCAAACTATCTAGAACCCCCGCAAATGTGTACAATGCGCGCAATTTTTAGTCTAGGCAAATTGCCTCATCAATATTTGAGATAGACCAGTGTTAGATAAGTTAAGAAATATCGCCATCATTGCGCACGTTGACCACGGTAAAACAACTTTAGTTGACAAGTTACTAGAGCAATCAGGCACATTAGATTCACGCGGTGACAATGAAGAGCGTGTAATGGATTCAAACGACCTTGAGAAAGAGCGTGGTATTACCATTCTTGCTAAGAACACGGCGATCAAATATCAAGATTACGACATCAATATTCTAGATACTCCTGGCCACGCCGATTTCGGTGGTGAGGTTGAGCGTGTACTTTCAATGGCTGATTCAGTATTACTACTTGTTGATGCACAAGAAGGTCCTATGCCACAAACGCGTTTCGTAACGCAAAAAGCATTCGCACATGGTTTAAAGCCAATTGTTGTTATCAACAAAATTGATAAGCCAGCGGCACGTCCTGACTGGGTTATGGACCAAGTATTCGATTTATTCGACAACTTAGGTGCAACAGACGAGCAACTAGACTTTGACGTAGTTTACGCATCAGCAATCAATGGTTGGGCGTCTAATGAAGCAGAAGAGCAAGGCACAGACATGACGCCATTGTTCGATGCCATCATCAATAAAGTAGAGCCACCAGCAGCTGATCCTGAAGGTGACTTCCAAATGCAGATTTCACAGCTTGACTACTCAAGCTACGTAGGTGTAATTGGTATCGGTCGTGTTAAGCGCGGTTCAGTGAAATTGAACCAGCAAGTGACTGTAGTGGGGGCTGATGGTAATACACGTAACGCTAAAGTTGGCCAAGTATTAGGTTACTTAGGTCTTGACCGTTATGAGCGTACCGAAGCTTCTGCTGGTGACATCATTGCAATTACAGGTGCTGGTGAATTAAAGATCTCTGATACTTTATGTGATCCAAACAACGTTGAAGCGTTACCACCACTAACGGTTGATGAACCAACAGTTACAATGACTTTCCAAGTAAACACTTCTCCTTTCTGTGGTAAAGAAGGTAAGTTCGTAACTTCTCGTCAAATCCTAGAGCGTTTACAAAGCGAATTAGTTCACAACGTTGCTTTACGTGTTCAAGAAACAGATGACCCTGATAAGTTTAAAGTATCGGGCCGTGGTGAATTACACTTAGGTGTATTAATTGAAAACATGCGTCGTGAAGGTTTTGAGATTGCGGTATCTCGTCCAGAAGTAATTATTAAAGAAGATGAAAACGGCAACCTTATTGAGCCAATCGAAACGATGACGGTTGATATCGAAGAAGAGCACCAAGGTTCAGTAATGGAAGCGTTAGGTTTACGTAAAGCTGAAATGACTGACATGGTTCCAGATGGCAAAGGTCGTGTACGTATTGATTTCACAGTACCAAGCCGTGGCTTAATCGGTTTCCAAACTGACTTTATGACGATGACATCGGGTTCTGGTTTAATGTACCACTCATTTGATCACTACGGTGAGTTCAAAGGTGGCATCATTGGTCAACGTAAGAATGGTGTTTTAATTTCAAACGGCCAAGGTAAAGCGTTAACTAACGCATTATTCAACTTACAAGAGCGCGGTCGTTTATTTATCGGTCACGGTGTTGAAGTTTACGAAGGCATGGTTATCGGTATCCACAGTCGTGATAACGACTTAACGGTTAACCCACTTAAAGGTAAGCAATTAACTAACGTTCGTGCATCTGGTACTGATGATGCTCAGGTATTAACACCACCAATCGAGTACACGTTAGAACAAGCGTTAGAGTTTATCGATGATGATGAATTAGTTGAAGTAACGCCTGAAAACGTACGTATTCGTAAGAAATTCTTAACAGAAAACGAGCGTAAGCGCGCGTCACGCGAGGCAAAGGGTTAAGCCTAACTCGTTGATTTAAATTTACTAAAAAGCCAGCTAATTAGCTGGCTTTTTTATTTATGACTTTTAAATGTCATCTTATTGTCATACTTTGTTACCAACTCATCTGACCAGTTTTTTGGCTAGTTAAAGTTCCTCATCTAATTTTATTAATGAAAGTTAATTTTTTGTTAATGGAATAGTTGTTTTAGATTGGGGCTGAGTTATGTTAGAGAAAAGAGTTTGCCAATTATCAGCTAAACAGTGGCAAGATGAGTTAAACAACGCACAAAGGGTGAGTGCAAGAACTTTGATGGGTCTGGGTTACGATCTGGAATTTGTGCGCGGAGTAGACCATAATTCACTAGCAGTGTTTACATTAGGCGAAAGCATAGTGACAATCGATGCTGAAGGTGATACAAATACGACGCCTAATATATCGATACGCTAAGCTTGAGCGTATTGTTGTTTTCCAGGCCATGCACTCTTCGCAAATAACTACTTTAATTTTGGATAAATTAAACTAAGGCAACTTTAAGATATGGAAAATCGTCGTATTACCCGGATGAACAGTGACGACTGGTGGGATGAACTTAACCTTACGCAAAAGTTTGCAGCTAGCTCATTATTTCAGTACGGATATCAACTCGCGTTTGTCAGGCGCACCGAAAATGGTCCGCTTGGTGTTTTCACCTGTGATTCTAAAGTAGTAACCATCGCTCCTGAAGGAGAGATAGATTTGTCACCCACAATTTCTGTGCGTTAACTACTTTTTCTTTGCTGTTGGCTTTTTGACTGTTGTTACATATAAAAGCCAACCTATCCAACTCGTAAATAAAGTAACTAAAAGCCAAATGTTTTTAGCTTGGCCCTTAGTTTTATTGCTATTTAAGATCAACGCAATCGGTGCCATGTAAGCGACGATTAAAATAATATAAAGCAGTAAGTTTGCGCCAGAATTTGTCATTAATTTTGCCTTCGCACGTGTTACCATAAGTTTAGTTTAGCTTTTGCTGTTTATGTCATTTATTTCAGTTGTTTATATAATTTTATTAGTTTTTTATGCAGGCAAAGCGGCTTTCTCTATTGACCTAATGTAATAGATGCTTACACTAAACTGATTGAAATCTACATTCAGGTAACCAAGACTTGCTTAGCAAATTAGTGGTACTACTAGCAGCCTCTTCATTATTTTTTTCATCGCTAGTGAGTGCAAAGTATCAGATTAATGCAACGATCGAAGGTGATGTACTAAAAGACTATTACGCTTTCTTACAAGGCCGTGATCCACTTTCTATTAAAAACTTCAGTGGTGAACAATCTCGTCGAGATGTTGTTGAAGCTATTCTATTGCAACAAGCTATTCACTTAGGTGGTGAAGACGTAAAGTTTGTCATGGTGCCTGGACACTATGATTCTAGAAACCTCGTGTTGTTAAAAAAAGGCCGTTTGTTATTAGGGATGGATTCAGTATGGTGGCGCGATGCCGAGAACCTTCTACCAGATGTTTTGATTTCTTCGCCTCTTATACCTGAAGGTGAAAATATCAGTGGTATTTATGTTAAGCCAACGAATAGCAAAGCACTTAATTCACAGAGTTTGGCTCAACTACAACAGCTTGTTGCAGTATCGAGCCGATTTTGGAAAACAGATTGGCAAGCTATCACATCACTTAACCCAAAAAAGCAAGTTCATGAGCTAGAGTGGGGCGGGATGTTAAGTCATATCTTCTTTGATAATGCCGACTATACACTTGCACCATTTCAAGCTACACCAGATTTATCTTTTCAAACTGGAAAAGGCATTTTAGTGCCTATCCCAAATATCAAAGTCTTACTTAAAGGCTCTCGCCATTACGTTATCTCCAGAGGGCACCCTATGGGGGAGAAGACATACAAAGCAATGGAAAAAGGGCTGACTATTATGCGAGAACGTGGCTGGATTAAAAAAGCCTATCAAGAATCAGGTTTTTTCAATCCTAAAGTTGCTGACTGGAAAATTATTAATCCTTCTTAGTCTTTTGCTTATCTATCAGTAAGTCCGCCTTTGAACGCAACTTCTCTTTGGTTCTGAGTGCTGAAAATGGGTCGGGCTTTTGATGATTTTGTTGTTCACAATCATCTAGCTTCATTCTGTTCTCTGTTTGCTTACCTTTATTTTCATTTTTCTGATAATTTTGCTTGGCATGTGTTGCCCTATTGAGATAGCAATAAACAACAAATCCCAGCACTAAGGTGCCCCATTTGAAGATAAAAGATAATCCCAAATCGGACTTTTCACTGTGTAATTGACTGTACTGAATATAATCTTGATGCAATAAATTGACGAGCAAACAGAAGCCGACGAAAACCACAGTTGAGACGATACGGGTTTTGTAGCGTCGCCATATATAGTGAACCAAGGTGAGGTTTAAGAACTTATTAAACATGACTAGCCAATCCAGCTGATGCCTAACAAGGCGAGAACCGCTAAAAAGCCTTTCTCTTTGATTTCAGATTTTAGTTTCTCTTCTTCTTCTTGAACAACCACTTCAAGGTCTTCAACACAAAAGTCTTCAGGCTGTTTACCTGCCAAGATAATACGAGTTTTTGCTCGTTTGATCGCTTTGTCGCGTAAAGCTTGTTTATATTTTTGACGACTAGATTTAAGCAATTTCACGAAATGATGTTACCGCTCTATTAATGCAACTGTTAATTCAGTATATAGAGCGGTAAATGGTGAATTCAAGGTCAGTTAGTGAGCTTGATCCCAGTTTTCACCCTTTCCAGCTTCTACGACTAATGGGACGTCTAATTCCATGGCCGCTTCCATCTCTGCAATAATGGCAGCAATTGCAGTTTCTAATACCGACTCTTTGATCTCAAAAACTAATTCATCGTGAACTTGCATGATCATAATGACATCATCTTTGGCATGGGTTTCAATCCAATTATCTACCCTTGCCATAGCAAGCTTGATGATATCGGCAGCTGTGCCTTGCATAGGGGCGTTAATCGCTGCGCGCTCAGCTGCTTTGCGGCGAGCTTGATTTTGCGCTTTGATATCAGGTAAGTGCAGGCGACGACCTTTCAATGTTTCGACATAACCTTTTTCTTGCGCTAATACTCGCGTCTCTTCCATGTAATTTAATACACCTGGATAACGCTCAAAATACAAGTCCATATACTCTTGGGCTTTGTTACGTGGAATGTCTAATTGTCGAGATAATCCAAACGCAGACATGCCATAGATTAAACCAAAGTTAATTGCTTTCGCGCTGCGTCTTTGTTCCGTCGTGACTTCATTAAGAGCAACATTAAATACTTCAGCCGCTGTTGCACGGTGAATATCCAAGCCTTGTTTGAAGGCTTCTAACAGGCCTTTATCTTTTGATAGATGTGCCATTATTCTCAGTTCAATTTGAGAGTAATCGGCTGCGACAATTTTATATCCATCTCTTGGCACAAATGCTTGGCGAACGCGACGGCCTTCGTCATTGCGGATCGGGATATTTTGTAAGTTAGGATCACTTGAAGATAAACGACCGGTAGCTGTTACTGCTTGGTGATAGCTGGTGTGAACACGGCCTGTTTTGTTATCAACCATTAGAGGGAGCTTATCTGTATAAGTTGATTTGAGCTTGCTCAAGCCCCTGTGTTCAATAATGAGCTTAGGCAATGGGAAATCATGCGCTAATTCAACCAGTACTTCTTCAGCAGTAGACGGTGCACCTTTTGGTGTTTTTTTGATAATCGGGTGATTGAGCTTTTCAAACAATATAGCTTGTAACTGTTTAGGCGAAGCCAAATTAAATTTCTCACCTGCAATGTCATAAGCTTGTGTTTCAAGCTCAGCTAAGCGTATCGCTATCTCTTGGCTTTGTTGAGCAAGCTGGTGGATATCAATTAAAACCCCGGCTCTTTCCATTTTACTTAAAATGCTGACCAGTGGTTTTTCTACATCTTGATAAACCGATAATAGGCTGGGTTCTGCAACGAGCTTTTCATTAAGGGTTTGATGTAAGCGTAACGTAATATCAGCGTCTTCGGCTGCATAAGGCGCTGCTTTATCGAGTTCAATTTGATTGAATGTCAGCTGCTTTGCACCTTTACCGGCAATTTCTTCAAAGCTAATACACTTATGGCCTAAATACTTCAGCGCTAAGCTGTCCATATCGTGGCGGCTGCCAACACTGCTAAATACGTAAGATTCAAGCATAGAGTCAAACTCAATACCCTTTAAATCGATATCATAGTTAGCTAGAACATTTTTATCGTATTTTAGATTCTGGCCAATTTTGGCTGGCTTTTGGGCTTCGAGTAATGGCTTTAATTGTGCTAATACCCATTCTCTGTCAAGCTGTTTTGGCGCATCTTCATAATCATGTGCAACGGGAACATAGGCTGTTTTTCCTGATTCTATTGCAAAAGAAACCCCGACAATTTCAGCTTGCATATAGTTAAGCGAAGTTGTTTCGGTATCAAACGCAAAGGCATCTGCAGATTTTAACTGCGCTAACCAAGCGTTAAATTCTTCTTCAGTAAAGATACAATCGTATTGAGCTTCAACTTTTGGCGCAGCAGGCATCGACTTTTCTTTTACTGTGCTGGTTGTGGCTGAATTATCATTGCCAGACAATGCGTCACTCAACCAGCGCCTAAATTCTAATTCACCGTAAAGCTCAATTAACTTATCGTTATCAGCTGGCTGGCGTTTAAACTGCTCTAAGTCCAAATCCATATCAACATCGAGTTTGATCGTCGCTAATTGATAAGACAGCATTGCATCGTCTTTGTGCTCTGCTAATTTTTTAGGCATCGTTTTTGAGCCCCTAAAGCCCAGTGGTACCACGGCATCTATATCTTGGTAAATTGCATCAATGCTGCCAATACCCTGTAACATGGCCAGTGCTGTTTTCTCCCCGACACCTGGCAAGCCGGGGATGTTATCAACCTTATCACCCATCAAAGCGAGGAAGTCGATAATCAACTCTGGGGGAATGCCAAATTTGTCGATAACACCCTGAGTATCTAACACTGTGTCTGTCATGGTATTGATTAACGTGACGTGCTCGTTAACCAGTTGAGCCATGTCTTTATCACCTGTACTAATCAACACTGGACGACCTTGCTGACTGGCGTGATTTGATAATGTACCAATGACATCATCGGCCTCAACACCTTCAATGCAAACTAACGGTAAGCCCAACGCTTTAATTAAGCGATGTAAAGGTTCAATTTGGCAACGCAAGTCATCCGGCATTGGTGGACGATTAGCTTTGTATTCTGCATACATATCGTTTCTAAACGTCTTGCCTTTAGCATCAAATACAACGGCGATATGGCTAGGATCAAAACGGCTTAACAAGCTTTTAAGCATGTTAACTACGCCATAAATTGCACCTGTTGGTTCGCCTTTAGAATTGGTCAAGTGTGGTGGCGCGTGAAATGCGCGGAAAAGATAGGATGAGCCGTCGACTAAGACCAAAGGATTTTCTGCAATTTTTGCCATAAGTTGAATTCTTTTTTGATGAAAAAATGCGCGCAACGCGCTGATATTAATTGAATAAAATAATAACCGTTTTTTGGTTAAATTGCTCGGTTAAGCAAATTAGAATAAAACTGTGGATAAGTGTGTTGAAAAAGAAAGATTGTGAAGCGTAGATAAGTATAAGCTTACTTTTTAAGGCCTTGTTATATATGGCTTTATTAAGTATTTTTTGGGGGGTTGATGGGTTTAGATACTAATGTGGATAAAATTTTAAATCAGTCAACTAGCTATTTATAATTCCCGCAGTGGGCAGCCAATTTACGCCTCTTGTTTGAAAAGATCTAGCTTTTATTTTTTATTTTTTAGCACATATAAAGATCCAAAAAGCATAAAGGCCGAATTGCATGGCCTATATCACTTTTTAATTTGTTTCATCGGCCTTTTTATCAGCTGGATCTTGGAAATTTTCTTTATTGGTTTAGCTGGTTGTTTTTTCTTCTTTAGTTGCTTTTTCTTTATCCGTCTCTAGTTTTTCCGTTGCTGGAGTGGGCTTCGGGGTTTTATCGCTATTTTTCTTGTTATCTTTTTTGACGGGTTTTCCTTGCGGCAAACTCAAAGTAATACGGGTAAAGAGCTTAGCTTTACTGGCAAATACCAACTCAGCTTCCAATGCCTTAGCGTAATCAAAACACAGGGCAATATTGGTTGGCTTAGTGGCTTCAGGGTTATTAAATTGCTCCAGCACCTCTTTTGTCAGACCTTTACCATTGTCTTCAATGCGAATGGTTACTTGCCCTGGCTTTTTCCCCTTAAAAGCTTCAACCATTAACACGCCTGCTTGTTTACTCTTGATGCCGTGCTTAATTGCGTTAAGCAATAGCTGTTGCAGTAACAAGCTGATGTAATCAGCACGACAAGTCAGAACTAAGTCATCAGGAATAGTGACAATCAGCTGTTGCTCGAGCGTTTTCATTTTAGTCAGCTGAGGTTTAACACTTGCCAGCACTTCATCGATCAAGTTTATCAAATAAAATGTTTCAACCTGCTTATTTTTTTGATGATGCAGTAATTGAGTGACGTTAAACGCTTGCTCACTGGCGGTCATGATGTTGAGCGCTGACGCCCGAGTCAGTTGAATAGTATGATTAACAAAACTAGCAGCTTGGCTTTTAGACATTTTGCCTTGTTCAACACGCTCTTTCAGTACGATAGAACGCTCTTCAAGTGAACTGATGGCCGTTAAACTATGACTAAGCGTATAATTGATATCATCGGTAATTCTAGGAAATAGCGCATTGTTGGTTGCCTCTGGTGCCGCCGCTTTTAACGATGCTTCTTTGCTGGCTAGCTCGGTTATTTTATCTTTTAACGCGTGTTCTGTTTCATACAGTTGCTTATTGGTCCTAGCCATCATCCACAGCCAAGCGAGTAAGCACAGTGCAACTAAAATCGATAAACCAAAATAAATCATCGCCTGGATTTTTGCCTGTTGGATATTAGTACCACCTCGATAATGGTTGGGAATATTAACTTTTATTTGCCACTTGAAGTCATTAGTCGCCAGTTTTTCTACCTTCTTTTGATACGTCCCATGATTACTCGCATGTTGTTTTAACAAGCTAAGTGCGGTGTTTTCTTCGTTATCGAGTAAATCAAATTCGTAGTTGAAGCTGTTAGCTAAATGGAAATGAGTTAAACCAGTTTGGATTAAGCCTAAATCAAGTCGAGAAACTAAAATTTGATTGTTGTCTTGGCGATTAAAAGCATAACTGATCAATGCATAATTAGGCTTGTTCGGCTCTGGCATGCTGATAAATAAGGTATTTAACGATTGCAGCGATTGGTTGAGCTGGTAGCGAAGGGCACTGCGTTTTTGGGCATCACTCATCAAAAAGCGCGCTTCGCCGAAACTCCAAACGCGGCCTATGCGTTTACCGTCAAAGTGGAATAAACCGAGCGCTCTATCTGAGATCTGCATATTGGATTTTTGCGCTTTACCCAGCAACATACTCTCAATTTGGTCTTTGCTTAAATCGGGTGTGCTAGCCAAAATACCGGCAAGCTCAGCAACAAAGTTAATCTCTTGCTCAAGCATAAATAAAATAGGTTCAGAAGCACTGATCGCTTCCTGTTCTAATTGCTGTTGCCACTGGTTTTGGGCAATCGACACTTCAGATTGGAAGTGACTCCAGATGCTATGACCTAAAACGGCCAGAGTAAGGATGATAAAAAAGCTGGCAATGAAACCAAAATTAGCGCGCAACGCTTCACTCCTTGGTATTTATTGAGGCCAATCCGAAACCACTTTATTAAAAATATCGGCAAACTTAATTCGGCTTTCCACACGATTTTCTGGGTTGGCATACATAGATAGTTTATTTCGGTTGCTGCCGATAAAACTAAAGGCGCCACCCTTTTCTATAAAGCTAGCACCATGACCAATACTTATAAAGGTGTCATGTTTTGCTCGTTGAAAAATATCGGATAAAACTAGATCACTATAGACAGTATCTAAGTATAAGAAATGACAGACTTCTTCTTGATTGAAAGTCAGCGCAGCATCTTGTGTTGCGAACATTTTTATTTTGATTGGTAAACCGCCACTAATAAAAGCAAATTTGCGTTCTAATTGATGGGCGGCACTATTGTCGCTTTGTACTAAGGCGCAAAAGTGTAATTCATTGAAGTATTTTAGCTCTTGCGGCCACTCAATGAATTGGACGGCGTGAAATAAAAAATCGGCGATGTGTTTAGCTTCGGCATCGAGCTCTTCTTGGCTTTTTGCTGTAAAAGCATGCAACGAAGGTAAATAAACTAATAAAAATAGAAAAACAGTTCGCATTTGCTGTGATTAACTCATTTTTAGGTAAAATGGTTCGCTACATACAACTGCGCCATCGACCTTACGTGGTTTTATTATATTAGGCATAGCATATCATCATGGAATCATTCGACAAACTCTACCAGCGAGCCGCCGACAGAAAAGGTGGTGAATTAGCCCTTAAATCTATCCTGACTAAACCTTTATCGGCAAAAAGGTTGGCTAATTTAACCGATGATAGAGTATTGGCAGAACTCACCAAAAAAGTATTTATGTCGGGCTTTGTCTGGCGGGTTGTTGAACAAAAATGGCCTAACTTCGAGCAGTTGTTTTTTCAATTTGATATTGAAAAAATTTTGATGATGCCGGATGAAATGTTAGAGCGAAAGGCGCAAGACCCGGCAATTATTCGCAATTTTAAAAAAGTACAAACCATTCGCGACAACGCATTAATGTTAAGTGACATTGCCGATAAACACGGCTCTGCCGCGGCATTTATTGCCGAGTGGCCAACGGACAACATTATTGGCCTGTGGCAATATCTCAAAAAACACGGTACACGCTTAGGTGGCAACACAGGGCCTTATGCTTTAAGGGCAATGGGTAAAGACACGTTTTTATTAACCCGTGATATTGAAGCTTATTTTCGTGCCCATGACTTAATTTCTGGCGGCTTAACCACTAAAACGAGCTTGAACACCATCCAAAATACATTTAATCAATGGCAGGCTGAATCTGGCTTCTCATTACAAGAAATTAGTAAATTGGTTGCGTATGGCGTGGGAGATAATGTGGTAGGAATGATTAATGACTAAGCCTGTGCTTTTAGTAGATGATACCCAAGCTGTACCTGCATACCTTACACAATTAGCCAGTGATTTTGATTTAGCCATAACAAGTGAATCGGAAAATGATTTTGTACTGGTGTGGCATGAAGATAAATTACAACTGCTTGAGCAAAGTGCGCGAAAGCAGGGCGGGGTATTCGTTGATTTTGCTAGTCCGCAATCTGATTATCGTCGTGGTCAGGTCAGTGTTAAAAAAGAAGCGATTGCTAAGGCCTGTGGCTTAAAAGCCAACCAAAGACCTTATGTCCTAGATGCCACAGCTGGTTTGGCCCGCGATGCTTTTGTCCTCGCGACGCTGGGTTGTAAAATATGTTTAGTTGAGCGTAACCCTGCAGTAGCGGCTTTGTTATCAGATGGTATTAAACGCGGTTTAGCATCGGATGTGGCGGATATCATCTCGCGTATGCAGTTGGTCAATGCTAGTTCGATTGAACAGTTAATTGTTGAAGCAGAAAAGCCCGAAGCTGATAGGCCAGATGTCGTCTATTTAGACCCTATGTATCCCCACCCTAAAAATAAGAAAAAAGCAGCTGCGGTTAAAAAGGAAATGAAGTCTTTCCAAGGCTTAGTCGGTGAAGATTTAGATGCTGATGGCCTATTAGATAAAGCGCTGGCCTGTGCCAAAGAAAGGGTCGTGGTAAAACGCCCTGGTTACGCAGAACCACTGGCGGGCGTTAAACCGAGTTTTGTTATCGATTCGAAAAAGAATCGCTTTGACGTCTATAAAGTGAGTTAAATCACGTCTTGTCAGGGTAATATTGCGCCAAAATACGCTGGCAATATTGCACTAGGTTTTGATGCGTTCTGGCAAGCTGGTTAAATTCATTGTCTATATCGGTACTGATAAACTGCGCTAATACACCAAATGTAGCTGCATCTAAGCTAGAGATCTTATCACCAAAGAAATACTGCTTATCACCTAACAGAGTTGCCAATGCGGCTATGTTTTGTCGTGTGATATCTAAAATCTCTTGGTGACTATGGCGTCCAATACCATGTCCTTTTAAATTGGCGCGCACATTCTTTTGTGCCACTCGCGGTACTATCCATTTCAAAGGGGCTGGCATGGCACCAAAAAAGGCTTGTTTGATCTTCGGCCAAGTATCTGGGCATAACCAACGCGAATAAACCATGCACCAATATAAGTTTTCATCTAATGCCTTGGTGATAAAGTAAGCTTGCGCTTTTTGCTCGTCTGTTAAGTGTGAATCGAGAGATAGCTGGTATTTTTTAGTCAGGTGTTCAAAGATAAATTGAGAATCAGCAATGAGCTCTCCTTCATCTTCAATAAATGGCAATTTGCCTTTTGGCGCTTTTTGTAGGTTGTTAACCCCTGCTTTGTGTTTAAAATCAAGTTCATTAAAACGCAGGAATGCATCCACTTTCAATACAAATGAACTGGGATCAACTAAACCAAAATTAGGGCCAAAACTATACAAAGTTAACATGGTAAAACTCCTTTTTTCATTTTATCTATTGAGTTTATCAGACAGGGAAAGGCACTTTTAAATTTCACCCTTAACCGTCAATTTCGTAGATGAGTTTAGCCCAGCCTACTGACAGTTTTTGTCAGTAGTTTGATATTTAATAGTGGTGTAACAAAACAATAAGAGACACCTATGCAATCAATGAAATCGGGTTTGGCTGAACCTGCTATTAAAAGAATTGCCAATGCCTTTGAGCAATTAGTACCAAGCTTTGATACTAAAGCTTTCCAATCGGCTTGTTTGAAAGATATAGAGCAGCTAGAGCTAAAACAGCGAGTGATACATATTGCACATACCTTAGCTGGCTTCTTACCCAAAGAGTTTTCTGCTTGTGCAACGATTTTAGCCCAAGTGCCCAGTGTTTGGGATCACGGCGAACCTGATGACCCTTTAAGTACTTTTGCAGCATGGCCTGTGACCGATTTTGTTGCTGAATTTGGCATGCAACAACCAGACGTGAGTCTAGATTTATTGGCAAAACTCACCCCTTTGTTTTCTGCTGAATTTGCCATTCGCCCTTTTATCATTCAATACCCTGAGCTAACACATCAGTATTTAACCAAATGGTTAAGTAGCTCGGATGAACATGTTAGAAGGTTAGTATCAGAGGGGACAAGGCCAAGGTTACCTTGGGGTATGCAATTGCAAAACTATATCCAAGACCCTAGCGACAACTTACCTTTATTAAAACACTTGGCATGTGATGAGAGTTTGTATGTGAGGCGATCCGTTGCTAATCATCTAAATGATATCGCTAAAGACCACCCCGATATAGTGATCAACACTTGTCAGGATTGGCTAACCAGTTATACAAAAAAGGCAGAGCAAGCGCATTTAACTTGGCTGATAAAACATGCAACACGCACTTTAGTCAAAGCTGGACACCCCGAGGTATTTCCATTGTTGGGTTATGAACAAAACCCCAACATTACTGCCAGTACATTGACCATTGAACAAAATTCAATTGAGTTGGGTGAAAGTATAAATTTTGCGATTAAACTGCGGTCAGGTGCTCAGCATGCACAAAAGTTGGTGGTTGATTATGCTATTTACTTCGTCAAAGCCAATGGTGAGCAAAAGCCAAAAGTATTTAAGCTAAAAAATATTCTGCTACCCGCACAAGGTGAAATTAATCTCGAAAAAGTCCATACCATCAAAGCCATCACTACCCGAAAATACTACCCCGGTACACATAAAGTTGCTTTGATGATCAATGGTAAGGAGATCACCAGTCAGTGTTTTGAACTACAAATGTGATGAAAAAACACACTAAATTTGCAACAAACAATTTATTAACAAGTATAAATATGGGATGATAAGTACATAGGTTAAAGGAGTTAACCCTATGTCAGAAATGGAAATTGCAGACGGCCCATTTAATGGCGCCAATTTATCAAAAAAACAATCTATTCAGTCGCTTAGCTATGGTCAGTTAAGAGCTTATCCCAAAGTTATTCAAAGCCAATTAGCGACCGATAAATGGCAAGCGCTCAATGCTAGAGACGCTGCCAGCTGGCGTTATCACCAAAAAAGCCAATTTTGGGTGCGCGATAAAAAACAGTGGCTAAAAGTCAGTTATGCGCAATATGCCAATAGTGCGCTGTATTCTGAGCGCTTAGCGTTTGCGCCTTTTGTTAATAATGACGATGAGGCTGATGCAAAGAAATATGCCACCAGTGAAAACCTTCAGGCCCAAGGGGTAGTTGCTGCAACAGACACGATACAAGCAGCGCTTCCTTTGCAATCACTCGCGCAACAACAATTCAAGCAAGCCACGTCTCAAGCCGGCCAGTCCAGTCCTCAGCCGTTGATACCATCTGTGGCCATTACATCCCCCAGTAATCAGCAAACAATCGAGTTAATCGAATCGGGCAATGTCGAGGTTGAATTAACGCAACATACTTTAAAGCAAGGTGAGCGTTTAATTGACTTGGTTCAACGCTATGCAGATCGCGCTGATAGTAACTACATCTATCAATATAACGCCAAATACACGCGCGCTAAGCCACCGAAAATAGGCAGTCAATTAAAAGTACCAACCAAATGGTTAACCTTGCTAAAAGGTCGAGCGACCAATGGTGCAGGTGTCAATATTAGCTGGCAAGGTCAAACCAGCGGCTGTAAGTATATTGCCTTAGAGCAAGCAAAAGAAAATGAAAATGTATTCTGGCAAGCACGTCTCGATTTACCCCAAGGTGACTATAAAATAAAGGTATCGGTTGATGATGCTGAACACCAAATTGATATCGCACTGACTGTTCCAGAAATAGAACTTGCCACATTAGTAATCAAATTAATCGATCATCAAGGTCAAGTATTGGCTGACCAAGATTACCAAGTCACCGATCAGCACGGGCAAGCGTATATTGGTAAGAGTGACCAAAATGGCATGATTTCACTCGACTCATTACCTTTGGGACAATGTGAAGTGAGCTTACCCAATAGCTTTAGCTGGCAGGAGCAAGCCGCGCAGCAGCACAGGGTTAGTAAAGGCCAAACATTAAATCAAATCGCAAAACAATACGGCTTTGCAACCGCTGAAGAAATTTATCAGCACTCAGATAATACCGACTTTCGGCAGTTGCGAGACAACCCGAATTTGATTGTTGAAGGGGATACGATAAATATCCCAGCAAGAGCGGCTAAAACCTTGAGTTTAGCGGTTAACGAGCAACATGAAATTAGCTTGCCTCAGCCGCCTCAAGATACGTTTGAACTGCTGTTAAAAAACAGTAAAGGCGAAACACTCGCCGGAAAAAGAGTGGTATTTGATTTGGGTGCGCAGCATATTGATCAAGTACTCGGCCAAGACGGCAAGCTGACACTGGATATAACCGATGAATCTTTAGATTCAGTCGAAGTAAAAATTTATGCGGATGCGCAAGCATCAGAGCCAATGGCAATTTTTGATATGGCGATTGGCGAGATGCCACCTGTGAGTGAAGTAAAAGGTGTTCAGGCCAGATGCAATGCGCTAGGGCATGATTGCGGTATCGCCGATGGAATTGTCGGGCGTAAAACGCGAGCAGGCGTTAAATCATTTCAAACCGCTCATCAGCTGGAAGTTGATGGAATTGCAGGGCCAAAAACGAAAGCCAAGCTGCAAACAGTATACGGATATTAAACAATGGCACACCAACCTAAAGCCGTTCACCCAATGGCGGTGAATCAACTCAATACACTGGTACTCGATTTAGGGGCTGAACCTTGGCAAAGTGTGGCGGTTTTGCCGCAAATGCTCAGTTGGCAACATCAGTTAGCGCCCATCACCGATGACAATCAAACGGACTACTGGCAGTATGACTTCTTGCAGCAGCAGCTTGAAAAAATAGAACAAAACCAGTTGCAAACTATTCCTATGCACCAAGGTTTTTTATATATATTTTGTAATGGGTTTTTAGTCACCGAATATCAAATTACCCCTCCTAAAGCCGATGGCCAATTACCCATTTTACAACGCATTGACTTAGAGCAATACGCAGGTTGTGATGAGCGAAAACCTTTGGCAGAAGAGAGTTATCTGATCGAATTACTCTATGGCGGTGATAACGAGCAACATTATGAAATAGCCTATAGCGAATACCAATGGCCTTGGCTGTTGATCAACAGTTATGGCGGTGTATCTGAATCGTTAGATTTTAATGGTTTTAGCCATGCTTTTGTTCTAGACCAAGCCAAAACTGCAGGTGTGATCCTCGCCGCTGAAGATGAGCGCATTCTCGACAGCAGTGTGCAGGCCTGTAAAGCGCGTAGACAAGCGCGATTTAGTGAATTTTCTTTACAAAAAGTACTGCAATACATCCCATTTGATCAGGAAATTGAAATTCCGACCACTCAAGTTAAAGCTGAGTTGCCCGATGAAATTATCGCTAAATACCCTGAGTTACAACAACAGGCCGAGTTTACCAACCCCTGTAACTGGGTTGCCTACTGCACTATTGAACATACTCACGCGTTAGCGCTTGAGTTAATCAATAACTTTAATACCGCCAATGCCGGTTTAGATAGCCTAGTTAAAGCAATGGGAGATGGTGAAAGATTAAAAGCACTAAAAGCAGACTTAGATCTTAAAGACAAACAAGCAAATCATAAAAAAGTGTATGCTGAAGGCGATCAACCTAAAAGTGAATTTGAAAAGCTATTTCCCAATGCCGAGCATATTGAGCTGGCGATACTGACCACGCAACTGTATTACTCGACACCTCAAGCGGGAAAAAACAAAACGCGCTGGCAGCGAGATAACCTCTACACCCAATTTACCGATCAACTCGCTTATAGTGATGTACAAGCGACATTAAAATCGAGCGAACGGGCCATTTACCGCAATATGATGTTGGTGCTGATAGAGCAGTTGGGGAAAGTAATGATGCCAGAAGCGCAAAGCTCAGTGTCATGGCAAACCAACCAAGGGGCAACGCTCGATAATATCCGGTTAAACGACCAGCTCGTTGCCTACCTACAAGATTTAAAAGCCAACCCGTTTAAGCCAGATTTAACAGAGCAGGAATATGAAAATAGCACCCTACTAATACCAAGTGCGCATCAACGTTGGCAAGTAACTGGCGATTTGCTTTACCCATTCTCGATAGACCCCAACGCATTGGGAGTATTGTTTGAAGGAGAGTCGAGCTATCACGACAACTTTATTGAGAACTTACAAGCCAATAAAGACATTGGCAAAAAGCTACAAACCGCCATTTTAGGTGGTGAGCATATTATCGGCAAAGTTTGCTTACCTGAATTTATCGCCGATCCAGACAATCAGACTTTCAGCTATGAAGCCGCATTAGCCGCATTTTTTAACTACGAACCAAATACGGCATCTGATGAATCCATTGTTGAAGCAAAACAAAACAGTGAATTTGCAAAAGATCTGTTTCAGCAATGGCAGCAAATTGTTTCGTTCAACCAGAAAAAAATCGCCAGTAAACCAAAAGATTTAATATTCAGTCAATGGCTAAAAGAAGATGGTGTCAGTTGGGGATTACTCATATTTAAGTCTATCAATTCTATATTCCTTCCCAAACTAACCATGACTGTCAATGCCGTTTTTAATGGTGATAGCCAAGTAAATGAAAGGAACTACCGCAACATCAGTCAACTTATCAATAGTACTAGCCCTTTTGCGATTAAAAAGATGACTATTGAAGCCGTATTTAAAAACCGAGATGACAATCGCCATTTAGCTAAAAAAACGCGGATTCATCTAATCAGTGACTTTTTAGTAGAAAGGCAGCAAGCCCCAGACGCCAGAGGCGATAGCCAGTCATACAATGATAAGGTTTATCAACAACGTGCTGCCCAAAAGAGCAAAAAATTATATAAATCTTTCGATCAAGTTGTAACGACAGAGCAGCTGACTTATGACGAATATGAAGCGATGAAAAGTGCGCCAGAAAATAAAAAAATGGTGGTGTTAAGCCCTGATGAAAGCAAGCTTTGGCAGGAATTTATCAAAAAGCCGATTTTAGTTGCGCAAACAGCAGAACAAAGCAGACAAGGTGCAATTAATCATGCGGTTGCACAAGGTCAGGTTGCTATTGGCATCAATAGTTTATTTTTGATGTTAGATGTCCTTAATTTGGTCAATAGCCTATATCTCCTTAAACACAATACAGATGACAAAAAACAGGCCTTAATGTTGTGGGGGTTAGCTGGCAGCATATTGGGTACTGCCAGCGGCGCTTATTCATTACTTGATGCGATGAATAAAGTGACTCATGTTTCACAAAATACTGGCCGTATTGCTCAATTTTCAAAGTTTATGATGGCAAATCGCCAAGGGGGCTGGCAGCTTTCACGCTATGCAGTCGGCACTAAATATTTACCTTTAGTCGGCAGTACCATTGCACTTGGCTTATCAATAAATGAGCTGACTAAATCTATAAGTAAAGGGGATGATGTCGCTTATATCCACGCCATAGCTTTGGGCTCTGCTTTCACTGCCATGTTAGGTTTGTTTGTATGGGGAGCCGTTCTAGGACCGATTGGTATTGGCTTAGCTATTGCGAGCTTTATTTTAGGTAAATATATATTCAAACAAGATGATTTATTAGGTGAGTGGCTTAGCCATGGTGTCTTTTCTCGCGCCAATAAAAACTATATGACCTTAGCTGAATATAAAGGTCAGTGGCGTCCTCAGCATCCATTTAGCGGGCAGTTTCAAAGCGGGGATGAAACAAAATTAATGGAAGCGGATACCGGTTGGTTTGCCGATGAAGGGGATGAAAAACCCATGTCGTTACTATCCGTCACCTTACCAAATGGCCGGACTCAACTGGTATTTGACCAAAACTATACGCTTTTAGGTGTCGACTTTGGCTTTGATGAGCACGATATGAGTCATTACGGTGCCAATACCTCGCAATTTCAATTAACAGAAGATAAAGCGCTAGTCCCAATTGATAAGTGGAGTAAGCAACTTTCGCTTGGCGATCAACCGCTGGGTGTAATTGGTAGCCCGTTAGGTCAAACGGCAAATGAAGTAAGACACAGAATAAGCCAGGTTTATGCACAAGCTAAAGACCAAGCTAAAGACCAAGCGAGTATTGACGTTGACCGTTCAAAGCGCGGCACAAAAACGCGTTTTTTTCCTTGGGGATTCGGTAATGATGAAATTGAAAAGTATATTGAGCCTTTTAAAAATTACCCAGAGGCCAATGTTGAGGCACTGTTAAATGCCACGTATCCACTAAAGATAAGCAGCAAGATGTATGCCCCTGTTGGTAAAAAACCAGTGCGCGCTGGCCGCGCTGATAACAGGCAAGGCAATAATATCGCCATCACGTTAGAAGTACCTTACTTTATCGAAAATCAATCGCGCTTAATTGTTGAATTAAGGCACGATGGCAGTGGAAAACACAGGTACGACAATCAGGTTGTGCCAATTGATGAGCAAGGCAATTACCGATTAGAGATAGCTGCTATTTATGACTTACCTGAGTTTGAACCAGATAAACACAGCAAAATAGACAGTGATAAAGTGCAGTACCAAATTTATAAAATATCGCCTAAACCAGCAAGTGAGCCAGAAGTTATTACTAAACAAACCTCACGTGGCAAACGCACTGTCTCTATCAGTAAAGCAACCTTAGCCAAGGAAGTTATGCAAGTTGTCATTATCGCCAATATTAAACCGAGCCAAATTCACCAATTTAACGATCGCCAATTAGCCATAACTACTTGGGCAAGGTTATCGGTAAATGGAACATCAGAGACGGAAACCGAACGCGAGGATGTTAACGGGCAAAAGTTAAAAGCAATTTGGATGCCGTTTAGAAGTGAGCAAGGTTGGGCTGATTTTGGTCATGGACTGTACACTTCACGTTTGGTGGCTACTGATCAAATAAAAACACCATCACATGACCCTAGTGATACTAGTAGTGAAATGCTAACAGAATACAGCTCTGTTGATGCTGACTGGATAAATGCGAGTGTAAATGACAAGGCACGGTGCTAGTGCCACTTAAAATTTAATTTAGTTCGTTTAGTCTTTTCCAGCTAAGGAATCCCAGACGCTCTTGAAGCTCAACGTCTTTAATCGCGTTTGAAAGTAATGGATATTTTAGATAATGGTTAGTTTTATGAGCAAAGTCTTTGTAGTATTCATGGTTCTTATGTCTGTCTAATACACAATAAAAACCAGCTTTATTTCTGTTGTTATTTATAGATGCCGTGTCTGTATACTCGGCTACTACATGATTATTGTAAGTAAAAAAATTAATATCAGATTGGGTAGTAACTTTAGTGAAATTTGGCAAAGTAATGTTAGTTATTACTTTGCCTTCAAAACACCTTCTTTTACCTTCGATGTTAACGAAAAACTTCGCTGTTTCCGCTATGTGGTCAAGCATTATTGGGCTTTTATCAGAAGCTAAAAATAAGTGAGGTAGGGTTAATTTATTTTTAACGAAGCCTGATAAATTAAAGGTACTGTAAGTATCTCGATAGAAAGTGATTTTCTGCTCTTTTCCGTTAAATTTTACCTTAGAATGTTCGATATTTTTGTCAAATAACACTAACTTCATCTGCGCCATTAACTCAGGCGTAGGTACGGCGGTAATGGTTAAATTCACTTTTTTAACAATTAAAAATGAGCCGTAATAAAGTGTTAGTACAATCGCGGCACTACCAAATAAGGTGATGGGTATAAGCGTTCTGGCTCGCCAGTGTTGATATTCATCTTCATTAATTTGTTGTTTTTCTTTCCCGTTTTCTACAGCTAAATAACCGCCAAATGCCGCAAGGGTGGCAGCCACCGAGCAGCTCCAACTGGTAAAGTAAAAAACTAATTCAGCAGAGATATTGCCAGAAGATGCGCCATAAAAAAAAGCGATAAAGGGCAGCGCACAACAACTCACTAAAACCCATTTATGAATGGGAGAATGGAATACAATTTGGGGAGATATATTTTTGTGCATTACAGCGTCCTTGTATCAATGATGTTGAATATCCTTATTCATTTAATCGATACTCTATCATGCTTAATAAATTCGGTCTAACGCCCCTATATTGCAGATAGAGTATTCTATCGATTTAACCAAGGTTCGGGCGGAGGGTGTATTGATTTAAAAAAGTCGAATTAAAGATGTCAAAGGAGACGATATTACTGCACCAGATAATGAAACAAGCTACGCAACTAATGACAAAGATTGGACTTTTTCTAGTGCAGATGATTTAGCCCTTCATTAACGGGCTTATTAGTATGAATAGTTGTTTTTTTAGAGCTCATTGAGGCTTTGCCAGCTTCTGAAACCAATTCTTTTTTCTCGGCTTAGCTTGTCAATCGCGGTACTAAGATGTGGCGCCTTAAAGTTTTCTTCAATAAAAAATATAAATTCTCGGTGCAAAACTCTGCTACTTCTACTTCTATCTTTACCTACACATTTTTTCTTTTTTGGCGAATATTTTAAATAAACGCCTTCATCAATTAATAATTCGTCATTGTATACGAAAGTTTTGATTCCATGTTTGTGTTCAAAATTGTTGTTTACTTGAGAAAAGTCGTCAAAGTTTCTTTTGATTTTTCTGGTTCTGACGCAGTAATAGCTATCATTTATTTTTATAGGTTTTGAAGTTACTTTCCCTGAGTAATCGACTTCTAAAGCTTCTCCAGTTTCAAGAATAAATTCAGGGAAAGGTTTCTTAGATTTAACCATCCTATCAATGTTGGCTGGAACATTTAGGCTTTGAGTATAAAACGTAATCTCTTGCTCTTGCCCGTTAAATTCCACTTCTGTATGAGCGACATTGGGTTCATTTAAGAACTGTTTCATCTGCGCCATTAACTCAGGGGTCGGCACAGCGGTAATGGTTAAATTCTCTTTTTTAACAATTAAAAATGAGCCGTAATAAAATGTTAGCACAATGGCGGCAATACCAAATAAGGTGATAGGAATAAGCGTTCTGGCTCGCCAGTGTTGATATTCATCTTCATTAATTTGTTGTTTTTCTTTCCCGTTTTCTACAGCTAAATAACCGCCAAATGCCGCAAGGGTTGCAGCCACCGAGCAACTCCAGCTGGTAAAGAAAAAAACTAATTCAGCAGAGATATTGCCAGAAGATGCGCCGTAAAAAAAAGCGATAAAGGGCAGTGCACAACAACTCACTAAAGCCCATTTATGAATGGGAGAATGGAATACAATTTGGGGAGATATATTTTTGTGCATTACAACGTCCTTGTGTCAATGGTGTTGAATATCCTTATTCATTGGTCATTACTCTATCATGCATTAATAAATGCGGCCTAACGTCCGTTTTGTGACTTAATTAATAGGCTATAAGGTAATCGGCTTAATCATTCATAATGACCAATGCTTCAGATAATGCGCGTTTATAACGAGTAATATGTTTAATGAAAGCCATTTAGGTTTTTCCAAGAAACTAACGATAATCGGTGCTTTTTAGAAACTGTAGAAATATTATTTGCAATTACGGGGTAATAAATTAGTGGGTATACAAAACTTCTAAATTCTTCTGCTTGCACTCTGAAGCTTTCATCCTTAATACTCGAAGTATAGAAATAGTAGCATTCATCTTGATTCGTTCTCGTTTTAAATTTCATACTGAAATCTATAGCTAGTTGGTCATTAATAATGAAGGTATCTAGGCTTTGAATCGGTAAGTTATGCTCTACATGAGTATATGTTTCATTCGAATTGACTTTGCTTTTTAGCTTTCTTAGTAGGTAACATTTTTTTTCTCCTAGATAATCAATGCGTGTTATTTCATATGGCTGTTCATAGTCAGGAGTTAAATTTCGATTATTTACTTTAAACTCAGGGTAATCGTACTTTTGTTTAAATGTATCGATCATTATCTCGATAGCCCCAGCATTTTGCTTTTGAGTATAAAAAGTAATTTCTTGCGCTTGCCCGTTAAACTCGACTTCTGTATGAGCGACATCGGGTTCATTTAAGAATTCTTTCATCTGCGCCATTAACTCAGGAGTTGGCACGGCAGTAATGGTTAAATTTTCTTTTTTAACAATCACTTCCTGGCCAATCGCGAACGTTACATACAAACAGGCAATGCCAAAAAGGCCTAAACCACAATAGGTGCGTTTATTCCAATGTGCATAATCGGTTTGTGATATTTGGCGGGTTTTAAATGCGTTTTTAACACCATTATTGTTTGCCCATAATAACAATACGGCTGCGAAGGTGAGTCCCCAAAAGCCAGTAATCATCATAAGCCAATTGCCAACTAGCCCCATTCCACCCAGGACTATCATGACAAAGGGTAGGGTAAAGCCTAGCCACATTAAAATTTGTAAAGCAGGATGTTTGTGAATTGTTTGCGGGCGAATTTTTATCATGCTGAATATCCTTATTCATTTAATCGTTACTCTACCATGCATTAATAAATACGGTCTAACGTCCGTTTATTGTAGATAAGATAACCAGTCGATTTAACCAAGGTCCGGGGTGAGGGTATATTGATTTAAAAAAGTCGAATTAAAGATGTTAAAGGAGGCGGTGTTACTGCACCATATAATGAAACAAGCTACGTAAATAATGACAAAGATTGGATTTTTTCTAGTGCAGATGATTTAGCCCGTCATTAACGGGCTTGTTAGTCTGAATAGTTGATTTTTTTAGAGCTCATTGAGACTTTTCCAGCTTCTGAAACCAATTCTTTTTTCTCTGCTGAGCATCGTAATATCAGTACTGAGATGTGGCTTATCAAAGTGGTACTCAATAAATGGATAGAATTGCGCTTTTTGGGCTTTTTCTAACTTGCTGGACAGGTCTTTTATACGGCATCTATCGACGCTATTCGAATAATAAACATATCTACCTCGAGAAATGAAAATCTCATTTTTATATGCCCAAGTACTAATTTTATGAACAAATTCAAAGTTATCAATGATAGGTGTTATTTTGTCGTAGTGTTGTTTTATTTTTCTCGCTCTGACGCAATATGACGTATCCCCAATTTTAACTGCTTTGTTTTGCGGCGGGCTGGTATATATCACATCTACATTTTCACCTTGAAGTGTTTTGAAAGTAGGGAATGGATGGTTAGATTCCAGCATTCGATCAATGTTTGTGGCTACATCTCTAGTCTGCGTAAAAAACGTAATCTCTTGCTCTTGGCCGTTAAATTCCACTTTTGTGTGGGTGACATCGGGTTCATTTAGAAACTGTTTCATCTGCGCCATTAACTCAGGGGTGGGTACGGCGGTAATGGTTAAATTCTCTTTTTTAACAATCACTTTCTGGCCAATTGTGAACGTTACATACAAACAAGCAATGGCAAAAAGGCCTAAACCACAATAGGTGCGTTTATTCCAATGTGCATAATCGGCTTGTGATATTTGGCGGGTTTTAAATGCGTTTTTAACACCATTATTATTTGCCCATAATAACAATAAGGCTGCTAAGGTAAGTCCCCAAAAGCCTGTAATCATCATAAACCAATTGCCAACTAGCCCCATTCCACCTAGGACTATCATGACAAAGGGCAGGGCAAAGCCTAGCCACATTAACACTTGTAAAGCTGGGTGTTTGTGGATCGTTTGCGGGCGAATTTTGATCATGCTGAATATCCTTATTCATTTAATCATTTCTTAATGGGGTATTTATTTGTTATTTCTCAACACTGAATAAGCGATAGGTGACTTGTCCGGCGGTTTTTTCTTTCTTTAGTTGCCAGTGAGATGGCCAAAAAGCGTCGCTTAGCTCTGATTCTACTTCGATATAAACCAGGGCGTCGTTTGTAAGTAAGTTTCTTTGTTCAATAATTTGGCAGGCTTGGCTTGCTAGGTTTTGGCGAAAAGGCGGGTCGATAAAAACCAGCTGGTATTGCTCTTGGCTTTGGTTCAAAAATGTAAGTGCATCGCTATTAACAACGTTAGTGATATCGGGTTTAAGCGTTTGCGCATTTGTTTTTAGTTGTGTTGCAGCGTGCTTATCTTTTTCGATTAACGTCAGGCTTGCTGCGCCTCTTGATAATGCTTCAAACCCCAGCGAACCGGCACCGGCAAAACAATCGAGTACTTTTTTATCGTTTATATCAAACATCAACCAGTTAAAGACCGTTTCTTTAACTCTGTCGGTTGTGGGTCTGAGTCCTTCAACGTCGTGAACGGGCAGTTTTTTTCCTTTAAAGAGGCCTGCAATAATGCGGACAAAGCCGGATTTTTTATTGTTTTTTCCTGCTTTTGACGTTTTTTTTGCCTGATTTGGGCGCTGTTTATTTTGTCTGTTTGATGCTCGTGTTACCATTGCCGCCAGCTATTCAAATTTAATCTATATGTTCAAAGCTATTGCTGATTTTATCTTATTCGGCAAGTTAACGCTGAACAAATTACACAATAACTGAGATAAGTAATTTCCATGTCGAAAAAAGGTTTTTTTGGTTGGTTTAGCCGTTCTAAGAAGGAAGAGCAACCTAAAGAAGAAGTCACTTCGCAACAAACAGAAGAAACATCAGTTGCTAGTGATGTAGAACAAACCCAAGTTCAAGAAAAAAGTGAACCAGAAACGGTAGAAGTCATCGAATCGACTAGCCAAGTCGAGTCACCTGTTGAAAATCTTGCAGAGCCAGAGCCAGAGCCAGAGCCAGAGCCAGAGCCAGAGCCAGAGCCAGAGCCAGAGCCAGAGCCAGAGCCAGAG
>NZ_JABULX010000038.1 GCF_013328345.1 Marinifaba aquimaris
GAGATAACGACAAGCTCTACTGACAGATAGCTTGGTTATGTTTTTTTCTTCAATAACGCGTTGCGTTGCTTTTTTGTAATACGTACCCCGAAATCTTTATCAAGTACATCGACTATCGTTTCAAAGAATTGTGCTTTTATCTTGGTATCTTCTAGCTCTTTTTCGAGGGCTTTGATTTTTTGCTCAGGTGTTAAGTCATTAGGTTTAGACATAAGGGGAAGCTCATTCATATGATTGGGTGTACCTTTACTCCAATCTAGTTGACCATACCGGCGAAGCCAAGTTAAAACGGTTGAAGCCCCTTGTATTCCATAGTGGTTTTGAGCTTGTTTGTAAGTACATTCGCCTTTTTCTACTTTATCAACGACAGATAGTTTAAAGGCAAGTGAATAATCTTTTTGTGTACGCTTAGTTATTGGTTTCATTATCTTCTCCAAATTGAAGTTGGAAAAGTGTCAACCTTATTCAGGACGGGTCAAAACAAATAAAAAAAGCCGCAAAAGCGGCTTTTTTTATTTCTGATTTTTCACTTAAGACTGATGATATTTAGGACTCAGTTCAGTCACAGCATTAATAAATACACCAGCGTGTTCTGGGTCGACTTCAGGCGTAATACCATGTCCAAGATTAAAGACGTGACCAGTACCTTGACCATAGCTGTCTAAGATAGTTGAAACTTCTTGGCGAATTCGCTCTGGTGGCGCATATAAAATAGCAGGATCCATATTGCCCTGTAAGGCTACTTTATCGCCAATACGACGGCGCGCTTCACCGATATCAATCGTCCAATCTAAACCAACACCGTCACAACCTGTAGCCGCGATATTTTCTAGCCACAAGCCACCACCTTTGGTGAATAAGATAACAGGTACCTTCTCACCATTTTTGTTGGTATTTAAACCACTGACAATTTTTTCCATGTAATCAAGAGAGAACTCTCGATAATCACGCGGCGTTAACACCCCGCCCCACGTATCAAAAATTTGAACGGCTTGCGCACCGGCATCAATTTGAGCATTTAAATAATCTGTAACTGACTCAGCAAGCTTAGATAAAAGCAGGTGCAATGTTTGAGGAGCCTCAAAAGCCATACGTTTAATTTTGGCAAATGTTTTAGAGCTTCCACCTTCGACCATATAAGTTGCTAGTGTCCACGGGCTTCCAGAGAAACCAATTAATGGAACTTGGCCTTTTAACTCTCTGCGAATAGTGCTCACTGCATCCATCACGTATTTTAAATCTTTTGCAGAGTCAGGGACTTTAATGGCCTCTACATCAGCGTGACAATTAATAGGTCTTTCAAATTTAGGGCCTTCGCCTGTTTCGAAATATAAACCTAACCCCATAGCATCAGGGATAGTTAGAATATCTGAAAATAGGATCGCCGCATCTAACGGATAACGCCTTAACGGTTGTAATGTTACTTCACATGCAAGCTCAGTATTTTTGCAAAGCGACATAAAGTCACCCGCTTGAGAGCGAGTAGCGCGATATTCAGGTAAATAGCGACCAGCTTGGCGCATCATCCAAATTGGCGTTCTGTCCACTGGCTTTTTAAGTAAAGCGTCTAAATATCTACGGTTCTTAAGTTCGGTCATTATTGATCCTATGACTAAAAATACTGTAATTGGCTAATATGCCTATTTTACCTGCTTTCTATTGAACTTGGCTATCAGCATTGTGTTTTTGTAGCACGTATTGTATCAATTTTCCTGAAATCGAATACGTTCTCGGCACATCAGGAAGTTGTTCTAGATCAAACCAAGCTGCTTCTGCGATCTCTTTTTCATCGAGAACTAAATCGCCCGACTCATACTCAGCAGTAAACCCAACCATAATGTTGTGCGGAAACGGCCAAGGTTGACTGGCATAGTATTCGATATTTTTGACCTCAATGCCCACTTCTTCAAAGACTTCACGCGACACTGCTTGCTCTAATGTTTCGCTCGGCTCAACAAAGCCAGCCAAAGCAGAAAACTTACCTGTCGCCGATTTCGTGCCTTTAGCTAACAACAACTGAGTCTTGCCTGCGTTGTGCCGAGTAATAGCAACAATAATACAAGGTGAAAGTCTGGGGTAACACCTGTGTTTACAGGCGTGGCAATGATTAGCAACTTCCCACTTCACCCTTTGCATAGGTCGGCCACAACGGCCGCAAAAGCGATGAGTTTGGTGAAAATGACTAAATTGTAATGCTTTAGCAGTTAAATCAAACAAAGCCACGGGCACATCCGCGACAATGTCTCGGAGTGAAAACCAAGCCCCCGAGCCCGCCGCTAAATCTTCTGGCATTTGCGATAAATCAAGATCATCAGCATCGAGTGCATAACAGCTAAGTGACTCTTCACCTTGCTCGTATTCATCTAAATAAAGCGCATCGATATCATCTTCGATTTGAGATAACTGCGATAAACGAGCTTTAGGTAATGTTTGACCTTGGTTCAATAACCAAACCATTTCATTTTTAACGACAATCCAATAAACACTTTGCTGTCTATCTAAAGCGTGGTGTGTATTCTTAAGCATATCAATTAGCTAGCCATTTCCTATCAATTTCTATCAGTTTTGCGGAGCTGAATCATTCCTGAAACTATCTTTAACATATTTTAATAATTTATTGTTGACCTTTAGGGTAAATTCTTTTTTTATATAGACATATTCAATAACAAAAAGATCGGGAGGGATTTGATGTTAACCCGTCTTGAAAAAACACAAGCACAGTACGGTGGCGCAAATAAAGTCATCGATTCATGGTTAGAAGAGCGCCAAGAGTGGTTGGTACGTTATTGCCAATTGGCAGGCTTACCGCCGTTTGAAAAGAACAGCTCTGCTATTCCAGCACAGACAGAAGTGCAGGCGTTTTGCCAAGTAATGATGGATTATTTGTCTGCTGGTCATTTTGAAGTTTATGACCAAGTTGTTTCTAAATGCGAAGTTAATGGTGGTGCGAGCTTAGAACTAGCACAAAAGCTAACACCTAAAATTTCCGCATCTACAGATACAGCGCTTAACTTTAACGACAAGTACGCTGAAAAGGTAAATGAAGAAGACTGTGCTAACTTCGACCAAGATTTATCAAACTTAGGTCAAGCAATGGAAGAAAGGTTTGAGTTCGAAGATGAACTTATTCATACCCTATTTCATAAACACTCTGCTGTTGAAACAGCCTAGTAACACAGCTAAATCACCCCAAAATCCGATGCTTTGCCATCGGATTTTTTGTTTAAGGAGACAAAATTGCGCTTTGCCATCATTGGGACGAATAAAATCACCCACGCTTTCATAGAAGCAGCTAATCAAGATACTCGATTTGAGCTTTATGCCGTTTATTCAAGACAAATGGAAACAGCTCAGGCATTTGGTCAACCCTATGGCGCAAAGTGCTACTTTGATAATCTAGAAGAACTGGCTCAATGTAATGAAGTTGATGCCGTTTACATTGCATCACCCAATAGCTTTCACGCAGAGCAAGCCTGTTTATTGCTGGCAAAGGGTAAACACGTTTTATGTGAAAAACCGATCGCGGCTAATAGTAATCAAACAGAAAAAATGATCGCAACGGCAAAAGCGAACAAGGTATGTTTGATGGAAGCGATGATGATCACTCACCTGCCAAACTACCAACAAATAAAGCAGCAATCAGCGCGAATCGGTAAAGTGACTAAATACCACGCTAGCTTTTGTCAGTATTCGTCGCGTTATGATTTATACAAAGCAGGTGAAAAACCCAACACATTTAATTTAGCTTTTGCTAATGGCTCTCTAGTCGATATCGGTATTTATCCGTTGTACCCAGTCATCGACTTATTTGGCCTGCCAAGTGAAATTAACAGCCAAGCTCATAAGTTGGCATCAGGTGTCGATGGCTGTGGTGATGTGATATTAAGTTATCAAAATGACCAACATAGCTTGCAAGCGGTTATTACTCACTCAAAAATCTCCAACGGTGCTAATGTCTGTGAGATTCAAGGCGAAAAAGGCCGGATTTTTTGGCAACACCCGTCTTTATTTCACGAGGTATTCATTGAACTAAACGGCCAAGCAGTAGAGACCTTAACTTTAGAGCAAACTGAAAATAGGATGACTTACGAGTTAAGTCACTTTATCGACTTAGTCGAGCAAGGCTTAATTGAATCACCGGTCAATAGCTGGAAATTATCTCTCCAAGTTCAATCTGTAATGGATACCGTAAGGCAGCAACAAGGGATTATTTATCCAGCCGATGCTGTTTTAGAAGTTTAACAAGCAAGATAAACCGTTTGCCTGATCTTGTCCTAAAGGCCCTATTTAGCGACAATATCAGGCATCACTTATCACAACGGGCCATTATGAGAATTCCAAGAATTTATCACTCTCACCCTTTATCATTAGCACAAAGCATAGAATTAGAACCAGATGCGGCCAATCACGTAGGTAGAGTTCTGCGCCTACAAATAAATGATGAAATCAGGTTATTTAATGGCGATGGTTTTGACTACTATGCAGAGCTTATCGATGTCAGTAAAAAGAAAGTACTGGCCGAGGTGATTAGAAGTGAGCAAAGAAACAATGAATCTCCCCTTCAATTTCATCTAGGACAAGTCATTTCTCGTGGCGACCGCATGGATTTCACTTTACAAAAATCCGTAGAATTGGGCGTGACCGAGATCACACCACTTTTTAGTGAACGTTGCGGCGTTAAATTAAATGCCGAAAGACTTAATAAGAAAATAGAGCAATGGCAAAAAATTGTCATTTCAGCTTGTGAGCAATCAGGTCGAGCATTTGTCCCTAAAATTAACCCAGCCCAGTACTTACAAGAATGGTTTTCACAAGACTTCGAAGGCACAAGGCTTAACCTTCACCCTTTAGCAGAGCAGTCGATGCAAGACGTTAAAATTAAGCAACAAGCAGTACAGTTGCTAATTGGCCCAGAAGGCGGCTTAACGGATGAAGAAATCAACCAAAGTCACGATTATGGCTTTGAAGATGTATTAATGGGGCCAAGAGTGTTAAGAACAGAAACAGCAGCACTGGCGGCAATCAGTATGTTGCAATGTTTACATGGCGATATATAAATAATCGAAGTGGTGTTTTATCTAAACACCACTTTTAAAATCGCGATTAACGTTAACATTCACTTTTCGCTGACGGGGCTTTATCTTCAGGTTTACTTAACCCTCTGAAGATCCAATCAACCATCAATTGATAACCCAAAGCTAAGATCACCGCACCAGTAAATAAACCGATAATGCCGGATAAAATCATCCCGCCAATGGCACCAAGCAAGATGACTAACATAGGGATATCCATGCCCCGACCTAAAAAAATAGGTTTTAAAAAGCCATCTGCTGCGGATACAACCAAGTTATAAACTAAAAAAATGACTGCTGAAGTAGGATCTGCAACTGAGAAATAATAAGCGGAGATAGGACCTAAAATTAAAATAGGTGGTAACTGAACTATCGCTAACATTAACACCACAAGTACCCAGACCCCGGTGCTGGAATATCGGTAATAGCAAGACCTAACCCAGCTAATAACGCTTGCGTGATGGCAATGCCCAAAATACCTTGAGCTACCGAGCGAATTGTTTGAATAGACACATTAACAGCATTATTGCCTCTTTCATTATCAATTAAACGACAGAAGAAAGCTCTTACGCCCCGCTCACAACTCTTTGCATTCGCGATAAACACACCTGCAATAATAAATGAAATAATGAATTGAATAATGGTGCCACCAAAACCAGCAATACCGGATAATACTTTTTTCAATACATCGGATATCTGCTCTGAATACTTAGAAAAGAAAGCTTCTGTATCTTCAGATGCCACTAACCAAGCTTGGTGGGCTTTTTCACCAATGAGAGGCCAGTCTTTCACGCTGTCTTCTGGTTCGGGAATATCAATACTGCCATTTTCAAAACCTGCAGATAACTGCTGATGACGAGAACTTAACGGTAGGTACCACTAAAATAGCAATACCAACTAAAGTAATGATGGTTGCTGCTAATGTACGACGACCAGATAAAACCAGAGTTAGTTTTTCACTTATCGGATATAGCGCCACAGCAAGGATCATTCCCCATGAAATAGGCATTAAAAAGGGTTTTAAAATATCAAAACATATACTTACCATAATGAATAACGCAGCAATTTTAATCGCTACATTTATCATTCGACTCGTAAACTCTTTTTCTTCTAGTTTTAAATGTTCGTCCATCGTGTTCTTCTTAATTTTTGCGCATTTTTACCTAGTGAGTTACCTAGGTCCCCTAAGTCGTTATTAAATAGTGACTTATTACTCTATTTAGATAGTGCAGCTTTGAGTTTAGCGCTATTTTTCAACACTATAGTGACGGTTAATTGACAAAATTTAGGCATGCTAATTGCTTCGTACAGACTTATTAAAGTCAATGTAGTAAGACGTGGTCCATGCTTGTAAACGACATGATAGGCAACTATCAACAAATATCTCAGCATCAAAGTGCCCCAATTGATGATAGTCAAAGCCAAGCTGTATCTAATGTTTCACAAGCCCAAACTGAAAAAAATAAACCTCAAGGCAGTCAAGCGAGTGTTGTCAGTATTAGCTTTGAAGCTCAAATGATTCAAAAACAAGCTGAGCACATCATGGTTAATTATGACCTCACTAATATCAGTCAAAATAAACTCGATGAATTAACAGAGAAGCTAGTCAACAATGAGGTCATAAACAGTCAGCAATATGCAGTGTTAAGCTTTAATAGCGAACAAATATTTGAGCAGACAGACAACCCTGAACAGGGTTTAAAAATCTCGCCTGATCAACCACAAAATATGCTTGAGAACTGGCAACAAAAACTGGATGACCATAAGAGCAGACACGTGAATAGCTTGGCAATCAAACAAACTCAAGGCATCGTTAATTTGTTAACCAACCTGCAAGCAAGTAAAGATTTCGTTTAACTCCTACATTTGGCTGGTTTCGTTGTATAATAACGCCTCAGTGAAGTAACGAGGCATCAAAATGCAGCAGTTCCCTATTTTCCTTAATTTAGATAATTTTGCTTGTGCCGTTGTCGGCGGCGGTGATATTGCATTTCGCAAAGTAAACCTGCTCATCAAATCAGGTGCACATGTAAATATTATCTCCCCTGAGCTTTGCGAAGAGCTTATTGATTTAAAAGAAAAAACGGGAAAAATCACTTGGCATAAAAAGAACTATGAACAAGCTGATATTGCAGATATGCGCCTCGTTATTGCAGCAACGGATGACGAAGCCTTAAACGAAACGATTTATCACTACTGTGAAGCGAATAAAATTTTAGTCAATGCTGTCGATCAACCTGATTGTTGTCGATACACCACGCCTTCGATCATCGACCGAGCACCAATCACCATCGCAATTTCTTCAGCAGGGAAAGCTCCTGTTTTAGCGAGACGGTTAAGAGCTAAACTCGAAGTAATTATTCCGAAACACTTAGGTGAGTTAGCAAGTTATGCAGGTCGTTTAAGAAATAGAATAAAACAAGAATTCACTACCATTACTCGTCGTCGATTGTTCTGGGAACGTTTTTTCACCAGTCGCCTCAATGATGATTTTGATGCGCTGAGTGAAGCACAAAGAGATGAGCTCACTGAAGCGTTAATTCAAGAAGAAAAGAACGAAACCAAAATGGGTGAAGTTTGGTTAGTGGGTGCCGGGCCTGGCGATGCCGATTTACTCACCATCAAAGCCATTCAAAAAATGCAATTGGCCGATGTGATCTTGCACGATAGACTCGTGAGCAAAGATATTTTAGATCTTGCCCGAAAAGATGCTGACTTTATCAGTGTTGCTAAACAGAAAGGTTATCACTCTAAACCGCAAGATAATATTAATGAACTACTGATTAAATACGCCAAAGCTGGTAAAAAAGTATGTCGTCTAAAAGGTGGTGATCCATTTATATTTGGTCGTGGTGGTGAAGAGTTAGAAGCATTGGTAGAACACCAAATTCCTTTCCAGGTTGTGCCTGCTGTAACAGCTTCAATAGGTTGCTCAAGTTATGCCGGTATTCCATTAACTCACAGAGACTATGCGCAAGGTGTAAGCTTTGTCACCGGTCACTGCCGAGATGATGACGAAGTTGCCAAAGGGGCAAACTGGCAAGCTTTAGCGCAAAGTGGACAAACCATTGTCGTCTATATGGGGTTAACACAATCAGCGCGTATTTCAGCGTCATTAATTGAGCACGGTTTATCAGCCGATACACCAGTGGCACTTATTGAAAAAGGCTCAACCAGTAAACAGCGAGTAGTAACAGGGAAATTATCTGAGCTTCGCCAAACCATCGATGATAACCAAGTGATTTCACCTGCAATTATCATCATAGGTCAGGTAGTAGAACTACACGATAAACTCGCTTGGTATCAAAAAGTAGAACGACAAGGTTCTCATTTTGCTGAACTAGCTAGCGATGGAAAAATTGAATATAGGAACGAATAGGCTCGCTAAATGTTGATAATAACTGGCATTGGGTGCCACTTTAATTAACTTAGATAATTCGTTACCCATTTGAGTAAATTTATAATACTGCAATGCAGCTCCACCTTGATTGCATTGCAGTTTCAATTGCTTACCTTGAGCGTCAAATTCCACCACTTTCTGATTAGCAATAGGACCTGACTCAATCTCCACAGCATAAATTAACCCTAAATCAATTAAAGTTAATAAATTAGGGTAACTTAAACCAAAGCTACTGAGGTTGACTCGATTAACACTCGGCTTGCCCAATAAACCAAACAAAGAAACAGGCTTAAAATAACCGGATATAATTCTTCCACCATATTCGCCTTTTTCACGACACATTAAACAACACGCATGTTGTAACGCAATAGCTTCTTTCACTGTCATCTGCTGCAGTGTTTTAATTGATTTCAACGAAAAAGCCCCCGGTTTTGCAACTTGTATAGCGAGTATCTTTCCCCATAGCGCTTGCATATGCTCTGAATATGCGCGCTCTGCCAATTCGAAAAATTGATGAAGCCAATCAGGATCGACATCCTGCATTGAATTTGAAGAATCAACATAATCAAGTGCCAATGACATGATGTTTTCTAAGTTTTGCTGCTTAATCAATTCCCCTTCTTGCCTGCGTAATTGAGCGCGGTTAAAACGAGACTCTCGCTCCGATTTACCTTGTTGCACTCTTTTATCTAGGTGGAACTGTTTTGCAATTAATGTGAGTTTTTGCTGGCTAGATAAGGTGGAATACTTTTCAGATTGCGCCTGCGCCTTAACCTCTTCCGTTACTTTTTTATCGGACTTGTTATTTGCACCATTAGCAGGCGTTATTATGGGTGCAGCTTGATTGGTTGATGTTATTTTCATTCTTTAAGCTTAATTAAAACCCGGGTAAATATGTATAAAATGCAACACTTAGTTCAAAAAACAATCAAATATAAAATTAGTCACAATGAAAAATAGTAATAATCGAATAAGCATGCTAAAACAATGTATAACCTGAGTTTTAAATAATAGCTACCAATAGCTTTCAATTTTGTTGCGGGATCACCTTCAATTTATGTGTCCATCTGATTTTAATGATGAAATTTTATTTGCAAATGATGACTACGACGATCATGAAGAAGTCGCCTCAGCAGAAGTAGAAAAAAGCTGGCATGTACTTATTGTTGATGATGATAGTGAAATCCACTCAGTTACTAAACTCGCCCTTTCTGACTTAGTCGCATTTAACGGCGACCTTAAATTTTCCCATGCATACTCAGGTAAAGAAGCGCTTGAGTTTTTAAAAGAGCACGACGATGTCGCCATTGTATTACTAGATGTAGTCATGGAATCGGAAGATGCTGGCTTACAAGTAGTCAAAGCGATTAGGGAAGATTTAAACATGCAAAATGTACGCATTGTGTTGCGTACAGGTCAACCCGGTTATGCACCTGAAGAGAGTATCTTAAAAGAATACGATATTAATGATTACAAAACGAAGACTGAACTAACGCGCAGTAAATTAGTCACAACAATCATTGCATCTCTTCGTTCATACATCCAAGTTACTACGATTAATCAGAACAAACTTGGGTTAGAGCAAGTTATCTATGCAAGCTCTGAATTACTCAAACAGCAGTCATTGGTCAATTTTGCCGACCAAGCACTTAAACAATTATCTAAACTGTTAAACATTAAAAATAACGGTTTATTTTGTGCGTTATCACATAACCCTCAAGCGATAAACGCAAACCAAATGAAGGTTTATGCTGCAACAGAAGACTTTAGCAATTTAGTTGGCAAGCAGTTATTAGATTGTGACAATGGCAGAGCAATTAACCAAATTACGCTAGCCCTTAGCGATAGTGCCAATAAACTGGAAGAACACGAAACCATTATTGTGTTCTCGGCAAACAACTACCAAGCAGCAGTTTACTTTGAAGATGGCCGTAAAAATTACTCAGATACTGAGAAACAGTTACTCGATGTATTTTTAACTAATGTCTCTGCGGCATTTGCCAATTTGCAACTACTTAACCAAGTTACCGAAATTGCTTACCAAGACCCATTAACTCAATTACCAAACCGCGCTCAATTTATTCGTCTATTGAATAAGTTTTCGCGTGGTCACATGGAAATTGAACGCATCGCCATCATTGACATTAATCACTTCTCAGAAATTAACGACGGCTTGGGTCAGGAAGTGGGCGATAACTTATTACAAACAGTGGCATATCGCATTTCTCAAATGCTCAGTGAAAACTGTCACCTTGCACGTGTCGGCGCTGATGTGTTTGGTATCATAGGTGATGCAGAGGTTTTAAAACCTGAAAAACTGAATCAGTTATTTAACAACCCTTTTAAAGCGGGTGAACACTTACTTCCGGTTTCTGCCACAATTGGATTTTGCGATAAAGATCAAGCTCATCGCACTGGCTTAAATACGCTTAAACAAGTTTATATCGCGCTTAATCGTGCCAAGAAAAACAACCAAGAGAATTACGAATTTTATTCACATGAAATGGAAGAACAGACGGCTTGGCGTCTGGGCATGATAAGACAGTTAAAAAGTGATTTTAGTAATCGCAAGCTTGAGATTTGGTATCAGCCGCAATGGAACTTAGAAACACATACGCTTGTAGGTGTTGAAGCCCTACTTCGCTGGCCAACCAAAGACGGTGGCTACATCTCACCCGCAACCTTTATTCCACTAGCAGAGCACTCTGGTTTAATTGTTGAAATTGGTGCTTGGGTGTTAGAGGAATCGTGCCGACAACTGAAAAAACTTGATAACATGGTCGAAAATAAAATTCGTATGGCCGTGAACGTATCGATGCCGCAATTTAGAGATGGCCAATTTGTCGCGAATGTAGTCGATACAGTGAGTCGCTTTGGTATTGAACCCAGCCGGATCGAACTAGAGATCACTGAAAGCATTGTAATGGATAACCCAGAAACTGTGATTGATGCGCTGAATCAAATTAAAATCAAAGGTATTCAAATTGCCATTGATGATTTTGGAACCGGCTTCTCATCTTTGAGCTATTTACAAAAACTACCATTAGATAGAATTAAAATTGATCGTGCATTTATCAATGAAATGCATAAACCCGAAGGAGCTGTTATTGCAGAAACGATAGTAGAGCTGGGTAAAAAGCTTCATCTAGCCACTATAGCTGAAGGTGTAGAAAACCAAGATCAAGAACATAGACTACAACAACTTGGCTGCGAAGAAGTTCAGGGATTCATGTACGCTAAACCTATGCCTGCCAGTGAGCTACAAACTTTATTACTCCAACAGAAACAAAAAATAAGTTAATTTTTTGTTGACATCCAAGCACTAATAACTGATAAAAGAAACATAAACTTTAATTGAATACAGATTTTCAAGCGAAAAATGCAAAACTTAAGCCTACTAACATTGCTCTTGTTACTCACACTTAAAAAGTGCGGGCGCTTTGTGATGGCTAAATAATTATTCAATTAAATAGCAAAAATACCAAAACCCGCGCTAAACAGTGCGGGTTTTTTCGTTTAATCCCCTTCTGTTTAGCGCATTTAACCATGAAAACTTGGTTTTTATGCCAATAAGCAAAAACAAAGCGTAAAACTTTCTAAAAAGATTGCTCGAAGCTAGGTATAATCGGCAACCATTTAGTTTGTACGCACGAGTTTACGAATTGCGATAATTTCAATTTCGTTTTTTACTCGACTGCTTTTTAGCTATAGCCAAGAAAAAAATAAAAGGAGCTATACCCCATGTCTGACAACGTCATTATCTTTGACACAACGTTACGTGACGGCGAACAAGCGTTAGCCGCAAGTTTATCTGTGAGAGAAAAATTACAGATCGCGTTGGCGTTGGAACGACTAGGTGTAGATGTAATGGAAGCGGGCTTCCCTGTATCGAGTCCTGGCGATTTTGAATCAGTTAGAACAATTGCTGAAAATGTAAAAAATTCAGTAGTTTGTGGTTTATCTCGTGCTGTAGCAAAAGATATCGATGCTTGTGGTGAAGCATTAAAAGTAGCAGAGCGCTTTCGTATACACACCTTCATCTCGACTTCAACTGTACACGTTGAATCTAAATTGCGCCGCAGTTTTGAAGATGTGTTGCAAATGGGTGTGAACGCAGTTAAACACGCTAAAAAATACACAGATGACGTTGAGTTTTCATGTGAAGATGCAGGTCGTACTCCATTAGATAATTTATGCCGTATGGTAGAAGCCGCTATCGATGCAGGCGCAACAACAGTCAATATCCCAGATACTGTTGGTTATACCATTCCAAGTGAATTCGGCGGTATCATTACCGATTTATACAATCGAGTACCAAACATTGATAAAGCCGTAATCTCTGTTCACTGTCACAATGATTTAGGTTTAGCCGTCGCTAACTCTATAAGTGCTGTGCAAGCGGGTGCACGCCAGATTGAATGTACCATTAACGGTATTGGTGAGCGTGCGGGTAACTGTTCATTAGAAGAAGTCGCCATGATCTTAAACACTCGTAAAGACTTAACGGGTGTAGGCACAAATATCAACACACAAGAAATTTACAAAACCTCTCGTTTAGTAAGTCAGCTATGTAATATGCCAGTGCAATCAAATAAAGCGATTGTAGGTGCGAATGCTTTCAGTCACTCATCAGGTATTCACCAAGATGGTGTATTGAAGAACAAGAGCACATACGAAATCATCACACCAGAAAGTATTGGTAAAGCTGAAAATAACTTAAATATGACTTCTCGTTCTGGTCGTCATGTTATTAAGCACCGTATGAGCGAACTTGGTTATACAGAAGCCGATTTCAACTTAGATGAGTTATACGACAGCTTCTTAAAACTTGCCGATCGCAAAGGCCAAGTTTTTGATTACGACTTAGAAGCGTTACTTTACTTTAATCAGCAACAAGAAGAAGAGCAATACTATAAGTTAAGCTACCTAAACTCAGTTGCTGGTAGTGCAAAAGTTGCTACCGCCGGTATTACAATGACGATTGGCGAAAATGAAGTTGAAGGCGCCGCCAATGGTAATGGTCCAGTGGATGCCGCTTATCGTGCAATTTTAAATGCAGTCGATTTACCTATTGAAATTGTCGATTACAAGCTAGGCACTAAAACGGGTGGTGAAGACGCTCAAGGCCACGCCAACATAATCGCAACCTATAAAGGTCAGCGTTATCACGGCTTTGGTTTATCTACTGATATCGTCGAGGCTTCGGCAGCTGCGTTAATCCACGTACTTAATTTGACGCACCGTGCAGACCAAGTAGCAGAAAAGAAACAAGCAAAGAATAACAAATAATATTAAAACCCCAGCTATTAAAGTTGGGGTTAGCAATGAAGGATTTAAAAAATGGCTCAAACATTAAAGTTTGCAACCCTACCGGGTGATGGCATTGGCCCAGAAGTAATGGCAGAAGCACTAAAAGTTTTAGATGCAACGGCAGCAAAGTTTGGTTTTGGCATTGAACAACAAGAGTTCGATGTAGGTGGTATCGCTATTGATAACCAAGGTAAAGCGTTACCAGATTCAACAGTAAAAGGTTGTGAAGAAGCAGATGCTATTCTTTTCGGTTCAATTGGCGGCCCTAAGTGGGAAAAACTACCACCAGCTGAACAGCCAGAGCGCGCAGCTTTATTAGGCTTACGCGGTCATTTTGATTTATTTTCAAACCTTCGCCCTGCAAGAATCTATAAAGGTTTAGAAGCGCTTTCACCACTTCGTGAAGACATCGCGAAATCAGGTTTCGATACATTAGTTGTTCGCGAATTAACATCGGGAATTTACTTTGGTACACCAAAAGGCCGTGAAGGCGAAGGTGAAGAACTAAATGCTTACGATACAATGCGTTATTCTCGTCGTGAAATTCGCCGCATCGCAAAAATTGCTTTTGAAGCAGCACAAAAACGCGGTAATAAAGTGACATCAGTTGATAAAGCCAACGTATTACAAGCGTCTGTATTATGGCGTGAAGTGGTAGAAGAAGTAGCAAAAGACTTCCCTGATGTCGAGCTTGAACACATTTATATCGACAACGCGACAATGCAGTTAATCCGCTACCCTGCTCAGTTTGACGTTATGCTTTGTTCAAACTTATTTGGCGATATCATTTCTGATGAATGTGCCATGATCACAGGCTCTATGGGCTTATTACCTTCGGCATCAATTAATGAAGACGGTTTCGGCATGTATGAACCAGCAGGCGGCTCGGCTCCAGATATTGCTGGTCAAGGTATTGCTAACCCAATTGCACAAATTTTATCTGCGGCAATGATGTTGCGTTTTAGCTTCAACCAAGATGAGGCAGCTGAAGCAATTGAAGCAGCAGTTGTTAAGACATTAGAAGACGGCTACGTTACAGCTGAATTACTACCAGCGGATAAAAAAGACCAAGCAAAATCAACATCTGAAGTTGGTAGTTATATTGCTGGTTTAATCAAATAACAATAAAGATAACAATCCTCACTAACATACCTTGTTAGCTGAGCCACGAGAGAAATAAGTAAGGTACTGACTTTAGTGCCTTACTCAAACAATTGGCTACAGATAAAGCCAAATGTGTAGAGGAAGAGATGGCTAAAACCTTATACGACAAGATCTATGATGATCACATCGTTCGCGCTGAAGCGGGCGAAACGCCTTTAATTTACATCGACCGTCAACTTGTTCACGAAGTGACTTCACCACAAGCGTTTTCTGGCTTACGTGTTGCTGGTCGTCCAGTACGCCAATTAAAGAAAACGTTGGCTACGATGGACCACAACGTTTCAACTCAGTCTTTAGCCATTGATGCGGCAGGCCCACAAGCTAAGATTCAGATGCAAACGTTGCAAAAAAACTGTGAAGAGTTTGGTGTTGAATTACACGGCATTGGCGATGTAAAACAAGGTATTGTTCACGTAATGGGTCCTGAGTTAGGTTTTACGCTTCCTGGCACGACCATTGTTTGTGGTGACTCACACACGGCAACTCACGGTGCATTTGGTGCATTAGCATTCGGTATCGGTACTTCAGAAGTTGAGCATGTTTTAGCAACACAAACGTTAAAGCAAAACAAATACAAAACCATGAAAGTTGAAGTCAACGGCGAACTTGGTTTCGGCGTTACAGCAAAAGATATCATCTTAGCCATTATCGGTAAGATTGGTATGGACGGCGCAACAGGTCACGTTATTGAATATTGTGGTTCAGCAATTGAAGCGACGACAATGGAAGAGCGCATGACCATCTGTAACATGAGTATTGAAGCAGGTGCTAAAGCAGGCTTAGTTGCCCCTGATCAAACAACGGTTGATTACTTAAAAGGTCGTGAGTTAGCACCTAAAGGTGCAGCTTGGGATGAAGCCGTTGATTATTGGTTAAATACTTTGCAAACCGATGAAGGTGCAGAGTTTGATATCGTTGTTTCATTAAAAGCAGAAGATATTCAACCGCAAGTTACTTGGGGTACCAACCCTGGTCAAGTAATTGGTGTTAATGAGGCTGTACCTGTTCCTGGTGACATTGAAAATGCAGTAGAGCGCGCTTCAGCAGAAAAAGCATTAGCCTATATGGATGTCGCAGCGGGTTCACAGTTAACAGATTTATCTGTTGATAAAGTATTTATAGGTTCATGTACTAACTCGCGTATCGAAGACATGCGCGCAGCAGCACAAGTGGCTAAAGGTCGCAAAGTTGCCCAAGGCGTACAAGCGATTGTAGTACCGGGCTCAGGTCAAGTTAAACAGCAAGCTGAAGAAGAAGGTTTAGATAAGATTCTAATCGAAGCTGGCTTTGAATGGCGTTTACCTGGTTGCTCAATGTGTTTAGCAATGAACGATGATAGATTAGGTGAAGGTGAGCGTTGTGCTTCAACGTCAAACCGTAACTTTGAAGGTCGCCAAGGTCGTGGTGGTCGTACTCACTTAGTCAGCCCAGAAATGGCCGCAGCTGCAGCTGTTGAAGGCCACTTTGTTGACGTTCGTCAGTTAATCAAACAATAAGCTAAAGGAGAATAACATGTCAGGTATTTCGACAATTACAGGCAACGCAGTTCCTTTAGACAGAGCAAACGTTGATACAGATGCCATTATCCCTAAGCAGTTTTTACAAAAAGTAGAAAAAACAGGCTTTGGCATTCACTTATTTCACGACTGGCGTTACCTTGATTTAGAGGGTACTCAAGCGAACCCTGAGTTTGAATTGAACCGTCCTGAGTATCAAGGTGCAAACATTTTATTATCACGTGAAAACTTCGGTTGTGGTTCATCGCGTGAGCACGCACCATGGGCAATAAAAGACTTCGGCTTAGACGTGGTTATTGCGACCAGTTTTGCTGATATCTTCTACGGCAACTGTATGAATAACCAAATTTTACCTATCAAGTTAACTGATAGTGAAATGAACGAGCTATTTGCAGCAGTTGATGCCGACAATAAAGTAGAATTTAATATCGACTTACCAGCACAGTCTGTAACAGTAGCGGGTAAAACATACAACTTTGAAATTAATGCATTCCACAAAGAGTGTTTAATCAAAGGCTTAGATGCAATCGGCTACACATTGCAATTTGAGCAAGATATTTCTGCTTACGAAGAAAAAATTCCGGCTTGGCGTCGATAAGCTAAGCCTCAAATAAACACAAAAAAGCCAATCTTTCGATTGGCTTTTTTATTCGAAAAAAACGAATTAACAGTAACGTTCAATCACCTCTTCAATATGCTGTCTGTCAAAAGGTTTAGCTAAGAAGTCATTCATCCCAAGCGCTTTGTATTGGGTGATATCCTCTTTCATCACATTAGCCGTCAGTGCGACAATGGGTAAGGCTTTACCATCGTATTTCTTTCTCAAATGCTTCGTTGCTTCCATACCGTCCATTTCTGGCATTTGGATATCCATCAACACTAAATCAAAACGCTGTTGCTCCACTTTATCAAGTGCTTCTAAGCCGTTTCCAGCCGTTTCTACCTCTAACGCTAACTGGTTCAATAACTCCACAGCAATCATACGGTTGATATCATTATCTTCAACGAGCAGTACGGAGTAGGTTTTATCTTTTTCTTTGCCGCTAATTTTTACCTTAGGTATTTTGGCATGTTTAAAATCTTCTTCAATATCTTGCATTAAAGCAATTGCCAAATCGAATAAGGTCAGTGGTTTATGCAGTACTTTCACTTCTGGGAATGCTTTAAGCTTGTCTCTTAAATGTTCAGAATCATAGGCTGTATAAATAAAAGTCTGTTTTGGAGGATGTTTGCTAAGCGCAAATTCTTGCAAGACATCACTACCCATTTGGCTATCTCTTAATTGCCAATCAATCAAAGCATAATCAAACTCTGTTTCATCTATTACGGCTAAAACTTGCTTTACACTTTGGTAAGCGGTGACTTCCATACCAAGCGAAGTCGCCATCTTTATACTGATATCAAGCGTCAGCTCATGATCGTCTAAGATTAAAATTCGTTTACCGACTAGCTGACTGTAGTCTAATTCTCTTTTATTCTCTGCTTTTGCTGGCATAAAGGGCAGTTCAAAACTAAACGTGGATCCCTTGCTCTTTTTGCTCGATAGCCAAATTTTCCCTTTCATCAATTCCACAAGTAATTTACAAATAGCTAAGCCAAGGCCTGTACCACCATATTTTCTTGTCGTTGAAGATTCTGCTTGGCTAAAGCGCGAGAACAGCTTTTTTTGTTGGATCGGGGTTAAACCTATACCAGTATCGGCAACTTTAAAAAGCAATACCGAGCGCTCTGACAGTAATTCAATAGATAATGTCACCTGCCCTTGTTCAGTAAATTTAATTGCGTTGGATGTCAGGTTTAATAAGATTTGACCAATACGTACAGGGTCGCCGTGTAAAGTGCTTGGAATTTTACTGTCGATGTCGAATACCAGTTCTAGATTTTTCTCGGCTGCACTTTGCCCTAGCATCACTTTAATGTTGCTCAGCAAATCATTGAGCTGAAAATCAACATGCTCAATATCCAATTTTTTCGATTCAATTTTAGAGAAATCCAAAATATCGTTGATGATGGTCATCAACGATTTGGCAGAGAACTTAACTTTTTCTAAGTACTCTTTTTGAATACTGGTTAACGACGTCGTTAAACATAAATCCGTTAAACCTATGATACCGTTCATCGGCGTCCTGATCTCATGACTCATATTAGCAAGAAATTGCGCTTTCACTTCAGAAGCAGCCTGCGCCTGTTTGGTTTTGATTTGTAGCTGTAAGGCTTGCCTTAACATCACCATGACCAAAATAGAGAAGGCTAAAACCAGGCACAAAATGATATAAGCATCTCTTTGACTCGCCAATGTTAAATCTTGTTGATGTAATTTTGATATATGTGATGCCAGTATTTGTGTGATGCTATTTTGTTGAATCTGCTCAAGCAGTTGATGTACTTTTTGCTGGTTTTCCAGTAAAAAATAGATGTGTTTACTGAGCATACTCCATTGGCTTTGATGTTGATTCAACCGCTGAAAAACAACTTGGTTGTGCGCTAATTCAGCTTTGATATCAAGCGCCCTTTCTTCCTCTGCTAAGACCAGAAAAGCCATTAATTTTGTATTTAAATTACCGTAGATCTGCTGTAATAAAGCATCATCCGTGATAGTTATACTTTGACTATTAGCGACAAATCGACGCGAAGTTTTTAACATAGTCGTCAACTGCATATACACTGCGATATCTTGTTTTAATTCAGCGAGTTGATTAGAAACATCTTGGTTTAGAACCAACCCATTGGCCAAGCTCTCCACTTTTAATTGCAGTTGCGCATGTTTGTCGTAATGGTAAGTGTTATCAAAGCCAATGGTAAGGGTTTCAAATAACCATTGGGTGATCGCTAGATCAAACTGGGTGGATTTATCTAGCTGCTCCTCAATTTTACTCTGAAGGTGCAACGTATCGATTAGCAGTACCCCAACCCATGCAAGGCAAGCGAAAAGTAAGCCTTCAATCCATATCTTATTTTGTTTCATATTCACTCAGTGACTGTACTGGGGCACTTAAACTATGTAAAAAGGCGACGATGTCATCTCGATCTTGTTCTGCTATATCAATACCTAACTGTACTTTGGCCATGATGGTAACGGCTTGCTCTAGGCTTGCCACACTGCCATTGTGAAAATAGGGGGCAGTTTGAGCGACATTGCGTAAAGAAGGCACTTTAAACACGTGTTTATCTTCAGCTTGCTGGCTGAGGGTAAAAAGCCCTAAATCATCTTTTAGCGATTCAGGTAACTGATCAATTCTTCCTACTTTTTGATATAGGTTTCCGCCAATATTTCGCCCTTGATGACAGGTAACGCAGCCAAGACGTTGAAACGTTTGAAAACCTCTTATTTGCTGACTATCCAAAGCCTCTTTTTCGCCCAACAAATACCTGTCTATTGGCGCGTTAGGGGTAACTAAGCTTTGCTGAAATACGACAATGGCTTTGACAATGGCATCACTACTAATTTGGTCAACGCCCAAACGAGAAAAAGCCTGTGAAAAGTAATGGTCTTGTTGAAGTTTATTGATCACTTCTGGCCAATTTGTCGCCATTTCGATAGGATTGTGCACAGGCCCAGCCGCTTGTTCAGCTAAGCCTTTTGCTCGGCCATCCCAAAACTGCCTGAAATTAAACACTGCATTTAGCACAGTTGGAGAATTACGCTCACCAACTTGACTGTTAACGCCAGTTGAAACTGGAAAGCCATCATCGCCGCCATAATCAATCATATGGCAAGAAGCACAAGAGATCGTATTATCTTTGGATAGTAAATTTGAATGGAAAAGCGCCTTCCCTAACTGTAGCCATTGCCCATCAATCGATTCGATAGCAGGTAGAGGTTGGATGTAGCCGTCGATAGCTTGAGGCTTAGTGTACTTAGTCGATTTTTCAACACTGACGTTAGCGGTTGTGGGTAAAGAAAAAAGGTAATACCCCAGTAAAAAGCTAGCGCAAAGACTAAAACCAACCAGTAGTAGCCAATAATAATGTCGCAATACACCTTCTCCCTCAGTCAACACTCATAAGCCTAATAGATAAAATAACTATCAGCAAAAAATCACGTCAGCTTTATGCGGTTTATTTTCTATTTTTCCCAACAGATTGAACATGCTTTGCTACATTTAAAATAAACCCATCTTTACTGACCATTGAGGTAAATATGCAACAAAGAGTCGACATTGAGCAATTATCCCCTGGAATGTATGTTATGGAAGTCACCAAACAGTCAGGTGATATAAAGGTCAGTTCAAAAGGTTGGGTTAAAACACAAGTAGCAATAGATGCATTAAAGAAAAAAGGGGTTCAAGAAGTTGTAATTGACCCGGATAAAACCCTCTTTGCAGCAGAAGAAGAAGCGGATGAGCCAATTGAAGAAACACAGATTCAAGCTAAACCCGTTAGCATGGAGCGCGAATTAGGAAAAGCAGCCAAACTCTACAATGAAGCGCAGCAATTACAACAAAAAGCGTTTGAGGACATCAAAGCGGGTAAACCAATAGATATCGAGCCAGTCAAAGCAGTGACTAAAGGTTTGATTGATTCTATTTTTAGAAACCAAGACGCTCTGCTTTGCATGACGCGTATTCGTGAAAAAGACGCATATTTACTTGAGCATTCATTGAACGTTTCGATTTTAATGAGTATGTTTGCAAAACATCTCGAACTTGACAGTGAAACAACTGAACAACTCGCTGTTGGCGCCTTTCTTCATGACATAGGCAAAATATTGATCCCCGATGCCATTCTCAATAAAAAAGGCGCTTTAAATCCTCACGAATTTGAAGTGATGAAAAGCCATGTCGAGCACAGCATTGAAATTTTACAAAAAACGTCCGGCGTATCTGCACTTTCACTGGAAGTAGCTGCACAACATCACGAAAAGCTCTCTGGCAAAGGTTACCCTAACGGCCTTAATGATGAGCAAATATCGCAAGCGGGACGAATGATAGCCATTGTTGATATTTATGATGCCCTAACAGCTGAGCGGGTATATAAAAAAGGGATGACGCCTTCGTCAGCTTTTAAGTTAATGATGACCATGGCAAAACAAGATATTGACCACCAGTTGCTGCAGCAATTTATCAAATCTATTGGTGTTCACCCTGTGGGGACTTTAGTGAAATTATCAAGCGGCAAGCTGGGTATCGTAATCAAATCAAACAATGAGCAACCGTTAAAACCCGTTGTTAAACTTTTTTACCACGCCAAATATGACCATTACACAGACATTAAAGATATAGATTTAGCCAAGCCACATTGCAATGAAGTAATTGAAACCAGTGTCAAACCTGAACAATTTAAAATCGAGCTGAACAAGTTTATGAGAGAAGCCTTACTCAATTAAGTGAAAAGCTTACCAGGTGTAGACAAGTGTTATGCCCGTTTCGATATCTAAATTATCAAAACCATCTTCCACTTCAGAGTTGTGGTCAAATTTGATTGAACCTTTTAATACGAGAGCACCACTAACCGTTGCATTTAGCGAACTAATGGCCACTGTTTTAGTATTGACTTCACTGGCTTCAATTGACAGAGATTGAGTAAAATAAGAAGTATCGGTCAAAGTACGTTCGTATTTTGCAGCGGTAAATAGCTGTAACACAGTACTATGTTCATCTCTGACATAAGTATCACCTGTCACTTCGTCTTCAAATTCTTTTTCTAGGCTGTCGTTTCGAATACCAGGACCAATAGAGAACTCCAATAACGAATCGTCTGATTTCAAATAAATGCGGTTATAACCAAAAGACAAACTCGATTCGTAGTTGTAACTTGAGAACTTATCTTGCTCATAAGAAAAGCGACCAAATACCGCGCGATCAGATTCAGGCATTTTGTAGTTACTTTGTGCGGTTAGCGAAAACTTGTTTTTACTGGTTTTACTCGTCTTGCGCTCGACTTCTTCGCCATCCTCATTAACCACGGTTTCTTCCACTTCATCTTGCTGATAAAGCATGTCAAAAACGAAGTTATTACGAAATCGTTCAGTCTCTATATCTAAAATAGATTTTAATTTACCTAAAGTACTGTTGTTATTGCCTTGGGTATTGATGACCCCAAATTCAGTTGAAGCTCGCCAAGTAGGGAAACTAATCTCCTCTTTCTCTTCTTCAACTTCAACAATTTCAATGATCTCAACGGTCTCTTCTATAATTTCGTATTCACCACAGTCACATACTTTTTGATCAATAACTTTTTCAACAGCTTGATCTTTAGCTGCTTTGTTATCAGATGCTAGAGTTGAGAATGAAACTAAAAATAAAAAAGGGTAAAAATAACGCATAACAGTACCTAATTTGAGATGACGCTATTTTATCCAAGCTTAAAAAAATATGAAGTAGGTTGGTAAAATTAAGTGTAATAGACTGTTAATTATGGCAATTATTTAACCAAATAAGGCTTAAGTGGTTAAAAGTAAACAATTAACCACTCAAAGCTGGCTCTTTTATGTAACTTAATTGTAGAAGTTAACCATTTTTTCTAAACAAATCGGTTTAATTTTATCGGCAAATCCAGCGCTGCCAAAAACAAGAAACCTAGCTTCACAAATATCTGACATCGCCGCCCTAGCCTGTTTGTTATAGCTACGAGGGTCAAATTCACTTGGGTTTTCAGCCATAAATTTGCGAATGGCACCTGTTGCTGCCAATCGAAGATCCGTATCAATATTCACTTTTCTGACACCATGTCTAATACCTTGCTGTATTTCTTCAACAGGGACACCATATGTTTCAGGTATTTCACCACCAAATTGATTGATTATCGCAAGCCAATTTTGCGGTACCGATGACGACCCATGCATCACCAAATGCGTATTGGGTATCGCTTGGTGTATGGCTTTAATTCGCTCGATTGCCAATACTTCACCCGTTGGAGGGCGAGAAAATTTATAAGCACCGTGACTGGTGCCAATGGCAATAGCTAATGCGTCTACTTGAGTCGCTTGAACAAAGCTTTTAGCTTGTTCTGGGTCAGTCAGTAGCTGCTCTTTGGATAATGTACCTTTTGCTCCCACACCGTCTTCTTCACCAGCTTGCATCGTTTCTAACGAGCCGAGACAACCAAGCTCTCCTTCAACAGAAACACCGCAATCATGTGCCATATCAACCACATGACGTGTTACCTCTAGGTTATATTCATAACTGGTAGGCGTTTTACCATCTTCTGCCAAAGAGCCATCCATCATAACGGATGAAAAACCTAATTGAATTGAACGCTGGCAAACACCGGGGGACGTGCCGTGATCTTGATGCATCACCACAGGGATATGAGGATAAGCTTCAATGGCACCAGAAATTAAGTGTTTGAGAAAATCAGCTCCTGCGTATTTTCTCGCACCTGCTGATGCTTGAATGATCACCGGGCTATTGACCTTATCGGCAGCAGCCATGATGGCTTGTACTTGTTCTAAGTTGTTAGCGTTAAATGCAGGAAGGGCAAAATCATGCTCGGCGGCATAATCTAATAGTTGGCGCATACTGATCAAGGCCATGGTGCAAATACTCCTCTTAGGTTTGCAGTAAAAGAATACAGCTAAACTTAGACTCAATAATTGGATTTGCGTGATCAACAACAAATACACATATGGCTAAATGACTGGTAACCAGTAAAGCCAGAAACGCGCCTCTGTAATGAGTTTAGTACAGTGTCAGAAGGCGGAAATACAGCTGGGAAAAAACGTTAGATAAGACTAAGATTGAGAGCTAGCTAATGCTAGCTCAGCAAAATGATTAAGCGCGTTTTTGGCGAAGCGCCAAGGCAAAAATAGCGATTAACATTAAAGATAAATGAGTGGGTGTATTTACCTTTGTAACCGAAATAAGACCAGGTGATACAAAGCTCAACGCATTCATATCGATTTGCCCGCCATTGCCGTCAAAAAATGGGGCTGGACCGAATAAATCAAAACCTTGATCAACAAATAAAACACTATCTCCAGTAGCTAAAATATCAAAACTTAATGATGCGATGTTAAAAGTATTGGTATTGGCACCTGGCGCTAATGCCGCAGCAAAAAGTGTTTCATCAATAAAACCAAGTGCTGATTCATCTAAACCTATGCCATTAATATCAAATAAAGCATCATTAAAATCAATATGAGTAAAATTGAGTATAGCGTTATCCCAACCAGCAAAAAAAGCACCCGCTGATAAGCCATCAGTAAAACCTGAGCCATTAATATCAAACGTAAGCTGGTTGCCTTGTTGCTGGATATTATCAACGAATAAGACTCCCGCATTTGCTTGGATACTGCACAAACAAAGCGATAGCGTACATAACAGTGTTTTTATTATTTTCATTTTAAGTTCCACGTAAATTGCAGCGAGATCAGCTACATTAAAAACAAATTAGGTTGCTACTTAGCGAATTAACTTAATTGAAAGTTAATTCATATAGTGCGGCGAAAAACGTCTACTAAAGATTTAAAGCTAATTGCTTAATTTTTAATAAACTACAGTCGTATTTTGCACCGTCATTCGTTTCAAGCTAATGGCAGAATTGTTAACAAAAATTGGCAATATCTAGAGTTTTAACCTGTAAATCAGACCTTACGAGTTGTAATTAGGTGAGATGGATAAAGCTTTGAATCAAATAATGAAACTGGGTTATTAAAAGACAATAGAAAGCAAGACAATCGTACAATTCGTATATTTAAAGCGATATAGCGTCAATTGTCTTAAAATACGGAAATAAAAAGGCATAAAAAACCTGAGACAAGCTCAGGTTTTTTTCATTTAAAACAATTTGCTGTTTAAGCTTTTGCACGCTCTTCTAAAATAGCAACTGCTGGTAATACTTTACCTTCAACGTATTCTAAGAAAGCACCACCACCTGTAGAGATGTAAGATACTTGCTCAGCTAAATCGAATTTATCGATAGCCGCTAATGTGTCACCACCACCAGCAACAGAGAAAGCTTCAGATTCAGCAATTGCACGAGCAACTGTTTCAGTGCCTTTAGCGAATGCATCAAATTCAAATACACCACAAGGGCCATTCCATAAAATAGTGCCAGCACCTTTTAAAATCTCCGCCACTTTAGCGGCAGTTTCAGTACCGTAATCGATGATTTCTTCATCCGCAGCAATTTCGCTTGCAGCCTTCACTTCAGTTACTGAATTGTGGTTCCAATCACCAAAGCCTTCTTTAGTTGTTGTTACGTCAGTTGCAAACACAACTTCAGTTTCGTTGCGTAAACGCTGGGCTTCAGGGATTAAATCTTTTTCGAATAATGAGTTACCTACCTCGTTACCCGCTGATGCAACGAATGTATTTGAGATACCACCACCAACAACTAAAGTGTCAGAAATTTTTGATAACGCATCTAAAACCGTTAATTTAGTAGAAACCTTAGAACCACCCACTAGCGATACTAATGGGCGCTTAGGGTTGTCTAGCACTTTACTTAACGCATCTAGTTCACCCACTAATAAAGGGCCAGCAGCAGCAACTGGAGCAAACTTAGCCACACCATGAGTTGAAGCTTGTGCACGGTGAGCAGTACCAAATGCATCCATTACAAATACGTCACAAAGTGCAGCTAACTTTTGAGATAAAGCGTCATCATTCGCTTTTTCGCCTTGGTTAAAACGCACATTTTCAAATACAGCGACTTCACCCACTTTAGCTTCGTAACCTTCTAAGTAATCAGAAACCAATGTCACTGGAGCATCTAATTTTTCATTTAGATAAGCAACTACAGGTGCTAAAGACGCTTCTTCAGCAAATTCGCCTTCAGTTGGACGACCTAAGTGCGACATTACCATTACAGCAGCGCCTTTTTCTAATGCTGCTTTAATAGTTGGAATTGACGCTTCAATGCGTACAGCACTTGTGATCTTGCCACCGTCTAATGGCACGTTTAAGTCTTCACGGATAAGTACTTTTTTACCTTGTAAATCAAGGTCTAACATTTTAATTACTGACATTTTCCTTCCTTTATTAGGCTCGCTTATTAACAATAAGCCCGTTAAATTTTTAATACTTTTAATTCTGGTTTTTCGCCATTATCGCTTGGGCGGTATCTAACATTCGGTTTGCAAAGCCCCATTCATTGTCGCACCAAGCTAACACTTTGATCAGTCGTTTATGACTAACTCGAGTTTGAGTGCCATCTACAATACTTGAATGAGGGTTGTGCATGTAATCAACAGAGACCAGTGGTTCTTCAGTATAGTCAAGTACCTGACAAAACTGGGTTTGTGCGGCTTGTTTTAATGTATCGTTCACTTGTTTAAGGGTGACATCGGTTTTTACTGTCACACTTAAATCCATCGCCGTTACGTTAGTTGTAGGTACGCGAACAGCAATCGCTTCAAAACGCTCGGCTAGATGAGGTAATACCCGCTCTACCCCTTTCGCTAACTTAGTATCAATCGGGATAATTGATTGGCTAGCGGCACGAGCAAGTCGAAGATTATCGTGGTAAGCATCAATAACTTGCTGGTCATTCATCGCTGAGTGAATAGTAGTAATGGTTCCCGATTCAACTTCAAAAGCATCGTCCAACGCTTTGATAACCGGAACAATACAGTTTGTTGTGCACGAACCGTTAGAGATCACTCGATGTCGCTTTTCGATACTGTCGTGATTAACGCCATAAATGACTGTTGCCTCGACATTAGAATCGGCGGGGTGAGAAAACAAGACCTTACTCGCACCTTGGCGAATATGGACAAAGCCTTCTTCAAAGGTTTTGAATTGACCTGTACATTCGAAAACGATATCAACGCCTAGGTTATCCCAAGGTAATTGACTCAACCTTTGTTCAGCTAATAAATAGATAAGATTATCGGCTACCTTTAATCTTTCTTTCTCAACGCTGACATCAAACTCAAAACGACTATGTGAAGAGTCATACTTCAACAGGTGAGCAATCGACTCAGCAGGCGCCAACTCATTGATTGCCACAACTTTAATTTTATCTTGCAAACCATTTTCATAAATAGCACGCAAAATACTACGACCGATACGACCAAAGCCGTTAATTGCTACCCGAATGATAATTTTACAACCTTCTTAGCTAAAAAAGACGGGCAAAGCCCGTCTTTTTAAAAGAACTCAATACAAGTTTAGATTATAAACTGTTTGCTGTGTTTACGACATTCTCAACCGTAAATCCGAAGTGTTTAAGTAAGTCGCCACCTGGTGCAGATTCACCAAATGTTGTCATACCAACTACTTTGCCAGCAAAACCAACATACTTGTACCAGTAATCGACATGTGCAGTTTCAATTGCAACACGCTTAGTAACTGAGCTTGGTAATACTGATTCTTTATATTGTGCATCTTGTGCATCAAACGTCGAAGTGCTTGGCATAGATACAACACGCACTTTTTTACCTTGCTCTGATAACGCTTTTGCTGAATCTACCGCTAAACCTACTTCAGAGCCAGTTGCGATTAAAATCACATCAGGCGTGCCTTCGCAATCGACGAGTACATAACCACCTTTTGCAATATTCGCAACTTGTTGGTCGTTACGAGCAAGAGCAGGTAAACCTTGACGACTAAATACTAAAGAAGAAGGGCCATCGCGACGTTCTAATGCAGACTTCCAAGCGACTGCTGTTTCAGTGGCATCAGCTGGGCGCCATGTATCCATATTTGGAGTAGTACGTAAGTTAGCTAATTGTTCAATTGGTTGGTGAGTTGGACCGTCTTCACCTTGGCCAATTGAATCATGCGTATAAACGAAGATGTTTTGAATACCCATTAATGCAGACATGCGAACTGCGTTACGTGCGTACTCCATAAACATTAAGAATGTTGCACCATAGTTGATGAAACCACCGTGCAAAGAAATACCATTCATGATGCCTGACATGCCAAATTCACGCACACCGTAAAAGATGTAGTTACCCGCAGCATCGTCTTGGATGCCTTTAGAGCCAGACCATAATGTTAAGTTAGAGCCGGCTAAATCAGCAGAACCACCCACTAATTCAGGCAGTAATGAACCGAAAGCTTCGATAGCATTTTGAGATGCTTTACGAGAGGCGATGTTTTCGCCTTTGTCTTGGCACTCTTTGATAAAAGCTTGTGCTTTTGCTTCAAAATCGCTCGGTAATTCACCTTTAAGTACACGACGTTCAAATTCGCTTGCTAATTCAGGGTGAGCAGCTTGATAAGCGGCTAGTTTTTCGTCCCAAGCTTTTTCAGCTGCACTACCAGTTTCTTTGGCATCCCATTCAGCGTAGATGTCAGCAGGCACTTCAAATGGTGCATGTGACCAACCTAACTTTTCACGAGTCGCAGCGATTTCATCATCACCTAAAGGCGCGCCGTGACAGTTATGCGTACCTTCTTTATTTGGTGAACCAAAACCAATAATTGTTTTACAACAAATCATTGTTGGTTTATCCGTTACAGACTGAGCTTCTTTGATTGCGGCAGCAATCGCATCAGGGTTATGACCATCAACATCTGCAATAACATGCCAGCCGTAAGACTCAAAACGCTTAGGAGTGTCGTCGCTAAACCAACCTTCAACTTCACCGTCGATTGAGATACCGTTGTCATCCCAAAACGCAATTAACTTGCCTAAACCTAAAGTACCCGCTAGAGAACAAGCTTCATGCGAGATACCTTCCATTAAACAACCATCACCTAAGAAACAGTAAGTGAAGTGATCAACAAGATCATGGCCTTCGCGGTTAAATTGCGCTGCTAATGTTTTTTCAGCAATCGCCATACCTACCGCATTAGAAATACCAGAACCTAGTGGGCCAGTTGTTGTTTCAACACCTGGTGTATAACCGTATTCTGGGTGACCTGGTGTTTTTGAATGTAATTGACGGAAGTTTTTGATTTCTTCAATAGGTAAGTCATAACCCGACAAATGTAATAGCGAGTAGATAAGCATTGAGCCATGGCCATTCGATAAAACGAAACGGTCGCGGTCAGCCCAGTTAGGGTTACTCGGGTTATGCTTTAAAAAATCACGCCATAAAACTTCAGCGATATCAGCCATACCCATAGGGGCACCTGGGTGACCTGATTTAGCTTTTTGAACCGCATCCATACTTAAAGCACGGATAGCATTAGCACGCTCTTGACGAGATGGCATAGTGACTCCTTAACAGAAATTCAGTACAGGCTTAATGTTGCTCCAAATGACAAGGATAAGTGGTAAACAAATTAAGCATTATTTTTTGTCAGCTATTGTTACCCAGCAGCGCACTAGGTGCAAATATTTATCTACAAATACAGGCACTTTTTTCTAATAACAAATAACTAACAAGTGATTTTAATGTTTGACAATTCTAGATGCAGGTGAACCAAACGAGCAACAACGCAACTGCAGTATTCTTAATGCAGATTGTGTACGAAGTTATTGCCACCTTTACAGTTGAAATTAGGCACAAGTTAACGCCCTGAACTAGCCTTAATTTTAGCGGTAGTTATCCTTTCGTTCATACACTATAAAAGGCACTATTAAGATGACTCAAGCATTTTATCAACATATCCAAAACCAAATAGCCGATGTAAAAGCGGATGGTTTGTATAAGAGCGAACGTCAAATAAGTTCTGCTCAAAAAGCTGAAATTCAAGTAAACCAAAACAAAGTAATTAACTTTTGTGCCAACAACTACTTGGGTTTAGCCAATCATCCTGAGCTAATTGCAGCTGCGAAACAAGGTTTAGATCAATATGGTTTCGGTATGGCTTCCGTTCGCTTTATTTGCGGTACACAAGACCAACACAAGGTTTTAGAACAAAAGTTATCTGAGTTTTTAGGTATGGAAGATACCATCCTTTATTCATCTTGTTTTGATGCCAATGCAGGCTTATTCGAAACCATCTTAACGAAAGAAGATGCCATTATCTCAGATGCACTCAACCACGCTTCCATTATTGATGGCGTACGCTTGTGTAAAGCGATGCGTTTTCGCTATGGCAACAATGATATGGCTGAGCTTGAAGCACAATTAAAAGCGGCCGATGAAGCTGGCGCTCGATATAAACTCATTGCTACCGATGGCGTCTTTTCTATGGATGGCGTTATCGCTAACCTTCCTGCTATCTGTGACTTAGCCGAAAAATACAATGCGCTTGTCATGGTTGATGATAGCCATGCTGTGGGTTTTGTTGGTGATAAAGGTCGTGGTTGTCATGAGTATCATCAAGCAATGGATCGCGTTGATATTATTACCGGTACTTTAGGTAAGGCACTTGGCGGAGCATCTGGCGGTTTTACTGCCGGTAAAAAAGAAGTGATTGATTGGCTACGCCAACGCTCTCGACCTTATCTATTCTCTAACTCATTAGCACCAGCGATTGTCAGTGCCTCGATAAAAGTGCTCGATATGCTAAGCGATGGGGATGAATTAAGAGCCAAGTTAAATCAAAACAGCCAGTATTTTAGAGAAAAAATGACCGCAGCAGGTTTTACATTAGCTGGTGCTGATCATGCCATTATTCCAGTGATGATTGGCGATGCAAAATTAGCCTCAGAAATGGCTGACAGGTTAATGACATATGGCATTTATGTGATTGGCTTTTCTTTCCCTGTTGTTCCTAAAGGACAAGCACGTATCCGCACACAGATGTCTGCGGCCCACTCAATTGAAGATATTGATCAAGCTGTAGCTGCATTTACCACAGTTGGTAAAGAATTAGGAGTGATCTGATGCCATTAGATAACGCATTACCAACAAACATGAAAGGCCTCGCAAAGCTACACCGCGAGCCTGGTATTTGGATGACAGAAGCTGAGCTACCTGAGCTGGGGCACAATGATCTGTTAATTAAAATTCGAAAAACAGCCATCTGTGGCACCGACTTACATATTTATAAATGGGATGAGTGGTCAGAAAAAACTATCCCAGTACCTATGATTGTTGGCCATGAATACGTAGGTGAAGTGGTAGGTATTGGCCAAGAAGTTCGAGGGTTTAGCTTGGGCGATCGGGTATCAGGTGAAGGGCACATTACCTGTGGCCATTGCCGAAACTGTCGAGCGGGTCGCCGCCATTTGTGTAGAAATACAACAGGGGTAGGCGTGAACCGCCAAGGTGCATTTGCTGAGTATTTAGTCATTCCTGCTTACAATGCATTTAAACTACCAGATGAGATCAGCGATGATTTAGCATCCATTTTCGACCCATTTGGCAATGCCGTCCACACTGCGTTGTCATTTGACTTAGTCGGGGAAGATGTACTGATCACAGGTGCAGGTCCCATTGGTATTATGGCTTGTGCCGTAGCCAAACACTGTGGTGCTCGAAATATAGTGATCACCGATATTAATGATTACCGTCTAGATCTGGCTAAAAAGATGGGGGCAACTCGCGCTGTAAACGTCACCACGACCAAACTTTTAGATGTTGAAAAAGAACTAGGAATGACAGAGGGCTTCGATATTGGGCTTGAGATGTCAGGTATTCCTGAAGCTTTTTCAGAAATGCTAGATAAAATGAATCACGGCGGCAAAGTAGCCCTTTTGGGTATCCCACCTGAGGACATGGGAATTGACTGGAACCAAGTCATTTTTAAAGGTTTAGAAATAAAAGGAATTTATGGCCGAGAGATGTTTGAAACCTGGTACAAAATGGCCAGCTTGATTCAATCAGGTTTAGATCTAAGCCCCATCATTACTCACCACTTTAAAGTCGACGACTTCCAAAAAGGCTTTGATACTATGCTATCAGGCCAATGCGGTAAGGTAATTTTAGACTGGCAATAATGCCAGTCTAAGTTCAGCGACTTTCAGGTCATTTAAGAATATTTAGGAATAGGTTTACTGCTTAGCAGGGGCCATATGAGCAATGTTTTTCTCTGCCAATGATTGCATAAATTTGGCGGCCTGCTCTGCGCGCATTTGTCCACCGCCAAAGCGATTAAAACCTTTTTCCATCGCCGACCAAACAGGCCACATATATTCATCACTGGGCATTGCAATAGACTGCTCAAGCGCTTGAACTATAGCCATAGCATCAAGGCTTTTATCCTGTTTTATTTTTTGCCATACGCGCTTATTAGACGGTAAATTGCCCATTTTTAGCCAAACATCAAATTGGAAAGATTCAGACTGTACCAAATCAATCAAGGTTTTATATTCTGGTTGTGACTGATAAGCATTATTTGCAAATGCCAATACCAGTGAAGAGTAATAAGAGCGCATCGGCTTGCCTTTTATTGTCGGTAAGACGGCAACACCAAGGTTGTCTCCTAATTCGGCTTTTAATTGCTTGTAGCTCCATACACCGTTAATAAAATAAGCCGCTTGTTCACTAACAAATGAGTGATAAGCACAGTGGTAGTTACATCGGCTATCTATCAAACCATCGTTAACTTGCTGCCATACAAATTCTAATGCTTGAACCATGGCGCGATTATTGAGGTTTGGCTGACCTTTCAAAGTAGGCTGACCATCAAATGCCGTTAAAAAAGGGACAAACCAATACATTTCGCTTATATTCCAGCTAATTAACCTAACCCCTTCAGGTAAAGGAACGACCTGCTCTCTTAACAGCTGCCAACTGCTTGCGGCCTGATTAATATACTTTTTGTTGTAGTAAAGTAGTAAGTGGTTTCCTCGGGTAATGGGCACACCGTAAGACACATGTTTGATTCGCCCCAATGCAAGTGCTTTTTCAGATATATCAGAGCTGATTAACTCTGTAGGAATTTCACTAAAGTTGACATAATCAACCAAGCCTAAATGGTCCGCAGGAAAAATATTCACCAAAGACTGAATGCCTCGGCTGCGTCTCAAACGTTTTTTTAATTCAGATTGTTCAGCCCAAATTGCATCTATTGCGAGTTGCTTTTGCTTAGTGTGATAGGTAAGTAGTTGATCAAATTCAATATTGTTATGAGTGTAAGTTAATTTTAGTGGTGTAGTCGCGTTAGCAGCAAAAGCTAACAGAGTGCAGATTAATAAAGCGCGAATAACATTAAATACGACTTTTATGTGCCAGAGATGCTGCATTATCTTCCCAATTTTGACCATCAAATTTATTGATATTGACAATAGGCGGCTGTTTATCCAAACACCTGAGGTTAACATCGACACCATCTGGGTTTGAGCGTGGTATATAAAAAGATTTTACTCCACATTGTTTGCAGAAGTAGTGTTTCGCGACTCCGGTATTAAATGTGTAACAACTAAGATTATTTTTTGGAGTCAGCAACCTAAAGTGTGCTTTAGGAACAATCAAATGCAAAAAGCCTGATTTACTGCAAATTGAACAATTACAATCTTCAACGTCAACTTCATCAGCTAAATTCACTTCAAACCTAACTGATTGACAATGACAGCCACCCAAATACTTCATATTACCAATCTGACTAAATTCAGCTCCGTGTCTAGCATATCGTGCATAACTTTGAACTGGTCAAATCTCAACCAAAGCGTTGATTATTTACCCTTCACTTTGTGGCCTTATTTCTTGTAATAGCTCTTTAACCCATTCTCCAATAATGGGAACAAACTCAATTTGCGACAGTAAAAAGACCACTACAGATAAGACCGCGGTTGCACCAATTACACTCCCCAAACCAAATGCCATGCCTTTAAGCAGCTGAAAAACAATTAATTTCGGTAAAGAGTTATAGGCTTTAATCAACTTATGCTGATTCAACTTCCCAACTTCACCTTCAATATTCGATAACGCCTGTAATATGTGTTCTTTATCTGACGTGCTGATATTTTCTTGCTCAGACATACGTTTTCCCTTTCAATTTATCAGCCTAACTTAATCTAATGATTAGATGCGAACAAATAAAACACGTCGAAAAATAGGAATTTTCTGATTAATTATAAACGCAAAAAATAGTCAGCACTGACTCGTTAGTCATTTATTGCAGCAAACCAAGAATATGACCTTTTAGTAGCTCCTTCGCCATGCGGTTTTCTCCACCTCGGGTAACAATAACATCCGCATTTTCTCGGCTCGGTTGAATAAATTGAAAAAACATCGGTCTTACACTGGTCAAGTACTGCTGCATAATCGAATCTATATCTCGCCCCCGTTTTGCCATATCCCTTTTTATTCTCCGCATTAAACAAATATCGAGAGGCGTATCCATAAACACCTTAATATCAAACTCAGTCAATAACGCTTCAACAGCCAGTAATAAAATACCTTCAACTACAATAACGCAGCTCGGCTGAACGGTTTGAGTTTGTGTACTGCGGTTATGCGCTTGATAATCATATACCGGCATGGCCACTTCTCTTCCAGTTTTAAGTAACTTTAAGTGTTTGATAAGTAGAACATGATCGAAAGCATCTGGATGGTCGTAATTGATTTGCTTTCGCTGCTCAAGTGACAAATGGCTTTGGTCTTTGTAATAAGCATCTTCTCGTAAAACCGATATGCACTGCTGACCCATTTCTTGATTACACTCAGCAATGATTGCATCTGTTAACAGTGTTTTGCCCGATGCCGAAGCGCCCGAGATAGCGATGATGGTTACTTTGTTACTATTCAATACCATAACTCTTTGCTCTTTTAGTAAAAAGCTAGCAGGCAATGGTACTTTGAGCCATCGAGATATGACGAATAACAGCGAAAAAACGCAAAGTAGGCGTTGCAACAAACCTTTACATTAGACGTTTAGACGTCTAGACGTAAAGACTTGCATATGACAAATAAACGACTAAAATACACAACTCTTAAATGACTCTAACCCGCAGTTAAAACCTTACTCTAAAGAAGTCTCTTTTAGCTGCATGCCAATGAGGATTACTATTATGGCTAAACACTTATTTACTTCTGAATCAGTATCAGAAGGTCACCCGGATAAAATTGCCGACCAGATTTCTGATGCCGTACTTGATGCCATCTTAGAACAAGATCCTAAAGCGCGTGTTGCGTGCGAAACATACGTTAAAACAGGTATGGTTATGGTAGGCGGTGAAGTCACGACTTCTGCTTGGGTAGATATTGAAGAGATCACCCGCAATACCGTCCGTGAAATTGGTTACACTAGCTCAACAATGGGTTTTGATGCTGATTCATGTGCTGTATTAAATACAATTGGTAAACAATCACCTGACATTAACCAAGGTGTTGACCGCTCTCGCCCAGAAGATCAAGGTGCAGGCGATCAAGGCTTAATGTTTGGTTATGCATCAAATGAAACTGATGTATTAATGCCAGCCCCTATTACTTACTCTCACCGCTTAGTAAGGCGTCAAGCTGAAGTACGCAAAAATGGAACTTTAGATTGGTTACGTCCTGATGCTAAATCACAAGTTACTTTCGCTTATGAAAACGGCATTATCACTGGTATTGATGCAGTTGTATTATCAACTCAACACAGTGAAGACATTTCTAATGCAGATTTACGTGAAGCAGTAATGGAAGAAATCATTAAGCCAGTACTGCCAAGAGAATGGTTAAACGCAGATACACAATATCACATCAACCCAACGGGTAAATTTGTTATTGGTGGCCCTATGGGCGATTGTGGTTTAACTGGTCGTAAAATCATTGTAGATACGTACGGTGGTATGGCACGTCACGGTGGTGGTGCTTTCTCTGGTAAAGATCCATCAAAGGTTGACCGCAGTGCCGCTTATGCTGGTCGTTACGTAGCGAAAAACATTGTTGCTGCAGGTCTTGCCGATCGTTGCGAAATTCAGGTTTCTTACGCAATTGGTGTTGCCGAGCCAACTTCAATCAGTGTTGATACATTTGGTACAGGTAAAATCGACGATGCTAAATTAGTACAAATCGTACGTGATAACTTCGACTTACGTCCTTATGGCATCTTAACTATGTTAGATTTAGAAAAACCGATTTACCAAGCAACAGCTGCTTACGGTCACTTTGGCCGTGAAGAGTTCCCTTGGGAGAAAACAGACAAAGCAGAAGCATTAAAAGCCGCTGCTGGTTTATAAAATCTGACCCATCCTAGTATGGGTTGACACTTTTTTGATTAAAACGCCTGATGAATTTCATCGGGCGTTTTGTATTTTGAGGCCGAATGTGGCCTTTGTTGATTATATAAATCGACTGATTGTTTTACCATTTTCCTTGCCTCATTTAGGTTATTTGGTTTCATTAACAAGTATTCGTTTTTAAGAATACCGTTTACTCTCTCAGCCAGTGCATTTTGATAGCAGTCATAACCATCTGTCATTGAAC
>NZ_JABULX010000039.1 GCF_013328345.1 Marinifaba aquimaris
CATTATAGAGATCTAACTTCACCCGTCAACGCTTTTTTTGAAGTTTTTTAATAAAAATATGATCTTTTTTGTTTTTGGCTAAAAATCGCGCGAAACCTCTAAAATAAAGGCCTTTTATGTTAACAAGGTGTTTCAAATCATGTCTTTTTGCAGCTTATATACACTTAGATTATAAAAACTCTATTTTTATAAGTTTTCTTTTTATTGTCATATTTCAAACAACGGTATTTTGTTTTTATCGTTAGGCTAATTGTTTATTATCCACCTAACCTGTTTTATTAATCGGAACCTATCTATGAACCCTCTACGTAAATACCAAGGTATTACTCCTACTATTGGTGATGACTGTTATATTGATCCTGCCTGCATATTAGTTGGTGATATTACAATTGGTCGTGACTCAAGTGTTTGGCCTTTAGTTGCTGCACGAGGCGATGTTAATAAAATTACCATTGGCGATCGCACTAATGTTCAAGATGGGGCGGTATTACATGTTACCCGCTCTTCTTCATCTAACCCTGATGGCTATCCACTTGTTATTGGTAACGATGTAACACTTGGTCACAAAGCAATGTTACACGGCTGCACTTTAGGTGATCGTATATTAGTGGGAATGGGGGCAATTATTTTAGATGGTGCAGTCATTCAAGATGATGTCATGATTGCTGCAGGCGCTTTAGTTTCACCGGGCAAAGTCTTAGAGAGTGGTTATCTATATAGAGGGAGTCCAGCTAAGCAAGCTAGGCCTTTGACTGCAGCAGAAATCCAATTCTTAAAGCAGTCTGCTGATAATTATGTATTAACTAAAAACGAATACTTAGATGATTTAGCAGACCAAGCCTAAACTTGGTCTAGTGATTCACTGCAATAGTGTTTATATGTGAAGGTGAATTTCTTCACCTTCTAATTCATTTTCCTCTAGCCAAAGCTCAGTAACTTCTTCTAGATCATACTTGGTACAAGTATCGATACTTGCCTGGTGTTTAAGTTGTGGAGAGTGAAAATAGATCGTCACCATCTGACCCGACACCATACCAGTAAGGCGCCAGGCATCCGCTTCTTTATCAAAAGTTAAATCGTCATTAAATAAGATGGCTTGGTTCATGTTCTTTTTACTCTAACGTTACGATTGGCGCAGCGCTTGGATAACCGTTTGTGTTTCTGGTTTTACTTCGCGCCAGATCTCAAAACTGACAGCCGCTTGCCCTACTAACATTCCTAAGCCATCTAACGATGTTTGACAACCATTACTCAGTGCCCATTCAACAAAAACAGTTGGTTTATTGCCATAAGCCATATCATAAGCAAATCCACCTTGGCTGAAGATTGTTGCCGGTACAGGTGGTAACTCATCAGATAAGCTAGCCGATGTTGAATTGATGACAACGTCAAACCCGGTACTTTGCTCCAACTCTTTTTCTGTCATTGCTGTAATATTGCCATAATCAGCAAAATGTTCAGCTAAGTTTTGCGCTTTGCTATGCGTTCTATTGAAAATGACTAATTGCTCTGGCTGACAATCTAACAAAGGTTTAATCACACCTCGAGCGGCACCGCCAGCACCTATGAGTAATATTCGCTTATTCAGTGGTGCTTGATGACTTTGTAGATCATTTACTAAACCCGCACCATCTGTGTTATCTGCGCTGATTGTTCCATCTTCATTAAAGGTTAATGTATTGACGGCTTCAGCAAGTTGGGCTCGTTCCGAAATGTGGTCAGCTACTTTAAAAGCATCTTCTTTAAATGGCACAGTCACATTACAGCCTTTACCACCGTCGGCGACAAAGGTATTAACGGCCTCAGCAAACTGGCCAATTTCAGCTTTAATCGCCGTGTATTGCAAAGCTTGCTCAGTTTGCTTAGCAAACTCAGTGTGAATGAGTGGTGATTTCGAGTGGCTAATTGGGTTACCAAAAACGGCGTATTTATCCATGGAAAATCCAGCTTGTAATCGTTATTTTTTAATGTGGCTAATTTTAACCTAATTGCTTGATGGTGAACATAATAGAAGTCAGCTTGCATAGGTCAGCTAATAAGGAATGACATAAAGTAACTTTTTGCCTAAGAAAGAGTGGCTGTATTTGACTTCAACTCTCTGCCCAATATGAACCTCATTCCATTCAAGTAATGGACGCTTACACAAAACACCATATTCATCTTGAAAAGATTCAAGTCTAAGGCATCTATCGAGTTGCTTAGTATGATATTTATCTAATACCCAAGTGACTTCGGTCGTTGCTGACGCTAATGATAGATGTAGTAAATACCCAAACCCAAAATGCAACGTTGTATTCAAAAAAAAGCAGATAAAGGCGACCTTCACAGGGAAGAGCCATTTTGATGTTTGGCTTCTAAAAGCGTCACTGTCGTAAGGGTTGTGTTCAGAGCGAACCACCTTGTAACTGACACTCACGATATAAATACTGAAGGCTAATAAAGGTAAAAACATCCACTCTATAATGTGCTCTGCTATTACATAGCTTTCGCCGAATATAACCACAATAGGGCCGAAAAACATCAAAAAAAGGGCAACCGAAAACAAAGTCTGCCTTAAATGGTCATGCCACTTTTGTCTAAACATTAAAACTCAATTCCTTTTGTTTCTCTAAAGCTTAGTGATTAACCATGCGAGACAGGGCAAGTATCAGTATTTTTCATATGATGCGCTAACTTAGTGATTGGCTCGCGTATCGCCTCTCTTGCTTCATCGTGTTTAACCGTTTGATCAAGTGCTTTATTCATGCAGTAAAGCCATTGCTCGATCATTTGGTCGTCTACTTTAAATGGCAAATGACGAGCTCTTAACATAGGGTGACCGTATTTTTCTTCAAATAAACCTGGGCCACCTAACCAACCCGATAAAAATTCGAAAAACTTTTCGCGAATTTTATCCATAGGCTGTGGATGAATAGCGAGTAATTCTTTGGCAAACGGGTCTGTTTGCATAATGTCGTAGAAAGTATTAGCTAAGAGGAGGGTTCCTTTCTCACCGCCAATGGCTTGATAAGCGGTCTTGGGTTTGCGATTAAATAAATTACCTAACACGTGAATACTCTACAACAATAAAAGAGCAGCGATTATAACAAAAACCGCTGCTCTGAGTTATCGCTGCTAGTTATAACTTGGATTAGTGCAACCTATCACCCCGGCTGACAATCTTGCCTTGGCTATCTAACTCTATTTGATAAGGCGTAGCAAAAACATCAAAGTGTTTAAATAGCTGATTTTGATAATCAAACGCTAAAGGCAATGTTAACTGATATTTTTCAGCAAAGGCCTTAGCATGTTTTTCATCAACATAATAAGAATTCACAACCGCAAGCCATGCTTGAGTAGGCTGTGTTGCCACCATTTGATTGAGTTTATCAAGTTGGTTTTCACAATCGGGAAATTGCGGCATAGGACACAAGCTATCGATAAATACCAATTTGATCGTTTTGTCCTTTGATAATGTTTGCCATTGCTCAGTTAAGTTAAAAGTTTGACCTGTTAGTAAGGTGAAATCGAGTTCATTGAGCTGCTTTGGTTCATTGGATGTCATTACATCCGTTTTATTCACGTTACTTGATAGCGCAATGCCTACTAATTTTTGTTCCGGATACCTTTGTTGTAACCACGTCTCTAACTGAGCTTGCTCACCTTTAAATAACACTTGGCCGTTATCGATAACTAAATGAAGCCCTTGCTGCCACACACCGAGTTGACGCATTAGGGTATATTGACGGTCTAATACCAGAGGTTTAGTCATCGGATAGTGACTAACAAATTCGTCTAATTGCGCTTTTGTCACATTAAATTCAGGTTGTAACCAAATTTGCTGACTCTGTTGTTTAAAACTATCGGGTAAGCGGCTGACAAAATTAATATGGCTATCGATACTGCCAGAGTATTCATACCAAATATCAAAAATAATCAAATGCTGAAGTTTATCCTTATCTATATCGACTGGCTTGCCATCAATGCCTGTCAATTCAGGCCAAGTTAACCCAGCTGATGAAGTATGAGTATCGACATCTTTTTCAGTTTGCGCCCAGCTAAATGCAGTGACATAACCTAAAAGAGCCAATAGAATAATAATCAAGAATGGTTTATTCATTTGATGCCCCTTCTGAGAAAGCAAGTTGCGTAGCTTGTTGATTAAGCAGGTCATCTAATTTATCTGTTGCTAAATAAGTGCGGTATTTAATCTGGCCTGTTTTGTCGATAAGGATATGATGCGGTGTGCCAATAACACCAAATTGTTGCGTCAGCTGCCCTTGTTCATCAAAGATAGTGGCAACTTGATAACCTTCTTTTTTGTAGAGCGTATTAATATTGGCAACCGAGTCACTGATACCTACATTAATGGCGATCACTTTAATATCATCGCCATAAGTATCATCTATATGTTGCAAGTGTGGCATTTCAGCCAAGCAGTAATGGCACCATGTCGCCCAAAATTTTAAATACACAGCTTGTTTACCCAAATAATCATTTAGGTCTATCTGTTCTCCGGCAAGCGTTGTTGCCTTAAACGCAAACTGTTCAGATGTTTTAGCTTGTAGTTGGTGACTCAGCACCAAGCTGCAAATAATGATAAAGCTGTATAGTTTGATGTAGCGCATATCGCTCTCCACTTTAAAGTTAAAAACTGAGCTGCCAACATTCATTGGCAATATGCAGTCAGTTATAACGAGTGGCTTAGATTTGATATCAAATTTGGATAAAATCTAGCTCAAATCTTTCTCAAATTTGTCTTTTTTGCTCTGTATTTAAGCGATTTAGCCAATATTTTAAGACCGAATAAGATGAATCAATTTGAGTTTTGTCCTCGCTATCCAATAAAATGAAAGTCCATTAGGCGTAATAGAAATCGACATGACAATAAGCCAATACCAATTTGATGAGTTTGTTTTTGATACCGAAAAAGGTTGTTTGTTTTCACATAATGAACAGGATGAATTGGTAGAGGTAAAAATACGCCATAAGGTTGCAGAGCTACTACAGTACTTAATTGAACACGCAGACTCTGTAGTCAGTAAAGATGAGTTACTGGACAACTTATGGGCTAATGACTATCGAGAAGCGGCGCTAACACAAAGTATCGGCGAGTTGAGAAAGGCATTAGGAGACAGCGCCAAAGCATCGATTTACATCAAAACATACCCACAACGCGGTTATCAATTTGTTGGAATTGCTGAGCCTTGTGATATCTCATTGCCCGCACAGAAAAAAGAAGTACAGCTTGATTTAGTTGATGCCGTAGCAAGTGCCGAAGCAGCTGAAGCCAAAGCGCAATTAGAACAAACCCAAGCACAGAGTGACCAAGAGTCACCACAAAACAAACATCAAATTACCAGTATTAATATAGCAATAGGCATCGTCTTTGTTGCTATTGTTTGGTTCTTCTTAAATTTGAATACGGATAATCAACCTGCGCCTGACGTACCCGATAAGCCCGTCAGCACAGATACAAAAACGGCAACAGCTGAAATAGAGCACTTGCTGGTTTTACCTTTTATCAATCAAACCCAAGACCCCAATATGCGCTGGTTAGAATTGGGGCTAGCCGATATGCTCGCTATCGATATACAAAGCTCTTTACCTAGTACTTCTACTTCACATTCTCCCAACCATACCTTGCAAATTATTCCTCCAGCCACCGCCAGCCAGTTAGTCTTACAATCCAACCTCAACTGGCCAAGCTTACCGGTTAACATTCAGAGCCTACTAAAAAAGCAAAATTTTGATGTTGCGCTATTTGCCGCAGTGAGGTTAGTCGACGGACAACAGGTACTCGATTATCAATTAATTTTTGCCGATGGCACAATCGAACAAGCAAGCTTAACTTATGAGTCATTAGTGGCTAATACCCATGTCATTAGTCAGCAAGTTTTATCTGCACTGCAGCCAAAAGAACAACACTCCAACCCATTACCAGCACTAGACCCAATTGCAGGCCAAGCCATTGCTCAAGGCATGCAAGCACTTAGAACAAGTGGCCCCATTGAAGCAGAACGTTATTTTAGAGCAGCACTTGCCATCACAGATGAAGCTTGGGTTAATGCATTTTTAGCACAAAGCCTGTATCAACAAGGGAAATGGCGAGATGCCGAAACGTTACTTCAAGCGATTCCTGTATCGAGTCAACTACAAGACTCAAGCTTGGCGGCCTTTATCAAATACTACCAAGCAGAACTTGCATGGCGACGTGGTGATGCGGATCACCACAAAGCAATTGCTAAAGCCATTGAAAAAGCTGAAGCGGCGAATGATCACAAGCAAATTGCGCGAGCCTACAAATTACAGGCTAACCTCTCATGGCAGAATATGGACTGGGATAAACACAGTTATTGGTTAAATAAAGCAGATAGCCTATTAAGAATTGATAACGACCTTGCCCAGTCTGCTGATCGCTTCTTTTACATAGGCCACCCAACCAATACCGGTTTGGAAAAGTCACCCAATAATGACTTATCGCAAAACAAACGAGCCTTGCAAACTGCACTTAACTATTACCAAAAGTTAGATCACCAAGCGCAAGTGGCTGCTACAGAGTTAGCGATTGCGCAAAACTACAAATTTGATTTACCGGAAAGAGAAAGGGCACTCAATGCTGCCATTGAGCAGTATCAGCAGCTCAATATGCCATTTGAATTGGCGCAAAGTTATATTTATGCCGGATTTTATCAACTGCAACTGCATCAAGGGCTAAAAGCAGCTGCGTTTTTTAGCCAAGCTCGACAAATCGCAACAGCGCTAAACGCTCAACCCACCTTAGATATGCTCGACTTTTATGATGCGTTTGCGTTAATGGATCAAGGTTTAGAGCAACGCCAATTAGGCAAACACAGCCAAGATAAAGCCAAATTGGCACAAGCTAAAACATTGCTTGAGCAGTTTAACCAAGTCACTCAAGACAAAGTGATGCAAACCAGTAGCTTAGTATTTTTAGGTTGGATTTATGCCGACCTTGGACAAAATGAGCTCGCTATCGCACATTTAATGCGTGCAGAGCAGCAAGCTGAACGTTTGGCATTACCTGTTACTGCAAACTATGCCCGTTATTCACTGATGTATATTCACCTACAGCAAAAAGACTATCAAACCGTTATAAAGCTCGGAGAAAAGCCAATTGAAACGGCACTGCAAGCTAACTATTTAGCAAGAGCTTATTACCAAGCCGAGCAAACCGATAAAGCAGTATCAGTATTAACCGACTTTAAAACCTATTCACCTGAGCTTTGGCAAACAGAACAAGCAGACAAGCTCAGTTATTATCAAGCTCGCTTGACTGGCCAAGACACACCAATCACAGGTGTACTAGCCGATGAAGCTAAACCTCACTTAGTCTATTGCGAATCAGATTGGCTAATGTAATTAATAAAAATGATAAGTAACTGTTATTGCTATTATTTTTACCACCAGTCAAAAGTTGTTACTTTTTACTTCATCATATTCAATAAGAAACTTTTATAATTCACTGCTTATTTTTTAATTTCGTAAGACAAAAATAAATCGACCTGATGAATTACTCTAACCTTTCTCTTACTTCAAAGCTCGTTCTGAGTATTTGTGGAATCATTTCTCTTATTCTAGTGGGCTTATCTATATTTTTTATCGACAAAAGTGCAGCTGAAAATGAAGCAAAAATACAATCAGCTATCTCTAAAGTAGCCAGTGATGAAGCAAACAACATTAAGCAATTACTATCTAATCGCTATTACATACTCAAAACCACATTTGAAACTCCGACTCTACAAAAATGGATAAGCTCAAGAGAAAACATGTGGGAGCCACTTGAGCAAACGCCTTACCAAAATGTTAATAAATACTTGCAACATGTGGTGAATACAGAAACTGATTTAACCAGCTTATTTTACGCACCAATGCAAACAAGAGAATACTGGGACGAAAATGGGCGTATTCCTCAAAAAGTAATGGTTAGTCCAATTGAAGAAGTGCCATGGTGGAAGAAGACCATTGATGCTGGAAAGCCTGTGGTGAACGAACCTTTCGAAGATTCCAGAACGCGTGTTGTCTCTGCGGCTATAACAATGCCTGTATTAAACAAAGACCAGCAACAAATAGCCATTGCTGGAGTTGATCTAAAATTAAAGAGCATTCAAGACTACATCACAAATAATGCTAAATACGAAGGAAATGGACATGCCTTTTTATTTCAAAGCTCCGGAGAGCTAATTACGCTCCCACCTCAAACAAAAATTAATAGTAGACGTAAAAGATTATCTGATCTTGAAAATATCTCGGGTAACAAAGGTTTCAACCAGCTAAAAAATTCATCAACTCAAGTTAGCTATCATCAACTTATTTGGCAAGATAAAGAGCAACTTGTTGTTGTTGCACCTGTGGAACTCAGTACTCCAAAAATGCAGTGGCGATTAGCAATAATGTACCCCAAACAACTCGTTGAAGAGCCCATCAAGCAAACAACTTTGATTTTAGTGTTTATCACATTAGGTCTAGTATCAGCCGTTGCTATGATTTTAATTTACCTGATAAGAGTTAATTTAAAACCACTCAAAGAGATTGGCCAAGCGATGGAACAAATTGTCAATGGTGATGGCGATCTCACCTTAAGATTATCAGTTAAGAATGAAGATGAAATAGGGGTGCTCGCCAAGCTGTTTAATCAATTTGTTGTAAATGTCCACAATATTGTCAAAGACAGTTTAGTCGTCTCTAATCACGTTTATGACTCAAGTCAAACCATGCAAGATAAATTGCAACTGGCAGACCAAGCGGCTCAAAATCAAAACATAGAATTAGACATGATAGCGACGGCAACAACAGAACTATCGCAAGCCGTTAATGAAATATCGAGTAATGCCAATAACTCATCACAATCCACCATTAATGCAAAAGAGCAAGTAGTTGAAGGTATGAGCCTTGTTACACAAGCTGATCAGCAAATCAATGCGCTTGCCAACAATGTTCGTGCTAGTGAGGCACTTGTAGAAGAACTGCATACCAGTTCAGATCGCATTGGTGAGGTGCTCGATGTTATAGGCAATATTGCGGATCAGACTAATTTACTTGCTTTAAATGCTGCAATTGAAGCTGCAAGAGCAGGTGAGCATGGCAGAGGCTTTGCTGTCGTAGCAGATGAAGTCAGAACATTAGCTCGCCAAACGCAAGATTCAACATCAAACATACAAACATTAATCGACAATGTTCGCAATAATACTAAACAAGTATTTGACGTCATGGCCGAAAACCGTGCTCAAGCGGAGCAAAGTGTTGAAAATGCTCAATCTCTTTATGAAAAGCTAACGTCATTAACGGAGCAAGTAACAGGGATTCAAGAACAATCGATACAAATCGCTGATTCGACATCTCAACAGTCCGTGGCTTTAGAAGATATATCGCAAAATTTAGTTAGCACCAAAGATTTTGCCAATAGTACAACTAGCTTAATGGACGAAGCTAGCCGAGCAGGTAAAGAGCTACAAGAAACAACCACCAATTTATTAGAGAAATTAAAACAATTTAAAACTAATTAATACCTGTTTTAAACCATTAGATGTGCGCAGCTGAAGTTGCGCACAATGCCATATTTGGCCTAACTGGATTTATCTTTGCTTTACAATTAAGCTCATTTTTAATAGGTAACGTACAATAAAATATCTTCTTTTTTCCATACTGAGTCGCCCTTCAATACATGTTTTCAGCAAGACCAAAACGCCAACGTAATTATCGCGTTAAAAAAGGCAGTATTTTAGATGAGAATATCGATCGTCAAATCATTGCTATCCACAGAGCCATTGCCGAGAAAATTTGGCAACAACCAGTACTTGCGATGCAGGTTAGGGACAAATTAGAAGAACGCTATGAGTTAGGTAAAATTCGTTATGGTGCATACTTGCACTGGCTGTCTTTACTAGAAAACTTGCAGGCTGAGCGCGTTAATAAAGAGACGTTTATCTTTGGCCTATGTGAAGACTCACCAACGATGCGAAAATGGCGACGCGTTACCCCTTTTGTCGGTATATTGACAGAGCAAGAACGACAAGCGGCATTAGATGCTGATGCCGCTGGTAATTTAGATAGCTTAGGCCATTACTTTGTTTGAACAGATTGGTAGATTAAAAGTGATGGGGTAAAATCAGCAGCACTTACATCACGCTATTTTAACTGGGTTTATCATGCTGCTCTACCTATCCCTTTTTGCATCCGCTTTTATTGCAGCTACCTTGTTACCCGCGTTTTCTGAAGTCCATTTAGGCATATTAGTCGACAAGGGACTGAACCCATTTTTACTTTGGCTCGCAGCGACATCAGGGAACTCACTGGGCGCTTTTGTCAATTATTGGTTAGGCACTCAAGTATTACGCTTTCAACACAAAGCTTGGTTTCCAGTTAAACCTAAACAACTCGAGAAAGCCCATCAACAATTTGAGCGCTATGGAATTTGGAGCTTATTATTTGCGTGGTTACCTATTGTCGGCGACCCACTCACTTTCATTGCGGGCATCTTGCGCTGTAACTTTTGGCTATTTGCGCTATTGGTAACAATAGGTAAAGGCTTGCGCTATGCAATCGTCCTGTTAGTCGTGTTATAAAATAGATAAACGCGTCAGTACCCTTTGATAAAGCGTCACTGACGCATTTATTTGACTAGCAAAGTGCTATGCCAAGCCTAATTTATCTACATACACTGTAATATTTTCATTGGTTTATCAGCCCCCATCACACAACCTCGTTGCTCATCAGTTGCTGCTTTACATTCTGCTGATAACTTACTGCTACTTGGTGCTTTGTCTTTCAACACCGCTTTAATATGTGCAACCACTTTATCGCATTCGCTAGCTGGCACAGGTTGCTCACTACAGCTTGCTAATAAACAAATACTGATAATGGCAGGAACAGACGTCTTCAGTAATTTCATAATCAATCCTTTTACGAGGTGAGTTAACTGAATTTAGACGCTATTGAGATTTTTGCTAATAAATAGATAGGGTGAAGAGAAGAAGTACGAATATATCAGTGGGCTTTAACCGATTTGTTAAAACCCAGATATCACAGTGATTAGTTGAGCTCTGCTGACCAGTCTCTCGGTTTGAGGTAATCATCATACAGTACAGCTTCAGCCGAACCTGGCTCGGGCGTAAAGTTGTACTCCCAACGCGCAAGCGGTGGCATCGACATTAAAATAGACTCAGTTCGTCCACCCGATTGCAGCCCAAATAAGGTGCCTCGGTCAAATACCAAATTAAACTCGACATAGCGACCACGACGGTATAGCTGGAATTGTCTTTGCTGCTCAGTAACAGGCGTGTCTTTGCGTTTATTCATAATTGGTACATACGCATCAATAAAGCCATATCCCACGGCTTTGATGTAATCAAAACACGTTTGATAGTCCCATTGGTTTAAGTCATCAAAAAATAAACCGCCTACACCACGTGTTTCATTGCGATGCTTCAAGAAGAAATAATCATCACACCACTTTTTATGTTCGTTATAAACGTTTTCACCAAATGGCTGACATAAATCTTTGGCAACCTGGTGCCAATGTAAAACATCTTCTTTAACCGGATAGAAAGGTGTTAAATCAAAACCACCACCAAACCACCAAACAGGCTCTTCACCTTCTTTTTCAGCAACAAAAAAGCGTACATTGGCATGTGATGTTGGGATATGTGGGTTTTTGGGATGGATCACTAAAGACACACCGCACGCTTGCCAAGTTCGTCCTGCAAGTTCAGGGCGATGTGCAGTTGCAGAAGGTGGAAGTTGATTACCCGAAACATAAGAGAAGTTTACGCCACCTTGCTCAATGACATTACCATCGGTCAATACGCGTGTGCGGCCACCACCACCTTCTTTGCGCTGCCAGTTGTCTTCAACAAACTGCGCTTGGCCATCAGCTTGTTCTAAAGCCGTACAGATATCATCTTGTAGTTGTTTTAAAAAGTCGATTACCGGTTCAATTGCACTCATGCGCGGAACACTTCCCCTGTTAATGCATCAATAATTTGAGATGGTTGAGTATACCCTAAGGTTTTACCTTTAATGATAAAATCAACGGCATCACCTACATCTTGTTCTGCTTGCTGCCAAGTTCTGGCTGGTTCTTCACCCGAATAGTTACAACTCGTCGAAACAACAGGTTTACCTGTAGCCTGACATAAGTCGACAACATCTTGCTGGCTCGTGATACGCACAGCAATCGTATCAAATTGCCCCGTTAAGAATTTTGCAGTATCGCGATTAGCAGGTACAACATGGGTAATTCCATCGGGCCAACGCGCTAACATTTCTTCTCTTTTTTGCTCTGGGATCGCAGCTTCATCAATATAGGGTAAGAGTTGTGAGTAGTCGCCCGCCAATAAAATTAAGCCTTTTTCCACAGGGCGATTTTTAATGGCTAAGATTTTTTCCACTGCTGCTTGATTGTCCGGATCACACCCCAAACCAAATACGGCCTCGGTCGGATAAGCAATAACGCCACCTTGCAAAAATGCTTCTGCAGCTGTTTTAGCGTGCTCAACTTGGCTCATTTATCTACTCTCTTTGCTTTAACTACATCTAATATGGCAGCAATTTTAGCAAACCGTAGAAACGGCTAATAGCTGATTTTTTTATAGTTAATCACAAAGGATCTTAGGGATATCCTGCCAATGTGTTGTATAGCGTGGCGATAAAAAGTGCCTTTTCATATTCCATACTTGATGCTGACCTTGGCTCACCAACTTTAGCGTATCTTGGCCGTAACGCTGGTTAATTGCATCTAAACATTTCATCAACTCTGGTTTATCTTGGTTTTGACTAAATAAACTCAGTTGCATATTCGCTGTGGGGGCAAGTTCAATGGCACCCACACCTACCTTATAAAAACGCGTATTCGTGCGAAAAAGCTGAACCGCCATCACACTGACTTGTTGCGCTAAAATACGAGAGTCGGCCGTAGGCACTGAAAAATCGTAAATAAGCTGCTTTTTATAGTAGTTATCTTCATGCCTAGAACTCGCCGCAAAGACTAAGATGCGTTTAGCGACCGAACCTTGCTTGCGAAGCTTGCGCGCAACAATAACAGCATGATTGACCAAGGCCTCAACCAAAATAGCAAAGTGCATCACTCGTTGGCCAAAACTGCGCGTAGAATAAATTTCTTTTTTATTTTCTCTTACCGCATCCCAAGATAGGCAGCTAGTGCCTTGCAACTCTTGTACGGTGCGGGCAAGTACCACACTGAACTGTTTTTTGATCATTTTGGCATCTTGTTTAGCAAGATCAGCCGCACTTTTCATTCCCATTAGTTGTAGTTTTTTAGCTAACCGACTACCTACCCCCCAAACATCTTGCAACGCCATTTGCTGCAAAATCGCTTGACTATCTCGATCATTGTGAATAGCCGCGACCCCGTTAAACCCAGGTAATTTTTTAGCTGCGTGGTTAGCGGCTTTAGCTAAGGTAGGCGTTGGGCCAAATCCAACCCCAACGGGTAATTTCAATTCTCGCCATACCGCTTGGCGAATTTGCAAGCCGTAATCTGACCAGTTTTTAATGAGTAGCTGATAGTTTTGAAAGTGTAAAAAAGACTCGTCAATCGAATAAATATGTTGGTTATCGGCAAAGCGCCCGACAATATTCATCATGCGCTCGCTTAAGTCAGCATACAGCTCATAGTTAGATGAGCGAATCACAACATTGTGTTTAGCCAAATAATCTCGAACTTTGAAATAAGGCTGAAATTTAGGAATATTGAGCTTGCGCGCAATAGGACAAACCGCGCAAATACAGCCATCATTATTAGTTAAAACAACAACGGGTTTATCGCGAATACTCGGATCAAAGACTTTTTCAGCACTGGCATAAAAAGCAACGGCATCAACTAATGCATACATGCCACAAGCTCAGCCGCAGGCCTATGTAAACGAATAGAACGACTCACCACCCCTTCTAACTGAAATGTATCTTCGGCGATAACATTCACTGCGGGGAAGTTTTCTGATGCAGAAAGTAATCGATGGCCTTTTTTGTCTAAGATCTTACAAACAAAACAACCATTAAAATTAGCCACTATGACATCGCCATCTTTGACACTTTCAGCGCGATCGACCAATAAAATATCACCATCAAAAATACCGACACCTTGCATCGACTGACCTTTTGCTAGACCAATAAACGTAGCGTTAGGATGAGCCACCAACAACTGCTCTAACGACAAGCCTAACTCTTTATATTCAGCAGCGGGCGACTCAAAACCGGTAATACCTGCTTCAACATAAATAGGGATAACTTTCATAACCACACAACAAACACTGTTTACATATACAGTATTTTTATCGTATCTTGCGTATTTGTCAAATCAGTCGAGCGCAAAAAATTGTAACCGCGATTCCGTATTTCATATAAGCGGGTTATAATTGCTGATTAAACTTTAAATTTTGCCATTGTCCGGCGGTGATAATGGTGTTTTATAAAAAGGCGTTATTAATGAAAGTTGGTATCATCATGGGGTCAAAATCAGATTGGCCTACCATGCAGCACGCAGCAGAGATGTTAGATCAATTCAATGTAGCTTACGAAACAAAAGTTGTTTCAGCTCACCGTACTCCTCACCTATTAGCTGAATATGCAGAATCGGCTAAAGATCGCGGTATTAAAGTCATTATCGCAGGCGCTGGTGGTGCCGCTCACTTACCTGGTATGACTGCCGCTTACACAAGCTTGCCTGTATTAGGTGTACCAGTGCAATCAAAGGCACTAAGTGGCCAAGATTCTTTATTATCAATTGTGCAAATGCCGAAAGGTATTGCTGTAGGTACATTAGCTATCGGTACAGCAGGTGCGGCAAACGCAGGCTTATTAGCAGCGCAAATTTTAGGTACGCACGACGAAGCAGTAATGCAAGCAGTTGAAGCTTTCCGCGCAACTCAAACAGAAACAATTTTAGCTAACCCAAACCCAGCTGAATAAGCGGTTTAGTTTAGAGACAGTTTAATCAATGAAAAAAGTATTAGTTCTTGGCGCAGGCCAACTTGCCCGGATGATGGATTTAGCCGGTTCGCCGTTAAATCTTGATGTCAAAGCGTTCGATGTAAGAACCAATCAAGTTGTGCACCCTGTTGCACCCATTCATGTTTATGGTGACCTAGAAAACGGCATCAAAGAAGCGGATGTGATCACTGCTGAATTTGAACATGTGCAACACGATACATTAGCTATTTGTGAAGCGTCTGGAAAGCTTTTGCCAACCAGCACAGCGATTAAAACAGGTGGTGATCGCCGCTTAGAAAAAGCCTTACTCGAAGAGTGTGGCGTAGCTAATGCAAAACATAAAATCATTGAATCAAAAGCTGATTTCGACCAAGCCATTGCGACTTTAGATTTACCTATTATCTTCAAAAGTGCATTAGAAGGTTACGACGGAAAAGGTCAGTGGCGCTTAAAAGACGCGGCGCAAGCCGATGACATTTGGGCCGACATTGAAGACTTTATCGCACAGAGTAAATCATCTGTACCGCAAGGGGTTGTTGCTGAGCAAATGGTTCCGTTTGATCGCGAAGTCTCTTTAGTAGGCGTGCGAGGTCGCGACGGCCAAACAGCCGTTTATCCATTAACAGAAAATCACCACGCAGGTGGTATTTTAAGTGTGTCGGTTGCGGTTGAATCACGTCAAGAGCTACAAGCGCAAGCGGCTGAAGTATTCGATAAAATCACCAACAAATTAAACTATGTTGGTGTATTAGCAATCGAGTTTTTCCAAGTGGGCGATCAACTCTTAGTCAATGAAATCGCTCCTCGCGTTCACAACTCTGGTCACTGGACACAGCAAGGTGCTGATACTTGCCAATTTGAAAACCACTTGCGCGCAGTTTGTGGCTTGCCGTTAGGTAGCACTGCTATGGTTCGACCAACAGCTATGGTTAATATTTTAGGTGAAGACTCTGTCCCTAATGAAGCGTTAGCATTGCCTAGCTTAGCAATCCACTGGTACGACAAAGAAAAACGCGCTGGACGTAAAATGGGTCATTTAAACATCAACGGTAAAGATGAGTTAGAGCTAGCACAACGCCTTAACCAGCTAGCCAACATTTTAGATGCTGATGCCTTCCCTGATTTACGTGAATTTGCTGCGAACTTTTTAAACAAAGTATCCAGCTAAACTCAGCGATTAATTAATGTTAAAAGCCGTGCTAGTTGCTCAACTAGCACGGCTTTTTTATTGCCTTTTAAACACTATTGTTGCGACCAACAAATAACAACTGATAATCAATATCATTTACACTACCATTTAAAAAGGTATAATTTCGCCACAAATTAACCAGATAAACTATCCTGTTTGCCTGTTAGGGCAACCCAGAATAACGCTCTAATTCAGTAATTTACGCAAATGACCGCCGCCTTTTTAAAGTTAAATCGAACTATTCATTGGATGAGCTCAGCTTTTGGTTTAGCCACGCTGATTTTCTTCTCCATTACAGGGATCACGCTCAATCACCCAAGTTTTTTTGAAGCCGATAGCCAAACACAGGTTGAAGAAATTGAGATGAGTGAAAATTGGTTACGTGATTTTCATCAGCTTGAAGAGCAGGGGCAGTTAAATCATTTAACGATAGCAATTGATCAAAAATGGTCTTTACCCATACCGCGTAACATCGAACACGATGAGTATGAGTGGATCCTCGACTTTCAAAGGCCTGGTGGTTACGCCACTGTGATATTAGATGTAGAAACAGGCTTACTGACTTATGAAAAGACCTCTGATGGTTTTATTGCACTGATTAACGATCTGCACAAAGGCCGACACAGTGGCTTAGCATGGCAATGGCTCATTGATATTACCGCCGTCATTTGCCTGTTATTTGCAGTAACCGGGTTGATCATTCTTTACAAACACGCCAGACAGCGAACATCCACTTGGCCATTAGTGATCGCAGGCACCTTACTCCCTCTCATTATCTATTGGACACTCGTACCTTAAAGGAAGACTATGAAAAATATACTATTGGGCTTGGCCCTACTTCTATTTTTGCCTGTGAGCTATGCAGCAAAAGTAACAGCACAAATAACAATTCCCAAGCTCAATGTAGCTGAATACCACCGACCCTATGTCGCGATTTGGATCGAGAATAAAAAACGCAAACAAGTTGCACAAATCACACTGTGGCTAGAGCAAGAGAAGTGGCATCGTGATTTACGCAGCTGGTGGCGTCGAGGTGGTAAAAGCTTGAAATTACCTGTTGATGGCGTATCTGGAGCAACACGCAAACCTGGTCAACACACTGTCAGCCAAAGCATCGATTTACCAGCAGGTGACTACACCATCAACTTTGAATCAGTACGCGAAGTGGGTGGACGTGAATACATCAAAATCCCTTTCAGTTGGAATGGCGAAACGGTCAGTGTTGAAAAACAAGGTAAGACCGAGCTAGGCCAAGTTAGATTTACCATCGCACAAAATTAAAGACAGTCAGTCAGAAAAGGAATAATCAAATGAAGCCATTATTAACCAAAAGCTTACTTGTTATCACAAGCTTATTATTGAGCTCAGCGGCGCTTGCGCACAAACGCTGGATTTTACCCAACGACTTTACACTCAGTGATGCGGAAACCGTCGTTGCTGATTACAGTGCATCGAATAATATTTTCTACTTCGATAAAGCCATGCCATTAGATGAAGTAAAACTGATCGCACCTTCAGGAGAAGTAAAACGAATGGATTACCGCTTTATGTCGTACCGACGCGGTATGATGGCTTTTGATATTGATGAACAAGGTACATACCGCATTGCCGATGTAGGTGGTGTGAGTTATTTTCTTTGGTACAAGTTACCGGGACAAGAAGCTCCAATAAAAGACCGAGGTGAATTACAGCGATTAAAAGCGGCTATTCCTGCTAATGCAACCGATGTATATCTAACAAAAGGCACATCACGAGTAGAAACCTTTATTACATTAGGTGCGCCATCTGAATTAAAGCCTTCAGGTGTTGGTTTAGAGGTCGATTTTATTACTCACCCCAATGAATTTTATAGCGATGAACCTAGCGAGTTAAAGCTACTGATGGATGGTAAACCAGCAAAAGGTATCAAGATTGTTGCCGTTGGTGAAGGTACGCGTTATCGCGACAGCCAAGCAGAAGTGATCGTAACAACTGACGAACAAGGCATGGCAACATTTAACTGGCCAATGGCTGGGCGCTATCATTTGGAAGCTAAAATTGATGAAATGGTAGAAGGCTTTGATTACAACAACTTATACCATGGCTATTCATTAACGTTTGAAGTACAAGCACCTTAATGACAGTGAAATTAAGCCGCCAATTACGCTTGGCGGCTTGAGTTTTTATGCCAGCACTTGTTTGGCAGTGGCGCGCTTTTTCACCCCAAATTGCCTTCTGAATTTGTGATGACCAAATGTCACTAACATGGTACCGATAACACTAGGGCCTAACCAAAACACCATTCTCCATTGACCTGTGAAGCTATCAATATCGAGTAAACGCTCAGCACCTGTAACAGCAAAGGCAGTGACAGCAGCAATACTGGCACCAGAGATCGCTGAAAAGTGTTCGATAATATGCTCATTAACCAATACTTCTGACTTCATAACAAACTTGATATAACCTAAAGATAAGAACAAACCAATAAATGCAAAAGCTATATATAATGCTTCACCTGTTTGCAGACCAATATTTAATACCATTAAGCCTGTAATACCCGGCATGGCTAATTCCAACAAGTAACGAGGAGATTTTAAACCCACTCTATCTTGTCCAGCAGCGAGTACTTTTACACTATAACGGACTGCCACTAATACAATCGCAGCAATACTCAACAAAAAAAGGCCTTGGTTCACGTTCTCCTTAGCCCAAGCATCAGCATTGATATCACTAGGTAAACCATTAGGAAAAAACGTATTTTCAGGTACAAAAATAATCATCAATGCCATCGCAATACCCGTCCAACCGACCGTCATCATAGCTTTAATGAAAATCGAGCCAAATTTACGATGATTTTTATTGCCCTTACGAGTAAGGTAAGGCACTGCAAGTACTAATAAAGCGATGGTACCAGCAAGTATATGAAGTAATAAGTTAGCGTTGTAAGTCCAAGATAACATGATGCGTTCTCCGTTTGGCAAGTGTTACTCAAGTTGCACACAGTCTATTTTTTTATAGCCAAATCAGTCAGTCACATCTGTCATCAGTTTCAACTATGACATTTGTCACTAGCCAGCAAAGACGAAGTTAAAGAATAATTCCCACATGAAATTTGAATACGAAAATAACTCAATCATCACCTGCTTTTGTTCTTGGTTAGCAACGTGCATTGTCTGTATCGCTAGACCAAATGAACCAGAGACACTGTCATTACAGCTTGTATTGCATGGCATCATGGCCGTGTTAATTGCACTGACAATTAACCATGCTCACAATAAGCACGATGTTTGGCTAAGACCAGTTTGTATCTTAGGCCAGCTCTTTACTTTAATGGCACTTTTATATCTGACAGGTGAAGATATCGTGCTGATATACAGCGTTATGTTGTTAGCGCAATTACCTTATTTTTACAGCGGTAAAATACTGTTTTTATATATTCCTTTTGTCATGTTTTATTATGCCGCAGTCGAGCACTATCAATGGGGCAAAGCTTGGGACTTTTTAAGCCCAATGGTTTGGGGCACATTCCATTTATTTGCTTATATGGTGACCGTTCATGCAATTAAAGCACAAAGAGCAGAAGAGAAAACAAACCAAATGAATCAAGAGCTTATAGCAACACAAGCACTAGTCAAACAAACAACCGAGCAACAAGAAAGGCTGCGTTTGGCGAGAGAATTACACGATTCGGTGGGTCATCAACTCACCGCAATGACGATAAAACTCGATGTTGCTAGACGTAGCATAGGCGAGCAAACGCATTCACAACTCGATGAGCTTTATCAGCTATCGAAAGATCTATTAGACGATGTTCGTCAGGTCGTGTCAGATAACCGCTTACAAACAGGGTTAGACATTAAACAAGCGCTATTAGAGCTCACGCAAGCAACGCCAAAAATTCAATGTCACCTGCATATTGAAGCAGGCTTTGAATTACACAATGCAAATCTTGCACACCTAATATTACGCTCAACACAAGAAGCCTTGAGTAATGCATTAAAACACTCAAGTGCAGATACAGTGAACATTCACCTGGAGAAAAAACCTAGTCATATTGTGCTAGTGATCAACGATAATGGTCAGAACAAAAGTGCGTCATTTAATATGGGTAATGGGCTAACAGGTCTTCATGAACGCGTTGCTGAAGTTGATGGCAACTTAACCATTGAAGCCAATCACACTGGATTTGAAATAAGGATCAGTTTACCGCATGAGTAAAATTAAAGTGGCTATGGTTGATGACCAAGCTTTAATTAGAGAAGGTTTAAAGAGCTTATTGAGCCTATCGGATAAAATCGATGTTGTCAGTCAAGCCAGTGATGGTGAAGAAGCGATTGCTCAATTAAAATCTGGCTTAGACGCAGAAGTGCTATTACTCGATATTCGGATGCCAAAAGCGACAGGCATTGATGTATTGAAGTTTATGCAGGCGGAAAATATCAATATTCCCGCATTGATTTTGACCACTTTCGATGACCATGACTTAATTATGCAAGGCATGCAATCGGGTGCAAAAGGCTATCTTTTAAAGGACATATCACTTGAACACTTAGTCGATGCGATTGAAAAAGTAGTGGCAGGTGAGCTCGTCATTCAGCCGGCTCTAACTGAGCGTTTAATGCAAAGCTTCAACCAGCCAAACGAGTCGACAAAAGCCGAACTAGTTGAACCGTTAACCGACAAAGAATTGGAAATTTTGAAGTTAATCGCCAATGGCTTTGCCAATAAAGAAATCGCTGAAACCTTATTTAATGCCGAAGGCACTATTAGGAATCAGGTCAGTGTCATTTTAGCTAAGCTCAATGTTCGTGATAGAACCCGTGCCGTTTTAAAGGCAATTGAATTAGGGCTGTTTTAAAACTACTTATTGAAACTTGCCACATTTTTTATTGGCGCATTGCAACTTTTCACCGGCAGCCATATTGCGTTTGAGTAGTAATGGGTAGCCGCATTCGTTGCACTCGCCAGCAACCGGTTCATAATTAACAGCATATTTGCACTTAGGGTACTGATCACAAGCGTAGAAAGTTTTGCCGAAGCGGTTTTGCTTTTCGTGTAGCTCTCCCTTATTGCAACTGGGGCAAGGCGCACTGACTTTCTTCTCCTCTTCTTGCTGTTCAATATGATGACAGTCAGGGAAGTTTGAACAACCAATAAACATGCCATAGCGGCCATGCTTCACGGCTAATTCATGGCCGCATTCAGGACATTCACTGTCAGGAATGATTTGTTGCTGAAAGCTTTCAGCTTCAGCGTGAAGTGGGCGAGTGTAATCACAATCAGGGTAAGAGGCGCATCCAAGAAATGGGCCCTTTTTCCCTGATTTCATTAATAATTCACTGCCACATTTCGGGCAGGTGTGGAATTCTTTGTCTAGCGCATGTTGGTTTGCTGAAAACAGCGGGTCGTTATCTGACATTAGTTCTAGCGTTAACTCATCAATTAACGGCTAAGTTTAATGCAAAGGCCCTTCTGGTTCATCAAAAACTAACTCTTCCATCTGATTATAAGCCGTTTCGTGGCCAGGCACGTTAAATAGCACCATAAGCACAACCCATTTTAAATCGTCAAGAATGAAGTCGTTTGTGTCTAGTTCCATGACTCTGTCAATCACCATCTCACGCGTCTCTAGATCAAGCACGTTTATTTGCTCTAAGAACAACAAGAAACCTCTAGATTCAGCGTCTAAACGCATGGTTTCTTCTTCAGTGTAAATACGTGCCGAAACCGAAGCCGGTTTGGTTAAGTATGGGATCGCATCCGAGTTTTGTAAGTCAGCGAGCTTTTCTAACCAAGCAAGTGCTTTATAGATTTCATCCATCTCAAAGCCAGCTTTAATTAGCTCATCTGTAAGTTCATCGTGATCAACATAGACTTCAGATTCTGTATGAATATAGTTCTCAAATAAGTACATCAAAATATCAAACATATTCATCTCTCCTCGTTCTTACATAGCCACCGGAGACTGCAGCTATTAGACCTTGAAGCTCAAGCTCCAACAATCGGCTTAAAATCACATCAATTGGTAACTGACTCCGCGCTACCAATGTATCAACAGATGTGACTTCAAAACTTAAACTACCCAACAATGGATCAGATGTGAAGTCTTGAAGCGACTTTTTTTGTTGAAAATTTTGTGACGCCTCACTACTAAAGTTAAATGCCGCTTGAGGGTTTGTCCAGTTTCTAATCTCTTCTAATATATCGGCAGTTGTCTCAACCAATTTAGCGCCTTGCTTAATTAACATATGACAACCACGGCTTTTTGGATCATGAATACTGCTCGGTATCGCATAGACCTCTTTATTTTGTTCGAGGGCATAACGCGCTGTAATCAGTGACCCACTTTTAATGGCCGCTTCCACAACTAACACCCCCAGACTCAAACCAGAAATAATTCGGTTACGCCGAGGAAAGTGCTGAGCTTTTGGGCCTGTTCCGGGTTCGAATTCCGATATCAATAAACCAGATTCCGCAATTTGGTTTGCCATATTGATATGGCGTTTAGGGTAAACAATATCAACCCCAGTACCTAAGACAGCAATCGTATTGCCTTCAACAGATAATGCACCTTGATGAGCTTTGCCATCAATACCCGAAGCAAACCCAGAGGTTATCGTAAAACCTCGTGATGCGAGATCGGCGGCAAATTCAAAGGCGTTATCCAGTCCATAATGTGAAGCATTGCGCGAACCCACTAAAGCCATTTGCTGAGTTGCCAATAACTCGATATTTCCTCGGCAAAAAAGTACTTTTGGCGCCGCGGCTATTTCTTTCAGTAGACTTGGATATAAAGGGTGCTGCCAATGCAAAATGTAATTATCACTCATTGATTGCCAATTAATTAAATGCTCAATCTGTTGCTGGTTTGGCTTAGCGAGCTGCTGGGCTTGTTTTTTAGAAAGTCCAAGCGCTGTGAGTTCATGGCTGCTCATTTGGCAAAGTTCTGTGGTGGAGTATTGCGAAAGTAAGGTTTGTAAATCTTGGTACTTTAGGTATTTCACCTGGCTAAGCTGCAACCATTCACTGAGTTTTTTCACTTCGTCCATTTGCCCTCCTTATCTGTATGTCATTAACTTTAGTCAAACAATCAAAATTAACCACTCATAAGGACGTTAGTTTTTGGGGCAAAAAAAAGAGCCCATTCAGGACTCTTTTTCAGTCAATTACTGATGCTAACTACTGTGGCATACCAACGTAATCGTCAACACGTAAAACTTTTTCAGCTTCAGTGACTAAGGCATAGCTCACTTTGTCATAAACTTTAAATACGACAATTTGCCCTACTAGCTCAGTTGGTAAATCTAAGATTTGCTTGTTCTCTTCAAACTGATCTACAAATTTAGTAAAAGCACTGGCATCTTCTACATAAACAGGCAAACCTTCTTGCATCACCACTTGTGGGCTGCGGCTGTATACTCCCATTACATTACCTGTAGCTAAACCTTGCTCACTGCCCGCATCAATAATAACAACTTCTAATTTAGAAAATTCACGGCTTTTAGAGCTCGTTCCTATGATATTTGCAGAGATAACTTCAGCAGGAGGTGTTAATGTGTAGTTAGCTGGTAATGATTTATCGCTAAGTAGTGGCAATAAACGGTAACCTTGCTTGATTGTTTGACGAGAGTTTAGAATTTTCATCTTATGTGAAACTCTATCTTCATCAAGACGCATCACACGAGCCGTACCCGCAAGTTCTAATTCGTAGAATGCAACTTCACCAGTTTCAGCATTAGTTTCACCAAACTGGCGACTCTTAGTATAAATACCGTACATTTCATCTGGGCTTAAATTACCACCCGCGTAAATGGTATCACCTTCAATTTTGCGTTTAGTGTGCGTATCACCACCTAGTACCATAGGGGCATCATCATATTCCGGCCCAAGAAGAATACGTTCATAGCTTAAGTAAGGCGTAATTGTACTTAGTGGCAAAGTTTCTACAGGTTGGTAACGTTTAATCGTTGTACGTTTGGTAGGTGATACTTTGATAACATTAGAAGTGTTAGCAACAACCAATCTTGGCTGACCATCTGCGGTATAAACAAGGCGTAAGATATCACCTGGGTAGATGAGGTGCGGGTTGTCAATTTGCGGGTTGTGACCCCAAAGTTCTGGCCATTTCCATGGTGAATTGAGGAACATCGCGGAAATATCCCATAAGGTATCCCCTTTTTTGACCACATATTGAGTTGGCGCATCATCTCTTAAAGTTAGCTCGTCAGCAAAGGCAATGCCGACTGCTAGCAGAGAAATAAGCAGTGATTTGGCGATTTTAAGCATAACTACCATCCAAACTCGTTATTCCGAGCGTTATTATTATTTTATCTCTGTAATATTCATTACTAAATGACTAGAATTACAGCACATCCTTAGACAGTATGAAAGTTTTTAAATTATGTCAGTTTTAGAAGTACTTAAATTTCCAGACGAAAGGCTACGAACTGTAGCACAACCTGTTGCAGAAATAACCACCGAAATTGAAACTAATATCGAAGATCTTATCGAGACAATGTACGACGCCAAAGGTGTTGGTTTAGCCGCGACGCAAGTTGATATCCACAAGCGTATATTCGTTGCAGACTGTAGCGAAGAGTACAACGAGCCTTTAGTTTTTGTGAATCCTGAAATTACCGAAAAGCGCGGTGTAGAAGTTCATGAAGAAGGTTGCCTTTCTTTTCCTACTATTTATGCAAAAGTGGAACGCGCAGAATCAGTAACAGTTAAAGCATTAGATAAAGAAGGTAACGAGTTCACCATGGATGCTGATGGCTTATTGGCTATTTGTATTCAGCATGAACTAGATCACTTAAACGGTAAGTTATTTGTTGATTATTTATCTCCATTAAAGCGCCAACGTATCAAAGCTAAGCTAGAAAAAGAAGCTAAGCTAGCCACCCGCACTCGTTAATATCACCTAAAAGAGAATCTATCTTGGCTCTAAACATAATCTTTGCTGGCACACCCGACTTTGCCGCACGCCACCTATCTGCTCTACTTGATACTGAACACAATATCGTAGCGGTTTACACCCAACCTGATCGCCCTGCTGGTCGAGGGAAAAAGCTACAAGCGAGTCCAGTCAAACAAATTGCACTAGATAATGATATTCCGGTTTTTCAGCCAGAGTCATTAAAAGATGAAGCGGCACAAGCAGAGCTCAGCGCTTTAAATGCAGATATCATGGTTGTTGTAGCTTATGGCCTGCTGTTACCAAAAGTAGTATTAGACACGCCTCGCTTAGGTTGTATTAATGTTCACGGCTCAATATTACCTAAATGGCGTGGTGCCGCTCCAATTCAACGCTCAATATGGGCGGGAGATAAAGAAACAGGTGTCACCATAATGCAAATGGATGTGGGCTTAGATACAGGTGATATGCTGCATATTGAAAAAACTGCTATTGATGCAGCCGATACTTCAGCTTCAATGTATGAAAAATTAGCACAATCAGGCCCAGTTGCACTGATTGAATGTTTAGCTTTAATCGAGCAAGGAAAAGTAAACGCAGAACCTCAAGATGATGCCTTAGCTACTTATGCGAAGAAGTTGTCAAAAGAAGAAGCTGAGATCAATTGGCAAACAGATGCTGAATTTATTGAACGCTGCGTGCGCGCCTTCTCACCATGGCCGTGCAGCTACTTTTTACTAAACGATGACAAGGGTAAAGCCCAAACAATCAAAGTTCATCAGGCAAGTGTCCTTGCTAGTGATAATAAACGTCAGCCCGGTACCATTTTGCAAGCAGATAAAAACGGCATTGCCATCCAAACGAGCAAAGATGCTTTATTGCTACAAACTATTCAGCTACCAGGTAAAAAGCCAGTTTCAGTTGCCGATGCATTAAATGCACGTGCAGACTGGTTTAGTCTAGGTAAAAACATCAGCCTTAACGCAGAACAGGACACGTAATGAGTCAGAATAACACCCGCTACTTAGCGAGCTTAGTGCTTAAACGTGTCTTAGATGACAATAGGTCAATGACACAAGCGCTAGCTGAGTTACCAGAAGCATTATCGCCAAGCCAAAAAGGCCAAATTCAGGATTTTTGCTTTGGCACATTAAGACAACTTGCAAGATATTCTTATTACTTAAACCAGCTAACCGAACAAAAGTTATCAGCCGAACTCAACCCGATTCGCTATCTAATTGCGATTGGTATGTATCAACTCGACAGCGAACGTGTTGCCGATCACGCCGCTTTAGCAGAAACAGTTGATGCAGTTATACCTTGGCAAATGCCGAAAATGAAAGGTCTGGTCAATGCTGTTTTACGAAGCTATCAAAGAGAGCAAGAAAGCTTAGCGAAAAAAGCCGATGCAACAGGTTTGCAAGTGACATCAAGTCACCCGCAATGGTTGATTTCTAAGTTAAAGAAAGCCTATCCAAAAGGTTTTAAAAAAATCATCAAGGCGAATCTAGCCCATCCACCTTTTTGGTTACGTGTTAACACTTTAGTTAACTCTGCTGAACACTTTTCAGAGCAACTTAAACAAGCTGATATTGAATTTAGCCAAGATGATGATGCTATTTTACTCGAGCAAGCCATTGCAGTAGATAAGTTACCTGGCTTTGCAGAAGGTAGCTGTGCAGTGCAAGATAAAGCCGCACAGCAAGCGGCAAAGTTACTCAATGCACAAGCGGGTGAAAGGGTATTAGATGCGTGTGCAGCACCGGGCGGAAAAACAGCCCATATACTCGCCGCGAGTCCAGATGTAAAAGAAGTTGTAGCGCTAGATATAGATGCAACACGATTAAACCGAGTCGCTCAAAATTTAACGCGCTTAAAAGCAGATGCAAACTTAATTGCAGCTGATGCCAGTGATGATAAATGGTGGGACAAAGAGCAGTTTGATCGCATCTTACTTGACGCGCCTTGCTCTGCAACAGGTGTGATTCGCCGTCACCCAGATATTATGTATTTGCGCCGTGAAACCGATATTGCTGAGTTGGCTAAGTTACAAAAGCAAATTCTCGATAATTTATGGCCAATGTTGAAGCCCGGCGGCACATTGCTTTATGCAACCTGCTCTGTGCTACCTGAAGAAAACAAACAGCAAATCACTGAGTTTTTACAGCAACACAAAGATGCTAAGCTAGCGCCTATCTTTGATAGTGAAACCGCAAGTGATCCAGGTTGGCAAATTTTCCCGGGTAACAAAAATATGGATGGTTTCTACTACGCTAGGCTAGTTAAACAAGCATAATAAGAAGAACAATATGAAGATCATTATCTTAGGTGCCGGTCGAGTGGGCCGAACGTTGGCAGAAAACCTAGTGGGTGAAAAAAACGAGATCACCATAGTCGATTCTCGTTCATCTAGGTTGAGCGAATTAAGGGATAAATATGATCTTCAAGTTGTGCTCGGCCATGCTTCTCATCCAGGAGTGTTGCAACGCGCAGGGGCAGAAGATGCAGATATGATCATCGCAGTAACCAGTAGCGATGAAACCAATATAGTAGCCTGCCAGATTGCCTATAGCTTGTTCCACACTCCAACCAAAATTGCCCGTATTCGCTCACAAGAATATATTACGTTCCGCCAAGAGCTATTTAAGAACCATGATATTCCGGTTGATCATATTATCGCGCCAGAACAATTAGTCACTAAGTACATTAGGCGCTTAATTGATTATCCTGGTGCACTACAGGTTATGGCATTTGCCAATGGCAAAGTTTCTCTCGTTGCAGTTAAAGCCTATTACGGTGGTTTGTTAGTTGGTCACGCTTTATCTGCGCTAAGGGAGCACATGCCTCATGTAGATACGCGTGTTGCAGCTATTTATCGTCAAGGCCGCCCTATCAGGCCAACAGGCACGACGATTATTGAAGCCGATGATGAAGTATTCTTCGTCGCAGCAACCAAACACATCCGCGCGGTAATGAGTGAGCTACAAAAACTGGAATCGAGTTATAAACGCATCATGATTGCGGGCGGCGGTAACATAGGTGCAGGTCTTGCTAGCCATTTAGAAGATACCCACAGAGTAAAACTAATTGAGCGTAATCAAGACCGCGCTGCCTACCTTTCAGAAACGCTAGAAAATACCATTGTTTTTGCAGGTGATGCTTCAGACCCTGAATTACTGACCGAAGAGCACATAGACCAAGTTGACGTCTTTATAGCCGTTACTAATGACGATGAAGCCAATATCATGTCAGCCATGCTAGCTAAGCGTTTAGGTGCCCAAAAAACCATGGTATTGATTCAACATGGCGCTTACGTTGACTTAGTACAAGGTGGCGAGATCGATATCGCTATCTCACCTCAACAAGCAACCATTTCAGCACTGTTAACTCATGTTCGTCGCGGTGATATTGTTAATGTTTATTCACTTAGAAAAGGTGCAGCTGAAGCGATTGAAGCGATAGCACATGGCGATGAAACCACTTCGAAAGTTGTGGGTAAAACCATCTCCGAAATTAAATTACCGCAAGGTACAACGATTGGTGCAATCGTTCGACAAGATGAAGTTATCATTGCCCACAGTGATACCAAAATTGAAACTGATGACCATGTCGTCATGTTCTTAGTTGATAAAAAGTACATCACAGAAGTAGAACGCTTATTCCAACCCAGCGCATTGTTTTTCTAAAAAGCGGTTCACTCAATATATTAAAAAGCACTCCATCGAGTGCTTTTTTTGTATCTAGACTCACTGAAATAGCCAAATAGTTCTAAAAGAACATTAAATCTCAGCCAAATTTTCCTCACAATACCACATGACCACCAGTCACAAATAAAAATAAAAACCATATATATCAAGTACATAATTAAAAATAAAACATGAATCACATTAAATCACCTCGAATCAAGACTCAAAATTCCTCCCTCTCTTAATTTGCTCCTGCGGTTGTGTTGTAGCTTCCGCTGGGTTCCCGAATGGGTACTCATTGATTATGTATTTCTGTAGAAAGTTATTGAGGGGGGTTGTAGCCCTGAGATAACGCAAAGGGATAACCAGCTGTTTTGGTTATCTCTTTTTTCACTTTGCTGTTGTTGTAGGCGGCGAAGAGAAAAAGGTGCCCTTAGGGGTAATTATAAAAACAAGTTCCAATAACAACAAAATACAAACCGATCAGGGGGAAGTATGTCTTCTTTACGACTCAATAAAATCACACAAGCCATGGGCTTAGCAGCTCTAATGGGCGCTTCAGTTTCTGCGCCTGTTGCTTTCGCAGCAGAAGCAGCAGCAGATGAAGATGTTGAAATAATTCAGGTCCGCGGTATCCGCGGTTCTCTAAAAGAATCAATGAATACAAAGCGTTTCTCAACAGCAACTGTAGATGCTGTAAACGCTGAAGATGTGGGTAAATTCCCAGATCAAAACGTTGCAGAATCACTAGGTCGTATTCCTGGTGTTGCAGTATCTCGCCAATTTGGTGAAGGTTCTGCTGTTTCAATCCGTGGTGTGTCTAACGACCTAACATTAACAACACTTAACGGCCAAAACGTGGCTTCTGCTGGTTGGTACTCACAACAACCAATAGACCGTACATTCAACTACTCTATGCTTGCACCAGAGATGATTGCCGGTATCGAAGTATACAAATCATCACAAGCAGACCTTTTAGAAGGCGGTGTGGGTGGTACTGTTATCGTTAAAACACGTAAGCCACTAGATTTAGACCCACTGACAGCTTTTGCAACGGTTAAAGGTACATACGGCTCGATCTCCGAAGAAACTGATGCAAATATTTCAGCTTTAGGTAGCTGGAAAAATGAAGAAGAAACTTTTGGTATTTTATTAGCCGTTAGTTCTAATGAATACACGCTTGAACGTCGTGGTGTTGAAAACGCAATTGCTTGGGGTGGCCGAAGTGGGCTTTCAAACATCATGCAAGAGCGTAACCGTGAAACAATTGACTTCGTGGCACAATGGGCGCCTACAGACGAACTAGATATGAGCTTCCAATACATGAACATGGAATTAGAGGCTGATAATACTAATACCGCTTTGTGGTTACCTGCGGATATGTCTAACTGTACAAACCCTGTAAACAGCAGGCCAAATGCGACCGGTGAATCTTGCGTTAACACGCTGGAGTGGATTCAAAGTACAATTGGTATTGATCAAAATGACGATGCATTCGCTGCACCTACAGGCAATCGTAACGCAGCTGCAATGCCTCAATATGATACTCGTCCACGTTTCGCAACGATGGAAACTGAGTTATTTGCTTACGAACTAAGTTATCAAGCTGACGGCGCTAAGTTTGACTTCCAAGTGGGCTACTCAAAAGCAACAGGTGGTACAAATTTTGAAACAAACGTCGGTGTTCTAACAAACCCATTTGATAATATTGGTAGTACGACTGTAAATAGCAGCGGTACTAAGCTCAATGGTCAAGAAACCGCGAATATTGACTTCCCAGAAGCAGGTGAGTACTTCAGCTGGGAAGGTTACGCAACTGGTGCCGCAATTAGTGAACCACGTGAAGATAAAGAGTCTTACGTACAAGGTGATGTAGAATTTGACGTTGATTTAGGCGCAATTACTTCAATAAAAACGGGTTTCCGTTGGTCTGATCACGAAGTATCGGTAGATGCTTTTGCCGGTAACTTTGGCGACTATGACAATGTTGCGCAAGGTCCAGATGCGGCTTACTTTGTAAATGGAACATTTAACGCTGGTACTAACGACGAACTAATTCCTAAGCCTGATGTTGCGGCTATTATGGATTGGACAAACAGACATTTAAAATCTTTCGACCAACGTCGTGCCGGATATGCAGGCTTAACTGAAGAGAACATGTCTAGCTATATCATGGCTAAGTTCGAAGGTGATGGCTTCCGCGGTAATTTCGGCTTCCGTTATATTGATACTAAAGTCACAGGTGAATCATTTGCCGTTGATGCGGCCTTTGTTGATGACGTAACAGATGGTTTAAATAACACTTATACCACAGATATTGATACCCTGACACACGATTACAACGACACTTTACCAAGCTTAAATATCGCATTTGATGTCCGTGAAGATCTAATTGTTCGTTTCTCTGCGGCAGAAGTTATTTCTCGCCCTAAATACGACGATATGTTCACAAACCAGTCATTATCTGGTTTAACAGATACTAATCCTGATAACCAAGTTGCTACAACAGGTTCAGTTGCATTGAGTCCTTTCAAAGCAGTTCAAGGGGATTTAGGTATTGAATACTACTACTCAGAAGACAGTATGTTTGCGGCAGCAGTATTTATGAAGTCAATTCAGAATTTCCATACCTCTAGCCAATCAGAAAATCAATCAATCGGTATCATCCCATCAGTTGGTGAAGATAACTGGACGGTTACAACCAATGTTGATGGAGATGGCGGAAGCGTTCAAGGTCTAGAACTGCAATTACAACACGCATTTGACAATGGTTTTGGTGGTGTAATCAACTACACATATGCAGACTCGAAGGCAGATAGTACAGACAACTTCATCGATGGTAACGATGTATTGTCTGACACATCTGAAAACTCATTAAACGTTGTTGCTTATTATGAGACAGATGTTTTCTCTGCACGTGCAGCATATAGCTGGCGCTCTGAGTATATGATCCGTGAAGGTTCTGGCTTCTATGGTGACCGCGAGCATGATGCATTCGGTACATTAGATTTGAGCGCATCTTACAACCTGAACGAAAATATCACATTCACATTTGATGTTGTGAACGTGTTAGAAGAAGACAGTGTTCAAAAAGGTGCACACCAAGAGAACACAGGTACTCAGTTTGATTCTGGTTACCATGCTTACGTCTATCAAGGTGAAGCTCGCTACTCTATTGGCGCACAGTTCCGTTTCTAAACGATATTGCTAGAAACGCAGTTAAAAGCCCAGCATAAGGCTGGGCTTTTAAAATAAGAGGTCGACATGAAAATAAAAAAAATAGTCATACTAGGAGGTGGAACCGCAGGTTGGATCACAGCTAATCATTTAGCTAAAAACTTGCAAAACCAAAAAGGTATTGAGATTACCTTAATTGAAAACCCAAATATTCCAACCATAGGTGTTGGCGAAGGTACAGTGCCATTGATGAGGGAAACCCTAAAATCATTCGGTATTCGCGAAACAGAATTTATCACTGAATGTGATGCTACATTTAAACAATCCATCAAGTTTGTTAATTGGATGGATAAAAAGACCCATAGCCAGAATTACTATCATCACTTATTTGAATCGCCTTTTCCCTTTGAAGATGATTTAACACCTTACTGGCTGCAATTCGGTCAAGACAAAACACTTGCTGAAACCGTCTCTTTCCAAGCCGATTTTTGTGATGCGGGTAAAGCACCGAAACTCATCACCAACAGAGAATACGAAGGCATCAGTAGCTACGCTTATCATCTTGATGCGAAGAAATTTTCCAAGCTATTAGCTAAAAATGCGACCGAAAAACTCGGCGTTAAACACCTACAATCGAATATTGTAGATGCCGAGCTAGATGCAAGTGGTGCGTTAACCCATTTGATCACAGAACAAGCTGAAAACTTAGCTTATGACTTTTTTGTCGATTGCTCTGGCTTTAGCGCGACATTAATAGAAAAGAAACTCAATATTGAAACCGTCAGTAAGTCAGACGTGTTATTGACGAACAAAGCAATAGCAGTACAAGTACCTACAGAGCCTGATAGACCTATACCACCCTATACCATATCAACAGCTCACCAAGCTGGTTGGATTTGGGATATTGCACTGACCGAAAGAAGAGGCACTGGCTTTGTTTACTCAGATAACCACATCTCTGAAGACCAAGCTTATAGCAAGTTCGATAAATATTTAGTTGGCAAATTAGCCGAGTTATCGCCTCGCAATATAGATATGAAAATTGGTATTAAAGAAACGCTCTGGCACAAAAACTGTGTAGCCATCGGTCTATCACAAGGTTTTGTTGAACCATTAGAAGCGACAGCCTTATTACTCACTGATTTTTCAGCAAGACTGTTAGCAGAAAGGTTTCCAATCGAACAAACACTTGTACCCATTATGGCTAAGCGCTTTAACGAAATAATTGGTAACGCTTGGAATAAAACCATAGATTTTGTCAAATTGCATTACTGCTTATCTGATAGAACTGACTCGCAATTTTGGATTGATAACAGAGATCCACTAACAATCCCAGAATCGTTACAAGAGCGCTTGCTAACATGGCAGCATTATTGTCCAAAAGATTCTGATTTTGATTCAAAAACAGAATTATTTAACGTTGATAACTATCTCTACGTGATGTTCGGAATGAACTTTAAAACTAAGGTTCAACCTTTGGACAACCAGTACATTTCCCTTGCAAAATCACAGATCAATGAAGTGGCAATGGCATCAAAAGAGTTCACAAATAAACTCCCGATGCACCGGGATCTAATCAACAAAATTAAAAAATATGGTCTTAGTACAGTTTGATACTGCGATATTAAGTAATTAAGCCTAATTACAACTAGATAAAGGTTTCTACAGATGCGAAAACAGATTTCCAAAGTTATCGTCTTAGGCGGTGGCACCTCCGGCTGGCTCAGTGCTGCACTGTTAGCCAGCTCTTTTAAAAAGAATGCTAGAAACATTGAAGTTCACCTTATCGAATCAGAAAACATCGCCACCATAGGTGTAGGTGAAGGAACCTTTCCTACGATTCTAAATACGCTTCACGACATCGGCTTATCTGAAAAAGAATTCCTATCAGCTTGTGATGCAGCCTTTAAACAAGGGGCTGAATTTAGAAACTGGTTATATGATCCTGCTGAAAAAGCACACGCTTATTATCACCCATTCGATCCACCTGCTACACCAAAAGGGATCAATCTGGCATCACAATGGTTGAAGCGCAACAAAGACGATCTGAACAAGAGTTTTAGTCATGGAGTGACATTACAGGCGCACTTGTGTGATAAGAATCTAGCGCCTAAACAAGGTGATACCTCCGAATATGAATGGCTCGCTAAATACGCTTACCATTTAGATGCTTCTAAACTTGGTGAATTAGTGAAAGAACACTCGATAAATAAACTAGATGTCAAGCACACCTATGCCGATATCGAACAAGCAAGCCTTGATGACGAAGGCTATATTGATCATCTTATTGCAAAAAATGGAGAAACCTTCCCTGCTGATTTTTTCGTCGATTGCACAGGATTCAGAGGCTTACTTATTTCGCAAACTCTCGGTGTACCTTTTGTTGATAAAAGCAAATACCTATCGGTCGATTCAGCTGTCACTCTTCAAGTGCCTTACGAATCGTCTCGTCAAAAAATAGCGACCCATACCATATCTACAGCGCAAGAAGCGGGCTGGATTTGGGATATCGGATTACAAACACGTCGAGGGTGTGGCTATGTGTACTCATCGAAGCACACATCTAAAGAAAGAGCCGAAGAAGTATTTAAACAGTATTTAGGTATTGAAGATCAGGAGCTTGAGTTAAGACATATTCACTTTACCTCTGGCTACCGCGAAAAATCATGGCATAAAAACTGTGTTGCTAACGGTTTTGCCAGCGGTTTTGTTGAGCCATTAGAAGCGACAGCAATTGCCATGGTTGAAGCAGGCGCGCGTTCATTAGCAGCCCGTTTCCCTGAAACACGAGAGGCAATGGAAGTTAGGCAAAAGCAGTACAACGAAATTTTCGTCAACCGCTGGGACAACATCATTGATTTTATTAAATTGCATTACTGCCTAACTAAGCGCACTGACACTGAGTTTTGGCGCGAACAAACCATGCCTGAAAACATTCCAGGTAGCCTATTAGAAAAGCTAGAAGCTTGGAAACACTATGCCGTATCTGAGGGTGATTTCCCCAATAAGTATGACATTTTTGGTCTAGCCAGTTGGCAATACATTCTCTACGGATTAGAGTTTTATCCTAAGTTTGTTGAATGTGCCGATATACCGGAAGATTTCATTGATAAAGCATTAGCTTCGATTCAGATAATGGCAACTAATGCGCATCGAAGCTTACTCAGTAATAGAGATACGATTAATAGTTATAAACAAACAGTCAAGTTTGTTTAGGACATGCCACTCTTTGCTTTCGGTTTCAAGTATTAAACTAACTAAGGAGCTAAGGTGATAGTGTTCCACTTAAGGAGAAGAGATAAATGAAACATCTTAGAATACACTCAGAACTCATATTACTATGGTGAAGCACGTTACTCATTAGGCGTACAAGTTCGCTTCTAAGCAATTAGTATTTTTATCCAAAGTTGAAAGTAAAAAGCCCAGTTAAACTGGGCTTTTTTTATATTGTTGACCCGTCCTGAATAAGGTTGACACTTTTCCAACTTCAATTTGGAGAAGATAATGAAACCAATAACTAAGCGTACACAAAAAGATTATTCACTTGCCTTTAAACTATCTGTCGTTGATAAAGTAGAAAAAGGCGAATGTACTTACAAACAAGCTCAAAACCACTATGGAATACAAGGGGCTTCAACCGTTTTAACTTGGCTTCGCCGATATGGTCAACTAGATTGGAGTAAAGGTACTCCCAATCATATGAATGAGCTTCCCCTTATGTCTAAACCCAATGATTTAACACCCGAGCAAAAAATCAAAGCCCTCGAAAAAGAGCTAGAAGATACCAAGATAAAAGCACAATTCTTTGAAACGATAGTCGATGTACTTGATAAAGATTTCGGAGTACGTATCACAAAAAAGCAACGCAACGCGTTATTGAAGAAAAAAACATAACCAAGCTATCTGTCAGTAGAGCTTGT